>JAFGIS010000352.1 GCA_016929495.1 Polyangiaceae bacterium | reverse complement strand
GAACTGACACTCAGCCGAACTGGACCCCGCGATGACCTCCACCTCCGGCGACTGCGACTCGGCCGGCGGACCACCGATCGCGGCTGGTGTCCTACTGGCAGCAGCGAACCCCCAGGCTGTAGTCGAAGTACTCGGGAGGGTGCACGCTGATGCGGGCGTCGCAGCCCTCTTTGGTGGCTCGGGAGAAGAAGCCGCCCTGGAAGGCGCCCGTGGGTTCGTCGACCCACTCGTCGAGGTTGCCCACCATGTCGTAGATTGCGTCGTCGCCCCATTGGCTGCGGCAGTTGTTGGTCGCCCCGGTGGGGCGAAGCAGCCGGTCTCCTCTGAACTTCGCCAGATTCAGTCGCGGGTCCTGGTGACCGATCGACGCGTTGCCGTGCAGCAGCACCGCCGGATGGGCCTCGCGGAACACGTTGCATCGACCCTGTTCATACCTGTCCCCGTAGGGAAACTTGCGTCCCTGTTGCCCCCGACAGGCAAAGACCCACTCGTCGGGTTGGCACAGGCGCTTGCCGGCGTTCTCGCACACCTCGGCTGCCAAGATGCCGCTCAGGGAACCGTTCGGGATCACGCCGGCAACGGACACGGCTTGCGGTTTGGCGTCTGATTGGAGCTGCCAGCTCGGTAGAGACGGCATCTCCGTGTCGGGCGCGCCGGCGGCCAGGCCAACGTCCGACCACTGCGCCAGGGCGCGGCGAGCCACCGTCGGAGTAGGACTGTAGTAAGGGGAGAAATGGCGGCCGCTCGATGCGTCGACCAGGCTCGCTTCATAGCGATCGATGCAGAAGCGTCCTGCCACGTCGACCATATCGGCTGGGCAGCTCAGGCTGCTCGCGGTAGGGGGCGGCTGCGGCACGAGCCGCTCCGCGGGCGGAGGAGGAGCGATATCGCCGCCATCCGGCAGGTAGAGCACCTCGGGTCTGTCGCGCTGCTGCACCTTGGGGGCAGGATGCGTCACCCGCTGCTTGGGTTTGGCGTTGTCCTCGCGCTTGCCGCAACCGAAGCCCGCGGATAGGAGCGCCACGAGCAACGAGCACAACAGCCCGCCCCGTACGCTCGGCTCAAGGGCTCCCCGTAACGCTATGGTTCGGACGCTCACCGGCCGCGGTAGACGATGAGGCCGTGCGACAGGTCATACGGCGACACGGCCACGCGTACGCGATCCCCCGGCAGCACTCGGATATGGTGACGCCGCATCCGGCCGCTGAGCTGGGCCCGAACCACAGCACCGCCCTGGTCGACCTTGATGTTGTACTGGCCGCCGCCAAGAGCGTCTTGAATGACGCCTTCCATCTCAAGCAGGTCACCTTTGCTCATGCAGTGCGACTCATCGTGGTCCAGCAGCCTTCGGAAGTGCGGGCACGCTGACACAAGCCCGGGGTCGACGCAAGATGGCACGCATTTTTTGGGGTTCTCTTCGAGTGGCCCCACGTCCGGACCAGCTTGGGCGCCGCCTTGCGGCCATGCCGAGGCTGTCGAAGCTCGGTTGCGGCGTTGTGATAGCCTGCGTTCGGCCGAATGACCCTCAGCCACAACCACGGAGCCAGACCGCGCATCGCTCGCCTGCTCGAGCTCGCCCTGGTCGGCTCTGCACTGGCCTTGGGCTCGGTCGAGCTCGCGCGCGCAGAGGCATCACCCGCCCGCAGCGAGACCACCAGCCAGACTCCTGCCTTCGCGCTGAGCGACGCAGATCGCGCGCGGCTCTGGGGCGGCGAACCGGCGCCTGCGATCCGCGGGGTGACCATTGGTCCCATCGAGAGCACTCTGCATCCGGGTCGCGGCTATGGCAGCGACGCGTGCGTGCGCACCCTGCACGAGGTTGCACGACTCGGAGCGAACTGGGTCAGCATCACACCCTTCGGGCGCACGTACGACCTGGCGCCGACCGGCATCGACCTGTCGTTCGAGGCGCCGTTCGCGCAGAACCGCCTCGCCGTGGCGCGCGCCGTCGAGCAGGCCCATGCCGAGGGCCTGCGTGTCCTGCTGGTGCCGCACCTGTGGGTGGAGACCGGGCAGTGGCGGGGAGAGATCGATCCTGGAAGCGACGCCGGCTGGGCGCGCTGGGCCAAGGCGTATCGCACGTTCGCGCTCAGCTGGGCGCGAGTGGCGCGCGACGCGCGCGTCGACATGCTTGCGGTCGGCGTGGAGCTCCGAAGCTGGGTCACCACCGGCTACGCACCGCTCTTCGTGGAGATCATACGTGCGGTGCGCGACGTCTACCCCGGCCCGCTCACCTATGCAGCCAACTGGGACGATGCCGACAAGACGGTGATCTGGGCAGAGGTCGACGCGATCGGCATCAACGCGTTCTACCCCCTCGCCGACACGGAGAACGCGCGCCCGGACCAACTCGACCAAGGCGCCAGGCGCGTGATCCGGCGCATGCGCAAGCTCGTCGCCGACTGGCACAAGCCGATCCTCTTCAACGAATTCGGCTACACCACCCGCAAAGACCCGGCGCTTCGCCCCTGGGAATGGCCGGAGCACATGAGCCACGTCGTGGTCGACCAGCAAGCGCAGGCCGACGCGTACCAGGCGCTTCTCAACGTGCTCGTGAACGAACCGGGGTTCGCGGGGCTGTTCGTATGGCGCTTGTACGCGGATCCGGATGACGTGTCGCAAGAAGCCGAATGGGGATTCTCGCCCCGGGGTAAGCTCGCGGAGCTGGTGCTCAGGGACGCGTTCGCAACGCACTGGGCCGCGGACGGGCCGAGGCCGGTGGGGAGCGCGCTGGACTCGGTGCGGGCCGTGAGGGTGGGGGATTACTGAGGAGAGCCCTCGCGCCTTCGAGACCGGATGGGGTCCGGGTGATGCCCGCACCGTGGTGGTCCAGTCTGGCGATAGACGGTCCATTTTGGCGATGAGCGGGTCAGTTTGGCGACAGGTGGGACCAGGTCCCGGGAGGGGAGGACGGAACGGCCCGCCTGGGCTGGCGGGCGCCATGGCTGGTGGATGGCGGCCGCCACCTCGCGTGCAGCGCACACCGCAGACCAAGCGCACTGCGCGCCTTGGCACGATGATCGCCGCGGCCGCGCGATATGGGCAGCTACGGCGCGGTGCAGGGGCGGGCTGGTCGCGAGCCGCTCGAGTGGCCTCACGCGTCCCGGGCCCTCGGTCGACCCTACCGCCGTCACGAAGCCGACAAGACCGTCCTCTATCAGATCGTTTCCCAGCACCTCGAGACGTTCCTCGATGAAGTGCACGACCAGTACGACAAGCCACTGCCCTCGTACGTGGAGAAGGAACTGCGCGACTTCCTCAAGTGCGGTTTGCTTCCCTATGGCTACGTTCTCGGCGTCTGTTCGGACTGTGGTCGCCAACTGTTCGTACCGCTGTCACGGTCCGGTACCGTGACAGACAGGTGCAGCACGACGACGCCGCGCACGAGTTCGAGTATAGAGCAGGCAGTCACCGAGTGGGCGAGTGCGAAGGCCACAGCCTGTATGCTGGCGATGTGATTTGCGAAGGCAACCCCGAGGCGCGTGAGCGGCTCTTGCGCTACTGCCTGAGGCCGCCGCTGAGCCTCGAGCGCTTGTCTCGGCGCACGAGTGCGAGCTCGATCATCTCTCTGATGCCGCTGGGGCCCTACTGCTCGAGAACCTCGGTGTGCGCGGCAGCGAGCACGATGGCAGCAAGCGAGCCACGACGCTCACGGCCACGCGCTCACCCTCGAGCTCCTGGGCTCCTACCTGGTGAGAGCCCACGCAGGCGACGTGCGCCGACGCGACCGAGTCAAGCTCGAAGAAGCTGACGCGAAAGTGCAAGGCGGGCACGCATTCAAGGTGATGGCCGCCTACGAGAAGTGGCTTGCCGGCGGACGCGCTCGCGGACGAGAGCAGCTCGCGCTGCTCAAGGTCCTGGGGCTGTTCGATCGCCCGGCGGATCCCGGATGTCTGCGAGCTCTGCGCCAGGAGCCTGCTGTCGCACATCTCACCGAGCCCCTCGTGGGGCTGAGCGATGCGGACTACCAGCTCGTGGTGAGCGATCTGGTGGACGCGGGCCTTGTCAAGAGCGCGGCGTACGAGCCGGTGACCATAAGAGGGTACAGCGAAGAGCAGGCGAACAGACCGCGCGACAAGCGCGGCGAACCGGAACGATTCGAAGGTCCGGACACGCTCGGGCTCGAGGGCGCGGCCGTGCTCGACGTGCATCCGCTCTTGCGCGAGTACTTTGGGCATCAGGTCCGTGGAGAGTGTCTGGAAGCGTTCCGCGCGGGGCACAAGCGCCTCTACGAGTACTTGCAGCGCTCAGTGCCGTACTGGCCCGAAGGGGCCGAGGGCCTGGGGCCGCTGTTTCAGGCTGTGGCGCATGGGTGCCAGGCAGGGCTCTTCGCGGACGCTCGCGCGAACGTCTTTCGCGACCGAATCCAGCGGGGCGATGAGTTCTACAGCACCAGGAAGCTCGGCGCAGTCGGGGCAGACTTCGGCGCTGTGGCGTGGTTTTTCGAAGAGGCCTGGAGGCGGGTGAGCTCATCGCTCAGCGAGGCGGACCAGTCGTGGATACTCAACGAGGCGGCGTTCGACCTGCGCGCCCTCGGGCGGCTCCGAGAGGCCGTGGAGCCCATGCGAGCAGGGCTCGACACGGCCGTGGCACAGGAGGACTGGAAGAACGCGGCGACTCGGGCGAGCAACCTGAGCGAGCTCGAGCTCATGCAGGCACAACGGCAGCCCCAGTATCCGCTCCTCTACTCGCTCTCGGGCTTTGTCTACTCGGACGCGCTGCTCGCCGAGGCCGAGCGCGCGGCGTGGCTCGGCAAGCCGGACGAAGCGCTCGCTCGGTCTTGCGAGGCCATGGTGCGTCGCGCCAGCCAGACGCTCGAGTGGGCAGAGCGGCACGCCGGTCTCCTCACCGTAGCGCTCGAGCACTTCACGCTGGGCCGAGCCGAGCTATACCGCTCAATGCTCGGTCTCCCAGCCCAGGGTGCTCGCGAGAACGCGATCCGGGAGCTCGACGTCGCCGTCAACGGCCTGCGTGCTGCTGGCGAGGTGGAGTTCATCGTCCGTGGCCTCCTCTCCCGCGCCTGGCTCCGAGCGCTCGAGGGCAACGCCCTCGGCGCCCCGCGCGGATCTCGATGAAGCCTGGGAGATCGCCGAACGCGGCTCCATGCGCCTGTTCATGGCGGACGTGCACCTCTACCGCGCGCGCCTGTTCGGGGACGCGGCGGAGCTCCGCGCAGCGCGCAAGCTCATCGTGGAGTGCGGCTATGGGCGGCGGATGGGGGAGCTGGAGGATGCGGAGCGGCAGAGCACTCGAGGCGCGGCCGTTACGGGACAGCTTGGGCTAGAGGGGGCTACCGAATAGGCTGGCGTCGGGCGGCCCAACACGGTTTGACCAGCCTGCTCTCCTTCACCGGCAGCGGGCTCCCCTGTCTGCCTCTCGCGACTCTGCTCTGGCGCGGGACGATTCACTCCGGGAACAGACCCACCGCGCGGCGCTGGCGTTGCCCCGCCGTCCTCCGGAGCGAGCCCGCCACCGCTCCCCGAAGCCCCATTCTCCCCTGCGCCGGAACTCGCCCTCGGCTCCGCCGCGTCCGCCTGCTCACCGCGCTTGTGCCTCTTCACCCGCCCCGCATAGAGCGACGGCGCAATCTCGTCCGCGTCCCCCAACTCGGCTCGCAAGTACTGCACGGCGGCCCGCACACGTGCGTACACACGCATGAACAACGTGAACGCCTTGCGCCGGATGACCAGAGCTTCCTCGGTGGTCGGCTTCGCCTCGTCCCTGAGCCCGACCGCCGAAAGCAGCCCTTCGGCTAGCATGGCTGCTTCGTTCAGAGCACCGAGCTTCACCGGCGTCTGGTCCTTGATGGTATCCCACGCGTCCCGGAGCACCTGGACCAGCGTCAACACGTCGTATGCGAGCGCTCGGTAGCCCGGCGTCGACCTACAGCTCGACAGCCGCTCACCGTGGATGAGCCCGTGCGCAGCGAGCGACCGTGCATCGGCCAGGAGCACATCCCGGATGCGACCGAGCTCTGCGCCCAAGGTACCCAGCTCGGGCTTCGGACCGTGCGCCGCGCGCCGAAGCGCGTGGGCGTGACTGAGGGCCAGCGTGTATTGCTCGAGCCGGTCGAACCGCTCGAAGTCGAATTTCGGAAGCGTTTCAGTCATTTCCGAACTCAGGGCGTGGATCTTCGGCAGAACCCCGAGCACGGTGGTTACCGCGGTGGGGATATCGATCAGGATGGGCGACCCATCCGCTTCGGGGACGGCCAGGATCTCGGGCAGCAGCTGTTCGTAGGCAGCCAGAGAGCGTGGTGAGTCGTTCAGTCGGTGGGGGGCGGGTTCGGTGGAAGGCATGGCTTGGCTCCGGACGTCTGGGGCGGTTCGCGTGAATCGCCAGTTGAGGGGCGTATCGGGCAGGCCGCTTGGCGAGTTGCGAACAAAGAGCGTGGGGCGCCCGATTGGCTTACGGGCGAGCAGATCGACCGAGGGGAAGGCTTTGTTTCACTTGCCGGCTAATCGCTGAAGGGGTCCCCTGGCCTCTTCGCGCTTGGCGGCAACGAACATCGGGCGTGCCGACCGGAGGTCCGGCTTCCGGGCAAGCGGAGCCGACAGCCCTCCCCCTGAGCGCACTTGGTGGCAAGCACAAGAAGGGCAGCGGCCTGCCGTGTTCACTTGCCCGCAACCGAAAGACGGGAGCCGGACTGCCTGGACTCAGTTCCCGGCATGCGAGTCGACTGCCTGCAGCCTTCGCGTGCGAACTTCGGCAGGCCTATCGTGCTTCTCTATGCGCTCGATTCGCGTGGGCCAATGCGCCTCGAGGGTCTCGGTCGTTTCCGGACGGCTCCTCCCGCCCGCGCGGAGCCCGAACGGGCGAGCACGGCGCCGGGGAGGAGCAAGCCGAGGCGAGCCCCGGGCGAGCCGAGGCGGTGGTGGGCAGCCCTCGACTGGAACGCTCCGCTCGCGTGGGTGGCCGCGTATCTCGACGAGAAGGCCCAGGCGCCGACGCGCCGAGCGCCTACTTCTCCTTGAGCACCGCACAGCTCGTCGACTCGAGCTTGCCGAGGCTCTACTCCCCCGCTGGAACGTTGAACGCGACGCTCCCGGGGACGACCGAGAAATCAGCATAGGGCTGGTCCCCGTCCGGCAGGTGCCACATGGCCTGGGCGCGCCTGGGCAGCAGTCGTCCGTCGATTCGTTCGAAGCCTGCCGTGGGAGTGCTCCAGCGGGCGCGCAGCAGCTGCTTCGGATGAGCCGGATCCTCGCAGAAACGGTCGGCGGTTTCGAAACTCACCGGTGCGGCCTGCTCGTCGAGAAAGACACGACCCCGGACCGTCTGGCCGTGATCCGTGAGCGCGACATCGAACGAGCGCTCCTCCACCGCCGAAAAGCTCACGGCGGGCACCAGCAGCATGGAGGGCGCCATCAGCACGAGATCGTCCAGATAGGTCACGAGCTCGCTGATATCGTACTCGGTGCCACTGCCATCGATGACCGTGAACAGATCGAGGAGCTTGCCGAGCATATGGCCGTGGCCGTCGCGGTAGCTGTCGCGGCCAATGACGGGCAGGCCGCCGAAACGCATCTTCATGAAGAAGGTGCGACTGACCACGGGGCTCGTGTCGAACTGCCAGACCTCGCAGGGACGCCAGGGAGCGCCTCTATTGACCTGAAAGCGGCCAGTGAAGCCCAGCCGAAACGACCAGTCACGCGGACGCCCCACGACACCCATGAACCGAAGATAGCGCTGCGCCGGCTCGGGAAGCGGAGAGATATCCGTCTCGGTGACGGCCGGCAGAGCGCCGGGTTGCGTCGGCAGGCCCAGTGTCGAGATCTCTTCGAGAAAGCGATCACGGAAGGTCATGAGCGCCCCCGAAGGTTATCGCGTTACCTCGCCGCGGCCAATCGCCTCCACGGTCGCCAATGCCCGAAGGCCGTCAGGTGGACTGAACCCCAAGCCCGGTCGGGCGACCCACATCGCTGAGTCGAGCCATGCACCCATGCAGTTCCGCGGATACGGAGGATGGGGCCCCGGCGAAGCTGGGGCGCGCCCCGCTTGACGGGGCGCGATGTTGGGAGAGGGGCCCCAGTCGACTGCGTCGACTGGGGGGAGGGGCTGCGCCAGCCCCTCCCAGGAAATGCCTCTCGGGCTGGGGCCCATGCCCCGCTAGTAGTACATCATTCGAATGGACTGGATCGGGATGGACGTTCCCGTTGTTCCGGCGATTTCATTGTCCTTCTTCACGGCTTGCCACGCGCCGTTCACGTAGACCTGGTAGTAGACCCCGTTCAGCGTGGAAGGCCTATTGGCAAGACGGATCTTGATGGCTTCGAGACGTTTTCCGTAAGTCCCCACCGCGACGTTGGCGACGTCGTAGCCGTTGACCATGGGCCAGGCGCTACAGGTTTCGTTCTGCCAGCCACCGCCCTGGATGTATGGGGTCACGCAAATTTGAACACCCGCTCGCCTTGTATAGATATTCAGCTGTTGGATTTGGATGCCGTTGGCTGGATCGTTTGCATACACCCAGTTCTGGGCGGACGGTGTCCAGCCTACGCTCGGAACGAGGGCTCGATAGTTGAGTCCCGTCGGGTCCGCAAAATCGTGTACTGCGCAATCGCTATGCGTCTTGAACCTGACCGCGTCAGCCACAATATCTTCCACCCAGAAGAAGTAGTCGACGTCACCGCTCACGACGTTGATGACTGGACCATTGCCGAGAAGACTTCCGGAGAAATGCGGCCCCCCCGAGTCACCCTTCAAGGAATAGTGATAGGAGTCCCCACTATAGGTGTACTCACGGTACCGCTTGGTCCCCGCGCCCGTGCAGCGGACGTAGCTGAACCACCCGGAACGCACCATCGAGCACTGGTTGTTGCCGAAGCCAACGACGGTACGGGCATAGGGAAAGGGCGGATAGGTGCTCGCGACCGTGGAGGGGGTCACGCCGGTGACCGTCCTCTGTAGGTCGACCCACGCAAGATCGTCCCAGCCGACCGCACTCCCCTGACACAGTGCCATCGAGACCTGGTAGGTCGTCGGATTCCCGGATCTATCGTATACTACTATGTTGTCGTTGCCGACGGCGGAGTACAGTCCTTTGTCTTTGCAGTAGTTGTAGCAGTGGGCCGCCGTCAATACCGTGTTGCCTCCAATCAAGGTGCCGGAGCACATGCCCCACAAGGTATTGACCCTCACCACTTCCGGGCGCTCCCAAGTCGCCGTGCCATCGATGATCGGCTGACCAGTGGTACCGATGTCTTCGGGAGACGACGCCTGCTCGTCGTCGGTTTGCTCGCTGCCAGGCGCGGCGGCGCAGCTCACTGCGCCCGCGTTCAGCACGGCAAGGATCCAGGCCATCGCGTTTCTTCCGATTTTCATGATATGCTTTCCTTTGCGGTTGTCCCGGTGCTGACTGGGCATGGTTCGCGCGCGGCCCAGCGAGCTGACAGTAGAGTAGATGGGGCTCCGAAGATCTGTCGCACGCCGAACGGACGAAAAGGCAGCAAGAGCTGCGCGAACGACCATTCCTTCGAATGTCGGCCTATGGGTCAGTGGGCCAACCAGACGCGGGTCCGGCTCCGCTGGAACGGCCCGCCGCGACTATGACGTGGTGCTGGTGGGCAGCCAGAAGCTGGAACTACCGAGCGCCCACTTCTCCTTGAGCACCGCGTCGAAATCCCGATCCAGCACCGTCTTTCGCCCGTCGTCCAGGGCGTGACGCGCGGCCCGGCGCGAGAGCTGACGCAGGTGGTCGGACAGGATGGTGAAGACGCGGTCGGACGTGTTCATCTCGGCGACGTCGCGGATGTACGCCTTGAGCTTGGAGGCGACGACCAAGACCTCGTGCGCCGAGTCGGACTCGTCCGGCCCCGCCGCGCTCGACACGACGCGGCGCCGACTCGTCTCGTCGGAGGCTCGGGAGCCGGCGGCGTCGCCCCGCGGCGTCGAGGGCGTGCTCGGGTCCGCGGGCGCGCTCGGGGAGCGGCGCTCTTCGGCCCATGCGTCACGGTGGCGCAT
>JAFGIS010000351.1 GCA_016929495.1 Polyangiaceae bacterium | reverse complement strand
GGAAGAAGTACAAGAAGTGCTGCCGGCTGAAGGCAAGGCTGTAGTGGCCTGCCGGCGGGCAATGTGGCGCTGCGGGCTCGCAGAGGGCTTCTCGCTCGCCACGATGCGCTTCGGCCAGCACAGCGAGCTCCTTGGCGGAGTACTGGGCGGAGCGACTATTCCTGCGGCTGGTGGCTACCGTCCTCCGAGCCAGTAGGCGACGCATCGAGTCCGCTCCAGTCCCTTCGCCCCTTCACCAGCAAGCGCCTTGTCCGAGGGCGCCAGGTCATGCACGTGAAGACCTCGATCAGGGCGAGACGCCGGAATCGCGTCCAGTAGAGATCCCAGACGGATGCGTGCAGACTCATTCGCTCCACGGTGCGCTGGGGCAACCTCCGGTCGGGCCGCCGTAGTGCCTCGAACACCTGCTGCTCGACGGCAGCGGCGGCGACCTGGCCGCCATCGCATCCTGCCGTCCGACAACGATAGTATCGCGGCGCGTTCTTGGCCGACTTGTTGGTGAGCGATTCGCTCATCGAAGGTGACATGAGGCGGCCGCAGCGCTCGCAACGCAGGAGCCCCCGGAGGATGAACGGATCGAACCGCTCGTCGAAGGGCGTGCGCTGCGACGGCTCACGGGTGCGCCGCTCCGCGATGAGCGTCTGGACGCGGTCGAAGAGCTCGTCCGCGACGATGGGCGCGTGATGCGCGGACGAGCCGTCGGGGTGGCGACCCCGGTAGACCGGGTTCTGGAGCAGGCGGAGCAGGGCTCGGGGTGACCAGCGTCCGCCCGTTTTCGTCCGATGTGCGCTCGCGTTCGCCGTGGCGACGAGCTCGGACGTCGGCTGGCCGCGTGCCGCCTCGGCAAAGAGCCAGCGGACCGTGTCAGCTTCGGGCTCTAGCACCGTGAGCTGCTTGGTGCGTCGGTCCGTCGTGTAGCCGAGCGGCAGGCGCCCGGCGGTGCGAAGGCCGCGGGCCCTGCGGGCGGCGCGGGCATCGGCGAGGCGCTGGCCTATCATGTCGCGCTCCAGCTCGGTGAAGATGGCGAGGACGTTGAGCTGCAGACGCGCGAGCGAGCCGCCCTCGACGTCGAGCGTGCCGGAGACGACCGTGAGCCCGACGCCGAAGCGGTCGAACAGCCTGGCGAGCCGCGCCCAGTCCGCGAGCCGGCGGGTGAGGCGATCAAGTCGATACACGATGAAGCGTTCGACGTCCCCGGCTCGGATGCGGCCGAAGAGGCGTTCGAGTGCCGGTCGATCCACGCTGGCCCCGCTGCGACCCTCGTCGTCGAAGCAGTCATCGATCGGGGACCAGCCGCGCGACGCGCGAGAGCCGATGGACTCCTGGCATTTCGCGCGTTGGATGGCGCACGACGACAACACCCTGTCGTCGCCGGGGCGCACCACCGACTGACGCGTGTAGACGGCGCAGCGGGTAGGCTGGAGCCGAAGCCGCGAGGTGGCCAAGGTCCCAAGAGTATCGCGGCCGACCGACAGGCGCAGCGCGACGGGTTGGCAGGCGTGGGATCGGGACGAACAATGGACTGGAACGTGGCTCTCATGACGGCACCTCCTTTGGCCCCGGTGCTGATCAAACGCGGGGGACGGGGTGCCGGTGGGACGAGCGAGGCGCGTCTTGGCCTCACGGCCTGCGGTGAGGCGCGTGGGCCGTTGCTGAGGAGCAGGCCGACGGACTACGGGCTACCGCTCACGGGTGGGCTCGTGAGGCGGCAACGCCGCACCTGCCAGCCGAGCGCGCTGGATCTCCTCCTCGACGATCTGGAAGCCGCCGGCGTCGACGAGAACGCTGCGCCAGTCCGTGGGCGGTTTCGCGACCCAAGCCCTCTGCGCCCGCGACCACGGATCGCTCCAACCCGGGGCAGTACCCACGACCACATCCAAAGGTGCGTTTGCCCGGAGCGCAGCTTCCTTGAGGTCGTGGAGCGTCGGCTCGTCGCGGCAGACCCAGGGAGCGGGCAGGAATTCGTCGAGGAAGCCCCAGCGCAGCCGAACGGCCGCGTGCAGGCGGCCGTACTCGAAGAGCGCGTGAAGGGACTTCACATTGGCCTCGAGACGGGCTCGAAGCTTGGAAATGGCTCCGGCGGCGAGGTAGCCGTCGAGCTTCGCGGGGTCGCCCAATGGCCGGCTGATGCCGCAGGAGCCGCTCACGAGCATCTCGGTCGTGATCTTGAGCGTGCGCCCCCTGCGGTTCAGCTTCTTGGTCTTCTGCGGCGGCCCCAGCTCGGCGAGGCGTCTGTCACCGGGCTCGAACCGGAGCATCCTGAGCAGGGGGCGCACGTCGATCGCGCCGATGAGGTCGAAGGCGGACAGACGTTCGGGCACCCTGGCAAGCTCCTCGTCGACGAAGGTCTCGATCGTGTGGCCTGCTACGTCGAGCAAGGCGACCGCTCGCGGAGCCTTCGCAGGGTGGGCGATGATCAACGTTTCCTTCAGCTTGGCGAGCGCCGCTCCGTGCTCCACGCGCCGGAGCCGTAACGCCTCGATGTTCTGCCTGACCAAGGATGGATCGGGGCGCGCCGAGGCCCAGCGCCTCACCGTCTCTAGACGTGCCCGTACCACCTTGCGCATGGCGACCAGGGCATCCTCCGCGTCCGCGGCGATGGCCCAGCGACCGTCCCGCAGGACGACGACGGGGCACCCCGGGCGCCCGAACTGCGCTGTTGCCCGGGACGAGAGCTCGTATTGGGTGCAGCCTCGGACGAACGCGACCACCTCCGCTGGCTCGGCGGGGCCCCCCGTGGCATCGAGAACCGCGAGCACAATCCGCTGCGCGGACCAGGTGTACAGCGATGCGTCCTTCCATGCCTCCAACAGCTCGTCGCGGGTGACCGCAACACTGGGAGGCGACGGGGGGGGTGGCGGCGGCGGTTTGGCCGCTTGGGGGCTCGGTGTCAGCCGGGGCGGGCGCAAACCCAGTCGGAACACCCAGAGGTCCAGCTCGTCATCGTGCGGGTCGAGGTAGTAGCCGTCACCGTCGCGATAGACCGGAGGCCGGGCGGGACGGCAGCGCGAAAGTGAGGCGAGAGCATCGGAAGCGCGTGCGATGCCCGCGCGCGCAAAGCGGTGGGCGACCTGCTCGAGCGTCATCGCCTCGCCTCGCTCGAGCAGGGCAACGATGAGCATGGAGTAGGCATTGGCCTCCGGGTGAAGAGCGACCGCCTCGAGCTGGGGACGCTCGATGCCGAGGGTTTGGCACCAGCGGTTGGTGGCGTCTGTGCGTGGGTCCATGTCGCAGCTACCCTTGGTTCCTTCCTCGCCGTGTTCGGCGGCGTGCATCCGTGACCACATTGCCGGTCGAAGGGACGCTCCCGGAGCCTTCCATCTGGCCGAGCTCCGTTCCGACTCGGAGGCGGTCGAGGTACGCCCGGTACACGTAGGAGCGGTCCCGCCTGCGGCCGGTCGTTTCGACGAGCACACCGGCGTTGACGAGCTGTTCGATCGCTCGGCCCGCTGTGGGCTTGGTCGTCTCCACGAGCGTCATGACGGACGCCACGGTCACGATCGGGCGGCGCGGCAACAGCTCGAAGAGCCGGAGCGCGAGCACGGAGACGCCGTCGCTCGCAAGCAGGCGCGCGCGGTCGGTCGCCACGAGCGCGAAGAGCTCGCGGGCAGAGGTCACCGCCTCCTCGGCGATGGTCGCGACTCCATCGAGGAAGTAGTCGAGCCACCCTTCCCAGTCGCCGTCGCGCCGGACTCGGTCGAGCCGCCGGTAGTACTCCTCGCGATGTCGCTTGAAGAACAGGCTCAGGTAGAGCAGGGGCTTGGTGAGGAGCCTCCAGTGCTCGAGCAGCAGGGTGACGAGCAGACGTCCGATGCGACCGTTGCCGTCGAGGTAAGGGTGGATGGTCTCGAACTGCACGTGAAGGAGGCCGGCGCGGACGAGCGGCGGGAGCTCGGGCTTCGCGTGCATGTACGTCTCCAAGACGCCGAGGGCCTCTCCCAGTGCGTGCGCAGGCGGCGGGACGTACCTGGCGTTGCCGGGGCGGCTGCCGCCGATCCAGTTTTGGGTGCTCCGGACTTCACCTGGAAGCCGATCGGCGCCGCGCACTCCGCGCAGCAACCGACGGTGCGTTTCGTTGAGCAGCCGGATCGAGAGGGGGAGTCCCTTGGGGTTTGCGAGTTGCTCTCGCGCGAAGTTGAGCGCATCGACGTAGTTGCAGACTTCCTCCACGTCCGCGTCTCGGGCCGCCTCGTGTTCCCCATCGCCCTCGGCTTCGAAGGCGAGCAGATCCACCAGCGTGGCTTGGGTGCCTTCGATCTGCGAGGAGATGACGGCTTCTTTGCGCACGAACGCGTAGAGGAACCCGTCGAGCGATGGCACCATTTCCCCGGCGAGCTCGAGGCGTGCCAACGCCTGCTCGGCGGTGCGCAGACGCTCGGCGAGGGGCCCGAGCGCGAGCGGCGGCTTCGCTGGGGGTAGGGGAAACGGGATGAAGGCCGCGACGTCCTCGTCACCCACGGTGGTCCGTTCGTATCGACCTGTCGTTCGCTTCGGCATTCGCCGCTCCGTCGGTTGGCCCCGTTGTCTGGAGGCAGCCCCGCTGGGAAAGGGAGCATGACTAGGGGGCTAGGTTAGGCAGGGATCCTTTACTAGCGGGCTGCGGTAGTAAAGAGAGCTTTACCAAAGGCGGGTCTGGAGGGGCGAGGGGTATAGGCCCCGATTGGCGATTGGCTGGCGACGACCCGGCGGTCAACAGGAAAACCTTTGTACGTACAAGGTGTTATCTGAGTGTCCCCGGAGAGCGAAGTGGAGCTGGGACGACCACGAGCTATCGCCCGTCGAGCTGGTCGACGCCATCTGGAACGAGGTCCCGGACTTCCGCGAGAGCTACGAGCTTCCCGACGGCATGCTCCGTACGAAGCTCCCGGCGTACGACGAGCTCGTAGTTCGCGAGCTGCTCGTGAACGCGCTCGTCCACCGGCCGTACACGCAGCGGGGCGATGTCTACCTGAACCTGCACCCCGATCGCCTCGAGGTTGTGAACCCCGGAAGGCTGCCGATCGGCGTTACCCCGAAGAACATCCTCCACGCGAGCCGTCGCCGGAACGACGGCCTCGCGCGTATCTTTCACGACCTGAAGCTGATGGAGCGCGAGGGCAGCGGCATTGACCTGCTGTTCGAGCGGCTGCTCGCGAGCGGGCGCAAGGTGCCCATCATCAGCGAGGGGACCGACTCCGTTCGCGTCACGGTGCCCCGCCGTGTGGTGCAGCCTGGCGTCATCAAGCTGTTCGTTGAGGCGGACCAGCGCTACCAGCTCACGCAGCGGGAGCGCATCACGTTTGCGCTCATCGGACAGACCGAGGGTGTGTCGGCGGCCGAGCTCGCCGAGGAGCTTGAGTTGCCGGACGCCGGGGCCCTGCGCCCGTGGCTCGGGAGGCTCCTCACGTGGGGGCTCGTCGGGCAGTCCGGCCGCACGAGCGCCAGGCGCTATTTCGTGCCGCCGGCGCTCTTGCGGGAAGCGGGGCTCGACACGCTCACGACGCTCACGCGGCTGCGGGCGCTCATCCTCGAGGACCTCGAGCGCTTCCCGGATTCGCTTTCGAAAGACATCCACCGGCGTGTCGGCCCGGAGATCCCGGACCGCACGTTCCGCCGCGCGCTCGAGGCGCTCGTCGAGAGCGGACGGGTACAGGGGACGGGGGAGACGCGCTGGCGAAAGTACCGTCTGACTTCTCTCGGCCACGGAGAGGATGATGGCCGGTAGGATTCCGGACGGGATGCACCAATGTCGCGTAATTATTCGTGAATCTCTCGGCCACTTTCTGCTCGTGGCCGAGAGGGTGGCCGAGACGCCGGAAGCGGTCGGCCGCACTCGCGCAGAACCAGGCACGGTCGAGCGATCAGGTGCCGGGCAGGGGCTCCAGCGCATCACAATGCGGTCACGACCCCGGCGTTCACGGTGGACGTCGACGCGGGCGATGAGATGGAGCGCGTAGGTCCGGCCGATATCGTGATCGCGGCGGATGAAGTTGCGCCACGCGTTCATGACCTCGGTGGTCGGCGGCCACTTGTGCCTACGCGCGAGTCGCTCCGCGCGCTCGGGCGTGCACGCGAGCTCGACGATCGCCGCGAGCACCGCCCCGTCGAGGTCTTCGACCCTCACCCGAAAGCCCGGGCACGCGAGCTTCCCAGCGCGCAACGTCTTGCGGCAGTTGTAGTAGCAGTACGCATACGTTGCGCCGTCGAGCGACTTGCCCGAGGTCTCGAGCTGGTAGCTCGACCCGCAGAGCCCGCAGCGCGCGAGCCCAGTGAGCACGCGCGGTTTCGCCGAGGCCCGCCCAGGTAACTCGGTCGGTCGACGCTGGGCGCAGAGCTCCTTCACGAGCGAGTAAGTCTTGGTGTCGACGATCGGCTCCACGGGCAATGTGATCCACTGGCTCGGCGGCTGCAGCTTGCCGTGATGGTGTACGCCCCACCTCACGACGCCGCCGGCCGCCGACTGCCGGAGCGTCTGGATCACCGCGCCCTTGTCCCAGAGATTCCCCTTCCGCGTGCGGAAGCCAAGGGCGTTGAGCGACTCCGCGACCTTCAACGCGCCGCTGCCGGTGATGTAGAGCCGGTACATCGTGCGGAGGATCTCCGCCTCGGCGGGGTCAACCGCGAGCTTGTACCGAGGCTTCTTCCCGGCGCGCACTTCGACGGGCACCTTGCAGAATCCGTAGGGTGTGAGCCCGCCCGGGTTGAAGCCCTGGTCCACCGCCTCGCGCATCGCCGCCGCCGTGCGCAGGCCGTTCAGCTCAGACTCGTACTGGTCGATGCACTCGAAGAAGCCTTCCATCAACGTTCCCATTGGATCCTCCGTGACTTCCTGCGTGACCGAGAGCACGCGCACTCCGGCGCGGCGCAGT
>JAFGIS010000028.1 GCA_016929495.1 Polyangiaceae bacterium | reverse complement strand
GGCCAACCAGACCCAGACCACGACCGACTACCTCTACGACGGCCTCAAGCTCATCTCGGAGACGATCACGCGCAGGGACGGCAACGGCGTCCTCACCGGCAAGTGGCAGCTCTTCTACTTCTACGACGCCTCCGGGCGCCCCTACGCCGCCATCGACCGCAAGATCTCGATCGTCAACGCGACCACGCACAGCTTCTACTTCGTGACCGACGACCGCGGCGATGTCCTCGAGCTCTTGGAGGCCGACCACATCGCCTTCGGGAGCTACCGCTACGACGTCTACGGCAGGCCCACCGACACCACGGCGCGCACGACCTCGACCACGGCCATGGGCTCGATCTGGATGGCGCCGATCACCGAGGACCGTAGCCTTCTGCGCTACGCAGGCTACGTCTACGACCCCCACAACCGGCTCTACTACCTGCAGCGCCGCTACTACGACCCGATCACGCGCCAGTTCCTCTCCCGTGACCCCTTGAAGTCGGACGGCAATGAGAGCCCGTATCAGTACTGCGGGGGGAACCCGGTCTCTGCCATCGATCCGTGGGGGCTCTACATCACCGCGAGCGGGGAGCGGAACGACCCGCGCAGACGCCTTCCGGGCAGGGGCACCGTCAATACCGGGAACTCGGGCTGGCAGCCATCCGGGATCTGGCGCTATCCCACCGGCGCCGGGCACCGTGGCGCCGACGGTTCGAGCGGCACCAAGCCGCTGGCGCACTGGGGCGGGCGCGTCCGAGGCGGGCAGGCACCGGGCTGGGCGGGCGTCAGGGACTTCTTCGCCCTGAACTCCCCCGGGGAGCTCCTCGACGCGAACGTCAACGCAGTCGCCTACTTGACCGCATGTCCCGTTACCGAGAGCCCCTTCGGAGACAACATGAACGCGGAGTTGGGCTGCTCAGCGGCGCTGATGTTCGTCGATCCGTTCGCTGGAGTCGGCGCCGGCTTGCGGGCTGGAGGCAGGCTGGCCTTCTCAGTGGGCGACGATGCCGCACGGGTTGTTGGGGCAGGGCTGCGCGGGGCGGGGGCGGGGGATGATGCAGCCAGGACGGGCCGGGGAGGTCTGAAGCTCTACAAGTGGAGACACTGGTCATCGGAAAGGCCCACGGGGTGGAAGTCAGGAGACCGATTCCTATGGGGCCCGAAGGAGCGCACAGCGAAGCTGGACTACTATGCGAACGACAGGCGACTTCGCATCGAGATGCGCCGTGGCGAGCCCATCGGCGATACCTACGTGAACGCGGCCGGTGAGCGGATACTGTCAAACATCAACCTTCTCCGCGCCGAACGCCTGCGGTTGGACTACGCCGGTTGGCGCTATGATTCGGCGACTCGGCTCTACTACCCACCCGATTGACACAGACTGCACGTGATTACACACGACAGATTTGAAGAAGCGGTCTCTGCCACACTTGGCGTCCTGATGGCAGGGCACGGCTTCTCGCCTGTCGGGTTTGCCGGCTACACGGCTGCCTGGCGGGGTGGGTATCACGTTCTTCGAATCGACTACGATGCCAGCCGATCTCGGGAGTTGGCCATCTGGTTTGACGAGGCCGGCAGCTTCCGATCCCCCTTGGGCTTGGGCGACCTTCTGCGGGCAGCAGGCTGCCCCGAGCACGACGTCACGGCCGTGGAAGCAGCGCAGCCTGATGACGAGACGGCGCTGCGCGCGGTCCTTGAGCGTGTGGGCTTGCTGATGAGACGGTACGGCATTCCCTACCTATCCGGGAATCCCCTGGCCTTCGCGCGTGCCGTCGAGGTGCGCCGCGAACGAGAGCATGCTTTGGATGCTCTTGCGCAGAGAGCGGGGCCACAAGCGAGAGCGGACGAAGCCTGGCAGGCCAAGGACTACGAGACCGTTCGTAGGCTGTTGGCGCCCGTGCGGGACATCCTCGATCCGGTGCACAAGAGGCGTCTCGCTTATGTTGAGAGGAAGACACACAGGAGTGCCACTGGGTCTGAAGTGGAGGACTAGTGCGCTGTGGTCAAGCCTCTCGGAGAGGTGCTCCGCGCACAGGTGTGAGTCTCGCCGGTGTACGGCGAGCAGCACCTCAAGCGCGATTGACTCGTGCGGGCGACCTCGTTGTGGAGCGCGACGTAGGATCGGATCTCTTCGTCCAGCTCAGCGGCGTGGTCGATCTCAGGGAATCGCGTGGCGCCGCCGACCTGCCGACGTCCTGCTGACGAGACGCCCTGACACCAGGCTGCACGCTTGAGAATGGCCCGTCACGGCGTCTCCGAGGAACCTTGGACCTTGCAGCACCTTTCCACACGGCTACGCACGAACGGTCACCGTCACCTGACGTCTGCAAAACCTCCATCACCGGTTCGACTCCGGTCGCCGCCTCCAAGAACTTCCCGTGACATCCCGTGACATCCCGTGAGGCGTTGTGAGGCGTTCTTCTGAGATCCACGACTTCACTCAACAGGGAGAGGTGCCTCCTCTACAAGGACGCGACACCGCGTCGCCTAGGCACCTCCCGGGGATCGGCATCCGTTTTCGACCAATGCGAAAGCCTCACGCACCAGTGCGACGAATCTCTCTGGCGGAGCGGCGGTCATGCCGCCCACCTCGTGGTAACGCGCGAGCGCGGTTCGAAAGGCAACGAGGCTGGTCCGAGCTGCAAGCACCATGCGGTAGCGCCTTGCGTCTTCGAGTTCGCCCGGGTCCGCAGGTCGAGCCAGAAGGGCAGTCGACAGTGAGCTTTCGAGCCTGACGAACATATGCGGCGCCAACGACCGGGCGTTAAGCCAGATCATTGGTGGACCGCTGTAGAGCATGGCGAACGGCCGCGCCTCCGGGCTGTCCGCGATCGACAGGAATGCATTCAGAGTCGCGCGCAGTGGATCCTCTGAGGCCGGCCGCGACCTGATCGCCATTTCGAATCGAGGAAGGGCCCGCAGAACGTCCGCGAGGGCGACCTCCTCCTTGGACGTGAAGTAGCGGTAGAACGTGCGCTCGGAGACGTTCGCGGCCTCGGCGATCATCGCCACCGTCGTCTCGCGGAAGCCGCGCTCGGCAAAGAGACGCAGCGCCGCCGCGTGCAGCGCCTCTCGCGTCGTCACCTTCTTGCGTTCTCGCAGACCCAATGGTTGCCACCACCCCTGGACGGTGTCATGATATCACCGGATTGTGTCATAGGTGACAAAAGGCATATCTGACATTTTGATCAAGCGGGGTTCCTGCGCCATGTCCGCACAGCAGTTTCGTGGGTCCCGCGATGTCTAGCCTGCTCTATGCGCTCGGCGCCGCCTGCGCGAGGCGCAGATACATGGTGGTCATGGTATGGGTCATCGTCGTCGCCGCGGTCGCGTTGGGCGTCTTCGGTTTCGGCGCGCGGACCGACAACGAGATCGCCCTCCCCGGAACTGAGGCGCAGCGCGTCTCCGATCTGCTCGCCGAGCAGTTCCCTCCCGAGCAGAACGGGCGCAGCCCGATCGTGTTCCACGTCAGCCAGGGCACGCTGACGACAGGGGCCAACCGGAAGGCCGTCGAGGTCTCGCTGTCCGCTCTCAAGAAGGCCGATCACGTCGCGAGCGTGATCAGCCCCTACTCCGGCGCGGGAAAGGACCTGATGAGCGCCGATGGGAGCACCGCCGTGGCCCAGGTGCTCCTCGATGTCAACGGCGGGCAGCTCGACGAGGAGATCGCCGCGGACGTGCTCTCCGCCACCGGGCCCGCCCAGGAGGCAGGCATAGAGGTCGAGGCAGGCGGTGCCATCGGCTCCACGCTCTCCCGCACCCCGTCGCGGCGCAGCGAGGTCATCGGCCTCGCCGCGGCGCTGATCATCCTCGCGTTCACGTTCGGGTCGCTCGTCGCCGCCGGGATGCCGCTCGTGACCGCCATCATCGGCCTCTTCACCGGGCTCGGCCTCGTCGGCCTGCTTGGGCACCTCATCTCGATACCGGACACCGCGCCGACGCTGGCAACGATGATCAGTCTCGGCGTCGGCATCGACTACGCACTCTTCATCGTCTTTCGTCATCGCGACCAGCTCCATGCAGGCATGGAGGTCCGGGAGTCGATCGCTCAGACGATGGCGACGGCGGGCAGCGCCGTCGTCTTCGCCGGGGTGACGGTGATCATCGCGCTGCTCGCACTGCTTGTCGCTCAGGTGCCGATCCTCGGCGCCCTTGGGTATGCCTCGGCACTCGCGGTTCTCGTCGCGGTCTTCACCGCGATCACACTGCTCCCGGCGCTTCTGACGATGCTTGGGCATGGGATCGACAGGCTGCCGCTCCCCGGTCGCCGCGGATCGCCCGAGGACCGAGCGAAGGAGAGCGTCTGGGCGCGCTGGGTGGGACTGGTCACGCGGCACCCGTGGAGGTCACTCCTCGCCTCGCTGCTCATCCTTGTCCCGCTGACTATCCCCGCGCTGAGCCTCACGCTCGGCCAAGAGGATGTCGGCGTGACGCCCACCTCGACCACCGAGAGGCGCGCCTTCGATCTGATCTCCGACGGTCTCGGCCCCGGGGCCAACGGCCGTCTGGTCGTTGCCGCCGCGCTCGACCCCCCCGCGACCCCCAGCGAGAGCTACACCCACAGCAGGGACAAGGCGGAGCGGCTGAAGCGGGACATCGACGAGGGGCAGCGGAAGCTGAACCAGGATGCGGAGAAGCTGAAGCAGCAGGGGGCCGCGCTCGAGGCGCAGCAGGCCGCACTCGAGGCCCAGTGGGCGATGCTCCGCGCCCAGGAGAGCGCGCTCGAGGCGCAGAGCGCCGACCTCCAGTCCCAACAGGCCCAGCTGCTCGCCGAGAAGGATCGGCTCGCTGCGCAACAGGCCGACTTGACCGCCGAGGTGCAGGAGCTGACGGCGCGGGGCGAGGCCCTTGCGGCGGAGATCGGGGAGGTGCAGCAGGAGCTCGCACAGGCGACCGACCCGGCGCAGATCGCGGAGCTGCAGGCCGAGCTCGCCCAGCTCGCCGGGCAGGCCGACAAGGTGCAGGAGCAGCTTGCCGCCCTCCAGGAGCGGGGGGACTCCCTCGCAAGGAAGGCGAAGGAGCTCGAGAGCCAAAGCAGGACGCTCTCTGCGCAGGGCAGCAGCCTGCGCGCGCGGGTCGCGTCGTTGCAGGCTCAGGGGAGCGACTTGTCGACGCAGGGAGCGGCTCTGTCTGCGCAGGGCAAGGAGCTCAAGAGCCGGTCCGCCGAGCTCGACAAGGAGAAGCGACGCCTCGAGAAGCTAGGCAAGGAGGCGAAGCAGCTCCAGAAGGATCTCGAGGAGATGCTCACGAAGGCCGGCGGCGACGACCGCGCCACGGACCCGCGTCTGGTGCGGCTGCAGGACGCCGTCGCCGACACGTCGGGCGTCGCCTCGGTGGCGCCGCCGCGCGTCAACGAGAGCGGCAGCACGGCGATCCTCACGATCACGGCCACCACCCGGCCTGCCGACCCGGCGACCGCCGACCTGGTGCGCAGGCTGCGGGCTACGGTCGTGCCCGAGGCCACGCAGGGCGGGGGGCCGAGCGCCTACGTCGGTGGCATGACCGCGGCCTTCGAAGACCTCGCGACGGTCATCTCCGACAGTCTGCCGATCGTCATCGGCACCGTGCTGGTGCTCAGCTTCCTCACGCTGCTCCTCGCCTTCCGCTCCGTGCTCGTGCCGCTCAAGGCGATCCTCTGCAACCTGCTTGCCGTGGCCGCATCATTCGGCGTGCTCACCGCCGTCTTCCAGTGGGGCTGGGGGTTCAGCCTCATCGGACAGTCGAATCCGTACGGCAGCGTTCCTATCGTCAGCTACGTCCCGCTGCTGATGTTCGCGGTGCTCTTCGGCATGTCGACCGACTACGAGGTGTTCCTCATCAGCCAGATCTTCCAGGCGCATGCGGCCGGCAAGGGGCCGCATGAATCCGTGCGGGTGGGCGTCGGCTCGAGCGCCCGCGTCATCACCGCCGCAGCGATCATCATGATCACCGTGTTCGGCAGCTTCATCCTCAACGGCGATCCGGTCATCAAGCAGTTCGGCGTGGGGCTCTCGGTCGCCATCTTCCTCGACGCGACTCTGGTGCGCATGGTCATCGTGCCGGCCACCATGGTGCTCATGGGCAGGTGGAACTGGTACCTGCCTCGCTGGCTCGGGTGGCTTCCCCGCATTGACCTTCCTGAAGAAGCCGGGTCCGAAGCCGCACTCGCCCCCACCCAAACCGCCTCGGAGGTCCCGAGTTGACGCGCCTCGCCATCTCGCATCTGCTGCCGCCGGCGCGCAACGACTACGCGGGACCCAGAATAGCCCTCTGGTTCCTTGCGCTGGCCAACCTGCTCGGCACGGCTCGTGGCTTTGTCCACGTCCTGATGCCGAGCCAAGGCATTCGATCGGCCGAGTTCGGGCTCCCGCTCCTGGGCAGAAAGCGCATCCTCGAGCTGGTGGAGGGGGTTCGGCACAGCATGGTCGTCCTCACGATGCAGTGGGGCGCAGCAGAACTGCTTCTTGCGCTCGTCATCTGGATCGTGCTCTGGCGATACCGCTCTCTCGCGCCGCTCATGATCCTCGTGGTCATCGCCGAAATGGCGGCGCAGATCATGATCGGCCTTCCGCACGCGGCTCTGAACTCTGCGAACGCCGAACTGGTCAGACTGGCCGTGCTCTTCGCCGCGTTCACCGCGTTGGGGATCTCGCTCCTTCACCGTGACGGCGTGGGCGAAGACGGGATCTCTTGAGTGTCGCTGTTGGTGCGAGTCGGAGCGCAGCGTCTCGGCATCCGTCTCGCTCGACCTGCTCGTCGGGCGACCCCTGCAGGGGGCACCTCGAGGAAAGGTCGGCAGGGTGATCGTGAGCGCAGATGTGCCCAGCGCACGGGCTCTCTGACGGCACCAGGCCTGCCTGAGGGCTGGGGAGACCGTGTGTGTGTCAGGCCGAGGACTCGACCTTCATTGCGGTGTAGTAGGCGACCAGCTGCGGAGACCAGTGACCTTTGCGGTCGAGGGACCTGACCTCGTCGGCCAGCTCGTTGGCGCGCGCGAGGAAGCGCCGGTAGTCGGGCAGCTCGAAGCTGCTCCGCTGCTCATCGAAGAAGGCGCTCCACACGCGTCCGTCGATCGGTGCATATCTCCGGGGCCAGCAGAGAGCCAGGATCGCCGAGGCCACGCCCATGCCGACCCCGGGCAGGAGGCGAAGGATCGTCAGCCGCGCGGCGAGCGCGAACTCGGCCTCCGGATCCTTCACCGCGAAGGCCAGTTGGGTGACGCGCTTGACGCGCTTCTCCGAGTTCGACTCCAGCAGGCCGGCGCTGCGGCGATATCCGTCGCCGAGCGACCAGCGGCAGATCTCGAGGAACTCGTCGCGCGTCAGCGAGAAGGGCACGCGCTTGTCGCGGGCGCGCGCCAGGCGCGCCTTGAGTCGCTCGGTCTGGGCAGCGCCGGGGTCGTCTGCCTTCTTGGCGGCGCGGCGGCGCTCTCTCAGACTGTCGGCGCTGATCATCGATATGCCTCCCGGCTCGGACGCTCTTCGTTGCCCTCACAGCAGGGCGCCATAGCCTGGAGGTCATACACCCCTTACGCCTGTAAGACAAGGTGAGCTGGACGGTCGTGAAGCTGCCCGCAACGTCGCGCCAACGATCTCTGACTTGCGGTTCGACTCCGGTCGCCGCCTCCAACAACTTCCCTGCATCTGGCTGTGCGGTTCCGGTACATCCTTTCCACCGTGGCTCCGGCAGGTGCGTTACAGACTCAGGACGCGGCTCCGGTACCTGGGCGACACTGGCTCCGGTACCTGTGTTACACCTGAGGCCGGATCGGCACGGAAGTCAGAAGAGCACGCTTCAGCAGCTGGCCGTCGCGTCATGGCGTGCCAAGGCGCGCGGCGGCCGCCCCGATCCACGGCTTGACGTCCGGCACGTAGTGCGCCAAGCCTTCGAGGACTCCGG
>JAFGIS010000350.1 GCA_016929495.1 Polyangiaceae bacterium | reverse complement strand
GGCGTCCCGACGAGTCCGCCGGAAGGACGCTACACGGACGTCGCCGCCGGCAACTCACATACGTGCGCACTGCGTTCGGACCACAGCGTCGTGTGCTGGGGTGACGATGACTACGGCCAGAGCTCACCTCCGGACGGCGTTTTCGAGGCTGTTGCCGCGCATGGCCTGTACAACTGCGCCCTCGGACTCGACGGCAGCGCGGTCTGCTGGGGCCTCGACCAGTCTGGCAATACTTCGGTACCGACAGGCGCCTTCACCGCTCTGTCCCTGGGAGCGCACGCGTGCGGCATGCGCCCCGACGGCACCATCAGCTGCTGGGGCAATGACGATCACGGCCAGGCTTCCGCGCCCCCGGGCAGATACGCCGCCGTGGCGGCCGGCTACCTCGTGAGCTGTGCGCTCGGGCTCGACCATCGTATCAGCTGTTGGGGTGATCCCAGTTCTCCGGAGCTCGAGGTGCCCGCTGGGAGATATGAAGCGCTTGCCAGCTACGGCGACAGCATGTGCGCTATCCGGGAAGATGACCTTCGGATCCGTTGCTGGGGGCGCTTCGTCCGGTGACGGGCGGGGCACACACCGGGGGCATGCGCCGGAGAATTCGACGGCTAGCGCAGCAGGCCACCGAGGATGCTGACGAGCTTCGCGAGACTGGGGGGTTTGGCGACGTGGTGTTCGAAGCCTGCCTCGACGGCACGCTCCAGATCCTCCGGCAGCGCGTAGCCGGTCAGAGCGACCAGATGGACATCCCTGAGCTCGGCGTCGGAGCGGAACGCTCGCGCGACCGCGTGGCCGTCCATCCCCGGAAGGACGATGTCGCAGAGCACGACGTCCGGATGCAGCTCGCGGGCCTTCGCGATGCCGTCCGGGCCGTCGAACGCGACGGCGACGACGTGTCCCAACAGCTCGAGCACTTCCCGCAGGCTGATGGCGGCGTCGATGTTGTCCTCGATAACGAGCACGCGCCGGCGCTGTGCGCGACCGGGCGTCGCCTCGCTTCCGGCGCCCACCGGGCCGGTGCGTCGAAGCTGCAGCTCGGTGTCCGTCGTGTGGGTCAAGTCCGACAGGTCGTCGGCCAGATGAGAGAGTTGATCGACTTGGCGTTCGATGACCTGCTTGGCACGCCGAGCTTGGTCGCCTCCGGGCGCGGCCCGGTCCAGGATGTGCAGGCTGTTTCTCACGGGCGCGAGTGGCTCGCGCAGCTGATGCGACAGGGCGGAGAGGAATTGCTGCTTGCGCTGGTCCCGTTCCTGAAGCTGGGCTTGGCTGTGGCGCAACGCCGCGTCGGTGCGTGCTCGCTCGACAGCGTCCCAGGCGCGGACGGCGGTTTGCTCGATGAGGGCGACCTCCGAGGGGGTCCAGTCCCGCGGGATGGCTTGGTGCGCGGCGAGCACGGCCGTCAGGCGACCGGCGCTCATCAGGGGCACGGTCACGTGCGATTGGATACCCATGGCGCGATGCGAGCGGCGACCCTGGTCCGTCAACTCGAGCACCCGAGTCGTGTTGTCGAGCACCATGGTGCGACCGGATCTCATGGCCTCCGCCACGCTCGTACCGAACGAGTCCAAGCAGTGTTCGCCGAGTGTGGACGCGGTACCGGCGGCACAGTAGCACGCACGCACATACAGAGTGTTGGCATCGGCATCCACTTCTGCATAGTCCACCCGGCTCGCGCCGAGATGCTCCCCCAGCATGCGTGTTGCCTCGATCTGGACGCGCTCGGGATCGGTGAGCAGCCTCAGAGTATCGGCGAGCGCGAGCAGAAACGCGTATCGGGCTTCTCGCTCGCCCGACGTGGTCTGTTCGAGCACGTCGAGAACGCCGACGATGCGGCCGTCCTCTTCTCGTATGGGCGTCAGCGAGCAGGCGAAGCAACCGTCGCGCTGGTGCACATGGCGCTCGAGGGGCCGTCTGGCCTCCGGGTAACGCGTTGGCACCCCTCCGTCGAGGCACCGCAGCAGCTCCGGACCGATAGCGTCCCACAGCCCCGAGCCAACCTCGCGCACGGGTCGTCCCAGGGCCCGCGGGTATTGCCCTGCTAGCGCGAAGCGGTAGTTGTCGTTGTGTATCAGCGTGAACTGTGGCCCGGCCCAGATGGCCATTGCGGTCGGACAGTCCAGACACAGGCGGACTGCGGCTCGCAAGCTCTGCGGCCAGCCATGGATCGGCCCCAAGGGCGTCGCGCCCCAGTCCAGCGAGCGGCACAGTGCTCGGACCTCGCCTGATCCAGAGAAAAGCGCGTTCTCGGCGTGGTTGTCTCCGTTGCTCGTCACACTCACCTCGCGGTCCCAGTCTGGTCAGCGCCGCGCTCGGGATGTTCGTACTTCCCGCGGTGCCTCGTGGGCCGAACGGCCGAGTCTCGGGGAACCGAGACGAAGTGGCCGGGGAAGTCAGGCTGAGAACGCTGCACGTGTGTAGACGCAGGGAGCGGAAGCGCAAGTCGCTCCGCCCGGTCCAAGGACACTACTCGAGCGCTCCGTACGCTAGGGTCCAGAAATCCGCGAACGCCCTTGGCGGTTTCGGAGAGTCCATCATGCGCTGCGTGAACAGCAGGCCGATCAGTCCCTCTGCGGGGTCGATGTAGCCTGATGTGCCGAAACCGCCATCCCAACCGAATCGACCCGGATTGTGGAAGGTCTGGTCTCGCGCGATGTCCACTCCCACACCGAACCCCCAGCTGCGGTAGCCGCCGAAGAAAATGTCGGCCCCTACCCGTTGCTCGGGCGTGAGCTGGTCGGAGGTCATCAGCCGTACGGCGGCTCGCGACAAGATCCGCTCCTGGCCGTACCGGCCGCCGTTCAGCAGCATGTGGCAGAAGGCGAGGTAGTCGTCGATTGTCGAGACGAGGCCGCTTCCGCCGGACTCGAACGACGGGGGAGCGCGCCAGGCGCTGCTGGCCGCGTCGTCGAATACGACGAGCGAATCCGTCCGATGGCTGAAGGAGTAGCTGCTAGCCAAGCGTTCGATCTTGTCACGAGGCACGCAAAACCCCGTGTCCTTCATCCCGAGCGGCTGGAAGATGCGCTCGCGCAGGAAGGCCGCGAGTGACTGTCCGGAGACTCGCGCGATCAGAACCCCGAGGACGTCGGCGCTGACGTGATAGAACCAGCGCTCGCCCGGGTGCGCCATCCAGGGCAGCGCCCCGAGCCGCTTGAGCCATTCCTCAGCCGTCGGCAGCCGCGAAGGGCGCAGCGGGCCGTCGGCACCGATACGTTGCTCACGCATCAGTTTCTGAATCGGGTAGGTGTTCGGCATGGCCATCACGCTGCCGAAGCCCATTCGAAAGGTCAGCAGATCCCGCACGGTGATCGGGCGCAGAGCGGGCACGGTGTCGCTGGGCTCGGAGCCGAGCGTCACGAGCACGCGACGGTTGGCGAGCTCGGGTAGCCAAGGCTCGATGGACTCGTCGAGGCGCAGCCTGCATTCCTCCACGAGAATCATCGCCGCAACGGCAGTGATGGGCTTGCTCATCGAAGCCACGCGGAAGATCGTGTCACGGCGCATCGGCGCTGGATGGCCCAGCGACATCACGCCGAGCGCTTCCACGTGGAGATCGTCGTGCCGACTGACGAGCGCAACCAGTCCGGGCATCTCACCGTGCTCGATGTACTCGGACAGCACCGTGCGCATTCGCCCTAGCCGTCGTTTCGACAGACCCGACTCGCTCATGTTCAGCTCCTAACGCTTCGCTCGTCCGTCGGCTAGTGGCCTGTCCCCCTCGTTGCTGCTTGAGCTGGATCGGTGGCCGGGGTCTTGAGACAGGGCACAGGACTTGCTGTCGATGCGGTAGTGCACGATGCTTTCTCGGACCAGAGACTCGTGCGGCAGTCGGGACTGCCTCGCAAGGAGAACGAGATGGAGCGCAAGGCAAACGCGGTTTGGAAGGGCGGACTGAAGGACGGAAGCGGAACCTTCAGCGTCGAGAGCGGGCTTCTCAAGGAGCAGCAGGTCACGTTCCGTGCTCGGTTCGAGAATGCGCCGGGGACCAACCCCGAGGAGCTCATCGCCGCGGCTCACGCCAGCTGCTTCAGTATGGCGCTGAGCGCGCAGCTCGGGGAGCGTGGCATCACGGCCGAGGCCATCGAGACGGTCTGCACCATCACCTTCGAGGATCTCACGCTGACCAGGAGCCTGCTGCAGACCGTCGTGAAGGCTCCTGGAGCGGATACGGCGAAGGTGGAAGAGGCTGCTGCGGCAGCCAAGACGGGCTGTCCCATTTCGAAGGTCCTGAAGCTCGACGTTGCTCTTGAGGTCGCGGTACAGGCGTAGCCGCCGCGATTTCGGCTGAGCCAGGATCAGGCCGTCCGTGGGGCCGGCGCCTCGGACGCGATCGCTGGCGTCGGGGACGCAGTTCGTGGGACTCTTGGGCCGCCGTGCAGTGTGAGGCCTGCGGACGCGAAAACCTCGAGGGGGCACGTTCTTGTGCGGTCTGCGGCGCGGGGCTCGCAAGGCCGCGAAGGGCGCGCTCAACGGCACGGCCTGCAAGTAGGACCACGTGCAAGAGCGAGTGAAGGACGAGGAGCATGAACGTCGTCGATCTCACGGAAGACAACAAGGATCTCTTCTGCCTCTGCCTCGAGGACTGGTCCGGGGAGGCCAGGGAAGCAGGCCCGAGACGCCGCCAGTGGCTGGACCGCTCTCAGAAGCACCGGGGTCTGTGCGCCAAGCTCGCGGTCGACGATGACGGTGTGGTTGGCGGAATGATCCAATACGGCCCGATCGAAGACTCCTTCGTGGATGGGTCGGGTCTCTACTTCGTCTACTGCATCCACGTTCACGGCTACAAACAGGGCCGGGGCGACTTTCGCAAGCGTGGCATGGGCAAGGCTTTGCTGGCTGCCGCCGAAGGGGAGGCCCGCCAGCTCGGTGCGAAGGGAATGGCTGCCTGGGGCGTCTGGTTGCCGTTCTGGATGAAGGCCTCGTGGTTCAGGAAACAGGGCTATCGCAAGGCGGATCGTCAGGGCGTTGCGGTCCTGCTCTGGAAACCGTTCGTCGCGGAGGCGCAGCCTCCGCGCTGGTTCCCCAAGACGGGTCGAGTCCCCGAGCCCGTGTCGGGGAAAGTGAACGTGACGGCATTCTCCCGAGGTTGGTGCATGGCGCAGAACCTCGTCTACGAGCGCGCCAAGCGAGCGGCGGTCGAGTTGGGGGACGGGGTGGCGCTCCAGGAGGTCGATACGTCGGAGCGAAGCGCCGTCGCCGAGTGGGGTCTTTCGGACGAGGTGCTCCTGGACGGCAAGAGCCTGCAGAGGGGACCGCCGCCGAGCTACGACCAGGTCCGCAGGGCCATCGCCAGACGGCTCACACGGATCAACGCGCCTGCGACGCCTCGCCAGTCCGATCGATGAAGACGTCGCGGACCGTGAAGATATCATCGCCGGACAGGAATCCGCTTCGACCGAGCAGTCGTCCACGTTCCCAGTTGGTCAAACCAAGCTCCGGACGGTCCCACGCCCACTGTCCGTCGACCCAGCGCGTGAAAGCGTTGCCGACGTAGGGCGCATCCACGCGGCGGTAGAAGTCCTCGAACGCGTCGGAACGGCCGGAGAGGATAGAGGCCACGAAGTGGGGGCTGTATCGATTGATGAGATCGACCGCTCGATCCCGACCGTCGGCGACGACGAGACTGCAGTCGGGCACGTCATCCCATTCCCACTCGCGCGCGAGATCCTGCTCGTCGATGACGGATGCTGTCGGAACGATTCCCTCGGACCCTCGGCAGGCATGAACCCTGGCCTTGCGTCCGGCGAATGCTTCGGCGACGGCGCCGGCCAAACCGTCGAGCGCAGCACGATCGAGAATCAGCACGTTGAGCGTGTTGCAGACCTTGCGATCGAGGCTGTGGACGATGGCGTTTCTCACCTGAGCAGCCGTGGCCGTCTCGTCGATGTACATCCAAGCCCCGCCGGTACCGTGCAGCGAAACCGGTATGCCGTGCGCTTCGGCAATCGAGCCGAGCAGCGCGACGGTTGGTCCCGAGCCGCGCGCCACGGCCAGCCGCACTGAGCCGAGCGTGAAGAGCGCCTGTCCGGCATCGTGGTCTCTGCTGCGCAGCAGACGCACGGTCGCTTCGGGCAAGCCGGCTGCCGCGAGCGCCGGGCGCAAAGCCTTGTCCTCGATGACGAGCGCGGTGTCGAGCGCGTCGCCGCCGATGCGCATCACGCACGTGTTGCCGTTCTTGACGACGCCCACGCCGTCGGACATGACGTTCGGGCGCCCTTCGAAGACGAAGGCCACGACCCCAAGCGGCGCACGTCGGCGTTCGACGACCCATCCGTCACCCTGCCGGCGCTCGACGACCTCTCCAATACGGCTCGGCGAGCGAGCCCATCGCCGAAGTCCGTCGATCATTCCAGCGCGCATCTTGTCGCTTACCCGCAGCCGCCCGACCGCTCGACCCCGTGCGAGCGCGCGTTCGACGTCCGCGCGGTTGGCCGCCACCACTTCGCGCCAGATGCCGTTATCGGCGAGACGATCCGCGAACTGCTCGAAGAACCCGTCGACTCGCTCCGAGGGAGCGCGTGCGAGGCTCTGGAAGGCCGCTTCGGCCTCGCTGACCGCTTCGGTGGCCGCCGCGAGCGCCGCTCGGCTGACCACGAGCAGCGAACCCGTGCGAGCCACCGCGAGCAGGCGATCGCCTGGATTCATTGCGGGTAGGGGCAGAAGCTCGGTGCCTACCAATACTGGGGTGCCAACCGCGAGGTGCTGCATGGCGGGGAGCATACGGCCTAGCACTGGGAGTTCCAGGCGGCTGGCACGAGTGCCGCTCGGCCGAAGTCTGGCCAGTGGTTGTGCTCCGCCCTACTTGGGTGACGGCGGAGCACAACCACTGGCCTTGCATCGATCTGCCTCGCGGCACCCTTCGTCTTCTGGCCAGTCGGCGCGACTCCTGTCCGGAGTTACGCCGACTGGCGTTGGCGCCGGGACGGCGCTTCGCGCGTGGGGACGGTCTGAGCCGAGTCGGATTGGTGGCCGGTGGGACACCACGCTAGCAGGGGACAGGGCGCGTGGCGGGGGGCGCGCGCGGTGCACAGTCTGCGACCGAGCAGCACGAGCTGGTGCGGGAAGTCGGCCCACTTCTGGACCGGCACCAGGTCCATCAGGTCACGTTCGATCTCGTCTGGCTGCTGGTGTCTGCTCAGAGCCAGCCTCTCTGCGAGCCGGCGCACGTGCGTATCCACGAAGATGCCGTGCTCGGACTGGGGCCGGGGCCAGCAGTTGGCCATGACGACGTTGGCCGTCTTGCGTGCCACGCTCGGAAGCTCGACGAGCTGCTTCATGGTTCGGGGTACTTCGCTGCCATGTCGCTCGACGAGCGCGCGCGAGCATCCGATGATGGCCTTGGTCTTCTGGCGGAAGAAGCCAGTGGACACGACGATACGCTCGATGGCGCTCGCATCGGCCGCGGCCAGCGTTTCCGGTGTCGGATAGCGTTCGAACAGCGTCGGGGTGACCTGGTTGACCCGCTCGTCCGTGCACTGGGCGGACAGGATCGTCGCGATCAGCAGCTCGAAGGGGCTTCCGTAGCGGAGCGCGGTCCGCGCGCCCGGGAAGGCATGGTCGAGCGCCCTCACGATCGATGCGATGCGCTGGCGAGCCTCGCCGCTCGCGCCGGATTTTGGACGCCTGGGGTTGCCGGGCCCGCCTGCGCGCGATGGCGTCGGAGGTTGCCTGGCGGATCGCTTGGTCCGGACCATGCCGTCGTAGCTAGTGCCTGTCCGAGCGCGACACAATGCCCCTCCGCCGGCTCACTCCCCGTCCCAGTAGTCGAGACTCGCGTGCTCGTGGCCCAAGAACGGGAATCGCGGGAATTGTGGTGTGACCTCTCAACCTAATGCGGCCGCGTCGCGTCGAGGTCAAGCGAGGCGCGAAGCCGTGCCCGGGCCGAGCCGTGCCGGAGCAACGCAGGGCCGATGCGGGCTAGAACGCCGAGGGTGCCGTCAGCGGCTTGACGCCTGGACGGACTGGGGCAGAGTGTGTGCCTCGCTCGCGCGCCAGCGGTCGGCGAGCAGACCAGGCCTCATGACCTTCGAGATCACCGGAGACGCCCTCGGGACGCCGATTATCCTCGAGCCCAGGATCCAGCACTACGCGTGGGGCGAGCGCCGATTCATCCCGGAGCTGCTCGGACTGGAGCCGGGGGATCGACCGCATGCCGAGGCTTGGTTCGGGGCTCATCCGGCATTGCCGGCGTTGGCCCGTGTTGCAGAGCAGCGCATCCCATTGAACCAGCTCGTGTCGACGCACGCGCAGGCGCTGCTCGGAGACGAGGTGACGGAGCGCTTCGGTGGACTGCCCTATCTGCTCAAAGTGCTCGCGGCGGCCGAACCCCTGTCCATACAGGTGCATCCGTCCCGCAATCAGGCCGTTGCCGGCCACCGTCGCGAGAACGCCGCCGGGCTTCCGGTCGATGCTCCGGAGCGCAACTACCGCGACCCGAACCACAAGCCAGAGCTGATCGTCGCACTCTGCGAGTTCTACGCACTCTGTGGTTTTCGTCCGCCCGGCGAGATCGCACAGGCCCTTGCCGATGCGCCGGAGATTGCAGCGCTCCTGCCGCCCTTCGAGGAGACCGCTGCGTCGGTTTCGGTTCTCGTGAGCGCGTACTACCGCGTGGCCGAGGAGCTACTCGCGCCCGCCCTGGGACGCTGGCTCGAACGGCTCACCGCTCGCTCGGACCTCACACCCGATACGCCCGAATATTGGGTGCTTCAAGCGCACCACGCGTCCTCGTCGAAGGGTCATCCGGATCGCGGGCTTTTCTTCATCCCGATTCTGAACCTGGTTCGATTGTCATCTGGACAAGGGCTCTACATCCCGGCAGGCGCGCCCCATTCCTATCTTCGGGGCCGCGGCCTCGAGGTGATGGCGAGCTCGGACAACGTGCTGCGCGGCGGCCTGACTCCGAAACACGTCGACGTCGAGGAGCTGTGCCGGGTCATGCGGTACGAGTCGATTCGGCCCCGGATCGTCGAGGCCGCCGAGGCGCCTGTTCTCGGCGAACAAGCCTATGCGACCGGGGCAGAGGAGTTCGAGCTGCACACGGCGTGGCTGGGCTCCGAGCTCAGCGACATCGAGCGGGTGGCGAGCGGCCCCGAGACCCTGCTGGCGCTCGAGATCGAGGACGGGGCCACGCTCCGCGTGGAGACTCCGACAGGCGTCGTCGAGCTGGCGGCTGGACAGAGCTGCCTGGTGCCGCACGGTACGCGCTACCGGGTGCGCTGCGACGCGGCGGGTAGCCTGGTACGGGTGCTCGTGCCGGGCTTGGGCCGCCCCGTGCTCTTCCGAGGCCGGGATCCGGCCAGGCTCGCGTTCGGTACCAGCGGACTGCGCGGACTCGTTAGCGATATCACCGACCTCGAAGCGTACGTGAACACACGGGGATTCCTGGACTACCTCGTGAAGATCGGAGACGCGGAGCCCGGAGCTCCCGTTGCCATTGCCGGTGACCTGCGCCCGAGCACGGACAGCGCCGAGCGCAGCATCCTGCGCGCCGTGGCCCAGGCGATCGAAGATTCGGATTTCACTGTCGACCATTGTGGAAGGATCCCGACGCCTGCGCTGACCTACTACGCGATCGGCCGGCGCTGTCCGAGTCTCATGGTCACGGGAAGCCACATCCCGTTCGACCGAAACGGCATCAAGTTCAACAAGAGCACCGGGGAGGTGCTCAAGTCGGACGAGCCGGGGATCCTCGATGCCGTCGAGCGGGTGCGGCGTTCGGAATACGCGCGTCCTCGTGACCAGTCGCCGTTCGATGACCAGGGCATGCTGGAGGTGAACGCGCGACGTCCGCTGCCGGCTCCGAGCAGCGCGGCGCGCGACGCCTACGTCGCGCGCTATCTCGGGTACTTCCCTCCCAACGCCCTGGTCGGGCAGCGCATCGTGGTCTACGAGCACTCCGCCGTGGGGCGGGAGATCCTGAGCGAAGTCCTGCGCGGCCTGGGTGCCGAGGTGCATCCGCTCGGCAGGACGGAGGAGTTCACCGCCATCGACACCGAGGCCATCTCGGAAGCCTGCTTGCGCACCGTGCAGGCGCTCGCGGACCGGGCGGCGAGCGAATTCGGACCCGTGGACGCCGTGGTCTCCACGGACGGTGACAGCGACAGGCCCATGCTCTTGGGGGTACAACCCGACGGCTCGCTGCGGTTCTTCAGCGGCGACATGCTCGGCATCCTGACGGCGGACTATCTTGCAGCGGACGCCGTTGCCGTCGCGGTCAGCGTTACGGACGGCGTCGACCTGTACTTCGGGCCGAGGGGGATCGAGGTCAAGCGGACCCGTATCGGCTCGCCTTGGGTGATCGCGGCCATGGCAGAGCTTGCGGGTGAGCGTCGCGTGGGTTGGGAGTGCAACGGCGGTTTTCTGACGGGATCGGTGATCGAGCGCGAGGGCCGGAGGCTGTTGCCGCTGCCCACACGCGACGCGCTCCTGCCCATACTGGCGGTTCTCTGCACCGCCCGGCGACGCGGACGGCCCGTGGCGTTGCTCCTGGACGAGCTGCCGCAGCGATTCACGAGCGGAGGCCTGCTCGACGACGTTCCGAGCACGATGAGCCGGGCGACGGTCGCTCGCTATACGCCCGAGGATGCCAGCATCGAACGCGTGCGCTTCGAGGACCGAGTGGCCTACGTGACCGACGCGTCCGGACTCGAGCGGCGGGCTACAGGAGACCTCGAGCTGCGCCTGGAGGCCATCCGGTCGGGCCTGGGCCGGCATTTCAGCCCCGAGCGCGGATTCGCCGAGATCGTCCGACTGGGGCTGCTCGATGGTATTCGTATCACGTTTGGCAACCAAGACGTCGCGCACATCCGTCCGTCCGGCAATGCGCCGCAGCTGCGTCTGTACGCCGTTGCCTCGACCGAGCGCCGCGCCGGCGAGATCGTCCGATGCGCGACCGAGACCGGCGGGATCCTCGCGGAGCTGCTCGAGGAGACGAGAACCGTGCGGTTCGTCGAGGCGGTCAAGGCGAATATCGCGCTGGTCAGATCGTTGCGGGAGGGTGTCGCTGCTGCGGAGTTGCTGGCGATCGTCTCCGGATCGGACGCCGCGCAGCGCTTCGGACAGCGTGGCCTCGAACTCGCGAAATCGGCCGTGGGCGCACACCAGGCCCTGCTGTTCAGCGACGATCTTCCGGCGGGCAGCGCGTTCGGGCTCTTGCGGCTCTGGCAGCACCTGTCGGCACACACGGGCGCCGGAAAGGGGACCCTCGCGGCGTTCGTGTTCGGTGAGGGGAGGCGCGCGGCTCCGCTGGCCGAGGCCGAACACGGGGAGAAGGCGGCGCTGTTGTCGCTCGAGATCGAACGGCAGGGACGCGAGTCGAGGCAACGGCCGGCACTGGAGCTGATGCTGCGCTACCTCGCCCCGGTCGAACGCTACTTGCGGCGCTGCGGCTTCGACGGCATCGTGGCCCGGTGGGGAGGCGATCCAGAGATCCCGACGTTGGACCTGTCCGGCGCGGACCCGCGGCTCGGTGGGGCCGACGTCGTCAGCTTCGTTTCCCAGGGCGTCGCCAGGACGCGCGAAGGCGGCATCTTCCCGGATCCGATCGCGGTGTCACGAGCCCTGCTCGACATCCTACTCGAGGAGTTCTCTGCCGAGGTCAACGCGGCGTCGGCGGATCCCGAGCGCCGTCCCAACCTGGACGGTGCGCTGCGGGTGGGCCTCGGGATGGCAGTGCACGACGAGGCAGTGCACGACGAGGCAGTGCACGACGAGGCAGTGCACGACGAGGCAGTGCACGACGAGGCAGTGCACGACGAGGCTTCGAAGCAAGACGAGACGCGCGATGCGAAGCTCGCGGAACGAGAACCGCTGCCCCGGTCCGAGACGGTCGCGCCCACGGTGGTCGAGCGAGTGCGCCAGGCCCTGCGGCGCTTCGAGACACGCCACGGTCGCAAAGTGCGGCTCGCGACCGTCGATGTCGGCGATGTCTACCGGATCCCCATGGGACAGCATCGAGACATCTACGACGTGTACATGTCGCTGAACGAGCGAAGCGCTCGTGGCCAGGTGGCGCGCGCGCTGGCTGGCCTCGGTGAGCGCCGCGACCGTGACCGTAACCTCATCGTCGGCGATACGCGCGTGAGCCTCGGTATCTCGGTCAACAACTCCGTCCTGATCGACTGCTGTCTATACGGCGAGGGCGAAGTCGTCGACTCCGTGCTCATAGGGACACGAGCGCGCGACATTCAAGCCCACGCGGCGTTCGACGTGCTGAGCACCGCGGTCGAGCTCAGGCTCGCGCCTCGTTCCGGAAGCTACCGAGTCGTCGACGAGGGCAGCGTCGTGGCGGGACCCGGGGAGCGCGTCACGACGCTGTTCTTGCGCTCCGGCCCGGTCCTGGTGCGAGTGCACGAGGATACGGATCTCGCTGAGGGGGCTGCGACGTACGAGGCCCCTATCCTGGGCAATCCGGTGTCTCTGTCCGCAGCTCACCAGGCCGTCGTCGAGATGGATTCGGAAGAGCTGGAGGCGCGCCGCCGGCAAGGCGCAGAGAGCGTGCTCGACAAGATATACCCCGACTGAGGCCGCGGTGCGCGCGAGGGTGCTTCACTCTGCCGAGCGTGCAGCGGGGGCCGGGGCCGAGCCTTGCCGGAGGGCGCCGAGCGCCTCGAGCCGGCTCACCAGGGGCGGATGCGAATGGTAGACGCAGGAGTAGAGCGGATGCGAGAGCGGCAGCGTGTGGCTCTGCTCCCGCAAGCCCAGCAGAGCCTGCGCCAGATCGTCCACTGGGACATGGCGAACGGCGAACGCATCGGCCGCCCGCTCCTGGCTGCGCGAAAAGGAGTGAAGCAGCGGTTGCAGGAAGAAGGCAACCAGACCGTACCAGAGACCGAATACCAGCAGTGCGCCGTAGCCGGAGGGTCCGGTAAGGTGAAACGCCGCGTACGGCGCCGCGAGATGCCAGAGCTGCCCGATGGCGAAGAACAGCACGCCGGTGAGCAGCAGTCCTTGCAGGACTCTGCGCCAGATGTGGCCCAGCTTGAAATGCCCGAGCTCGTGCGCGAGCACGGCCACGACGCCCTCGGGCCTGACGGATGCGAGGAGCGTGTCGAACAAGACGATGCGTTTCTCTCCGAACAGACCCGTGAAGTACGCATTGCCGTGCGTCGAGCGCCGTGACGCGTCCATGACGTACAGACCGCCGGTGCGAAAGCCCGTTGCGGACGCCAGCGCGAGGATCCGCTCACGCAGGTCCCCTTCGGGCAACGGCGTGAAGCGATTGAAGATGGGCGCCAGCACGCGAGGATACAGCCAGGCGGTCAGGACGCTGAATCCGCTCACGGCCAGCCACGCCCCGAGCCACCACCGTGAGCCGGCCCATCCCACGAGCCAGAGCACGACGGCCAGCAGCAGGCCCCCGAGCAGCGCGGACAGCAGGAGTCCCTTGACTGCATCTACGACGAACTCGCGCGGAGTCTGACGGTTGAAGCCGTGACGCTGCTCGATCACGAACGTGTCGTAGACGGAGAAGGGCAGCGACCAGACGAAGCTCGCCAGGCCGAGCAGGGCGAAGAACGCGAGTCCGGTCAGCACGTCCCCGCCGGAGACCGGACCAACGAGAGCCTTGGCCCAACGCTCGAGCAGCCCCAGGCCGCCAGCCACGATGAACACGATCAGCGCTACGGTCGAAAGCCAGGACTGCACGATCCCGAAACGATAGCGGTCGAAGCTGTAGCTCGCGCTACGTTTCATGTCGTCACGGGCAATACCCAGCAGCGCGGCTGCTTTGGCCTGACGATCCGGATCACGGACGAAGCGCCAATTCTGAACGGCCAGTGCATGTTCCAGCAGCGCAATCGCGAGTTTCAGTCCGACGAAGGTGACCAGGAGCAACCGAACCATTTCATCCTCGAACCATGCAGCGAGCCAGGGTCTCTGCGTCGGCCCGGTGCAGCACACCCTCGCCTGCACCGAGCGTGCGCTCGATCGCGGTCAGCGTGGCGTTGACGCGGCCCAGCAGCGCTTCTGGCGATTCGCCGTCGTGCGAGAGGAGCGCGCGAGCGCAGCCCTCGATCGACACGACCACCCACTCGAGCAAGAGCCGTGCTGTGCTCTCGACGTCGGCGACTCGGAACTGTCTGAGCGCGTTGCCCTCGGTGACGAGGCGCACGCCTGCAGGACACAAGAGCTCGACGATCCGCGCGCGCACCATCGCCAGCATCACCGAAGCACGCGAGCGCGCAAGCGTGCGCCACAGGCCGCCGGCCGCGTGCCGTGGGTCGCTTTGGCACCAGCGCGTCACGTCCAGAAGCATCTCGAGGCGGCTGAGCGGGTCTCCGGCATGCGAGGCGAACAGAGGCTCCAGCTCTTGGCACACCTCCGAGGCAACGCGGTCGCACGCTGCTTCGAGCAAATCGAACTTGGTCGGAAAGAAGTGGAAGAAGGTGCCCTTCGAAAGGCTTGCGTGCGCGGCGATGGCGTCGACCGAGACGGCGTCGCCGCCGCGATGCAGGATGAGGCTCAGGGCCGCGTCCACGAGCGCTGCTCGCGTGTCGACCTCCTTGCCTTTCTTGCGCGCCATCGAGCCTGGTATGCGTGCACTTTGGGTCTAGACCTCAGGTCTAGACCGTCAATCTAGCCTCAGACCTTTGGTCTAGACAAGTAGAATAGACTGACGGTCTATACCAGAGGTCTACATAGGGGCGCTCCTGTTCAGGTCCGTCCGCCGACGAACTCGTCGGCTTCGCCCCGTTCGAGGCCGTCGAGTTCTGCGGCGAATCACGGAGACAGGGCACTAGCCGCCGCGCAGTGCGACCACGTTTCGGCCGTTGGACTTGGCTGCGTAGAGCCGCTCATCAGAGCGGGCCAGCAAATCCGACACCGAACTGACTCCGGCCTCCGCGGAGATGGCGATCCCGACGGACATCGTGACGGGGATACGTGTCCCGTGCCAGACGAAGTGGTGTTCTTGCACCCGGCTGCGCAAACGTTCCGCCAAGAGGGCTGCCTGGACCATATCGGTTGCGCGACAGAGCACGCCGAACTCCTCACCACCGAGGCGAGCGAGAGAATCTTCCTTTCGGATGGCGCTCTGGATGACGGCGGCGAAGGCTTCGAGCACGTGGTCACCGGCTGCGTGGCCCCAGGCGTCGTTGACGTGCTTGAAGCGGTCCAGATCGAGCATGAGCACCGCGCACGGTTTGCAGTGGCGAGCCGCCCACGACCATTCCGACTGCAGTGTTTCGCAGAAGAAACGGCGGTTGTATGCGCGAGTGAGCGGATCGCGCGTGGCGAGCTCGTAGAGCCTGTCGCGCATCCTGCGTTCGACCGAATCCTCGATACCGAATCCAAATATCGCGATCCCGCCGAGGACAATTCGGCTGCCGTGCCTGAGCTCGATCCAGTCACGAACGAGTTGTCCGTCGCACACGGTTCCGTTGGTCGAGCCGAGGTCGGTGAGCAGGTAGCCGTCGTCACCCGCGAGGATCTGCGCGTGACGCCGAGAGACGACTTCGAGCGGGACGCAGATGTCAGCGGTTGGAGCGCGCCCGATGATGTTGCATCCGGGCACGATCGGGTAGGTCCGTCCGAGCCCGGGCTCCGAGGCGCAGGTCAACAGCGCGCGGTCGGTAACGCCGTCGTCGATGCGTACCCGTAACTCGCCGGGCAGCAGGCGCCGCGTGATGTCGTCGTCGACGAGAGAAGGCTCTGGCATGTTAGCGCAAGAATACCAGGGATCGGGGCGCGCGATGAGTCCTCACGGACTCCCAGTGAATTTCGTCCGGTGCTCCGGTGACCGGCTCGTGCCTTCGTGGACCGGGGGGGCCTCGGGCGGTAGGCTCGGCGTCGCCAGCCGTTGCCCCGCGGGCCGGAGCTCGGCGGCTCGGTGCGCTGAGATAGAAAACGAACCATGTGGCTAGTCAGACTTGCCGCGGCCGCCCTGAACCAGACACCGCTCGACTGGGACAACAACCGGGCGAACATCGAGGCCGCCTTGCAGGCTGCGCGACAACGGGGAGTCGGTGTGCTCTGTCTGCCCGAGCTGTGCATCACCGGCTACGGCTGCGAGGACGCCTTTCTTTCGCCGGGCGTTCGGCGGACCGCCATGGATGTGCTGCTGGAGATCGTGCCGAAAACGTCGGGGCTGGTCGTGTGCCTAGGGCTGCCGCTCGAACATGCGAAGGGCACCTACAACGCCTGCGCCCTGGCCGCGGACGGCAGACTCGCCGGATTCGTGGCCAAGCGAGCCCTCGCGGGGGACGGCATTCACTATGAACCGCGGTGGTTCAAACCCTGGCCTCGGGGACAACGCACCTACATTCGGATCGGAGGGCAAGAGATCCCGATCGGGGACATCTACTTCGACTGCGGCGGTCTGAAGATCGGCTTCGAGATCTGCGAGGACGCCTGGATGGCCCAGCGACCCGGGGCGGAGCTCGCGCTCGACGCGGTGGACATCATCCTCAATCCGAGCGCCAGCCATTTCGCGTTCGGCAAACACGAAGTGCGGCGGCGGCTCGTCCTCGAGAGCTCGAGGGCTCTCGGCGTCAGCTACGTGTACTCGAATCTGCTCGGCAACGAAGCGGGACGCGCGATCTACGACGGCGATCTGCTCATCGCCAGCGCGGGGGAAATGGTAGCGCACGGGCAGCGATTCTCCTTCGAGCCGACCCTGTTGGCGACGGGACTCGTCGACATCGAGCTCGTCCGAAGCCGTCAGTCCGCGCTGAGCGGCTTCGAGCCGCGCGTTGCGCCGTTGCATGACGAGTGCGTGTGCGTGCCGTTCGAAGCGGCCCACGTCGATCCCGAGCCCAACCAGGCCGAACCGGAAGCGTGGGAGGCATTGGGCTCGGCGAAGAACGAGGAGTTCGCGCGGGCCGTGACGCTCGGTCTGTTCGACTACCTGCGCAAGAGCCGCTCGCGTGGATTCGTGGTTTCCCTGAGCGGCGGCGTCGATTCGGCCGTGGTCGCGTGCCTGGCTGCCTACAGCGTTCGCTACGCTCTGCGGTGGCTTGGGCTCGAGGGACTCCGCAATCGGCTTGGGTTCATTCCCGGGATCCACGAGCGGTCGACGGCGCGCGAGCTCATCTCGGAGCTTCTCACGACCGTGTACCAGAAGACCAACAACAGCTCGCAGGTGACGCGGGATGCTGCTCGGGGGGTTGCCGAGGAGCTCGGCTCACGGCATCTGGAGCTTGACGTGAACCCGCTCGTGGAGAGCTATGTCTCGATGGTGAGCGCATCGCTCGGACGGACGCTCAGCTGGGACCATGACGACCTCGCACTCCAGAACATCCAGGCGCGGGCGCGTGCGCCGGGCGTCTGGATGATTGCCAACGTACGGCGCGCTCTGCTGCTGGCCACCAGCAATCGTTCCGAAGCGGCTGTCGGCTATGCGACCATGGATGGCGACACCGCCGGCGGCTTGAGCCCCATTGCCGGCGTGGACAAGGCGTTCTTGCGGCGCTGGATCCTCTGGATGCAATCGACGGGTCCGGCCGAGATGCAGCCGGTTGCGGCGCTCGAGGCTGTGGCCGTTCAGGCGCCCACCGCGGAGCTGCGTCCCATCTCGGCGGCGCAGACGGACGAGGCTGACCTGATGCCGTACGAGCTGCTGGACGTGATCGAACGTGCGGCGATTCGTGACAAGCGCATGCCGCTCGAGGTCTATGAGCTCATCAAGGGTCGCTATCCAGAGTACACCCCGAAAGACCTCGTGCTCTGGATCGAGCGCTTCTTCGTGCTCTGGAGCCGCAACCAGTGGAAGCGCGAGCGCTACGCTCCGTCATTCCACCTGGATGACGAGAACCTGGACCCGAAGACCTGGTGCCGTTTCCCTGTCCTGTCCGGCGGCTACGCGCGCGAGCTGCGCGAGCTCAAGAAGAACGTCCCAGGGTCCTAGAAACCGACGCCCACGGTCGCGACCACGAGCGCCCACGGGCCCGACGCGGTCATGTCCTTGGGCTTGGCCACGGGCAGGCTGCCCAGCGCCTCGATGCCGGCGCGCGCGTCCGTGTCGCGCACGGGAAGCACCACCTCGAAGGCTGCGCGGAAAACGCCGATCCCCACGGTTGCCGTGTCCGCCGGGTGGTCCGCGTCCCCCGGCTGGCCCACACGGGCAACACCGGCCCCCGCACCCAGTATCGGATGGTAGAGCTCCCCCATCCCGAGATCGAGCCAGAACTCCCCGGTGTACTGCGACAGGCCGCGCTCGGTGCCCGCGTCCGCCCATGCTCCCGTGAGTCGGAGGCCGGCCGCTTTTCGCCCGAACTCTGCGGCGGCGAGCGCGCCCACACGCGCGCCAAGACTCGAAACGCGAAGCGCCGGCCCAACGAAGAGTCGAACGGTGGACGCCGGGGTCGCGTCGGGCAGTTCGGGTTCGGCGACGAGGACACCGCGTTCGTAGTGCGTCGGATAGCTCTGCGGTGCGGCGTATCCGGGCGGAGTGGCGTAGCGCACCATGTCGGCGCGCGCGGGTGTCGGCAACCCGAGCACGAGTGCAGAGAGCAGAGCGGTTTTCCAGTTCATGAGCGACCTCCGGTGCATTCAACCCGGACAACGGAGGAAGCGGCGGTGGACTTACAGCTGGCTCTGCAGCCGATCGGGCGGCCAACGGCTTTCTGGCGTCGTCTGGCGGCTTTGCGTTTTCGCGCAGCGCCGCGGCAGGCGCTCACCGATGCACGATGAACGTCGTCGCCGGCTCGAGCCGAGGCAGCCAGCGTACACCGTGCCAGCCGGGCGGGGCCGTGGGTTCGGTCCACTCGAACAGCCACTTGCCGTCGATGGGCGACACGTTGACGCAGCCGCCACTCTTGAGCTGGCCCCAATCGTTGTGCCAATACGCGCCGTGCAGGGCATAGGGGCCGGTGAAGTTCTGCGCCCATGGTACGTCCGAATGGATGAGCTCGCCCGGGGCCACCATGGTGGCGGTCTTGAACTTGCCGGTGATGTTGAACCGCCCGGTAGGGGTCGCCGCGGTTTCGATCGGCTCCTTGCCCTCCTGGGGCGTGCCGCCTCGGCCGGGCGAGACGAGCGTGGCGAACACCGGCCGGGTGCCTTCGTAGGCGAGCAGCCATCCACCCCACACACTCACGTCGATCCAGGTCCCTCTGCCACGGGGAGCCAGGCCGGTGTCGTCCTGCTCGCCCACGGCGGCGCCCCAGGGCGTCCTCTTGCGGAGCTCGGGCACGACGGCGTCCTTGGCTCTCACGTACGACCCGTCCGATACCTCGAGGAACCTGTCGCCCTGGTCCTGGAGCGAGCGGCCCGTGAGCGCTACCCAGGACAACCGTGCGATTACCAGCTCGGTGGGCTCGAGCGAGCCATCGCTCGCACGTCGGTACTTCGGGCGGTCTTTGCCACGGAAGAACGCGAGCGGCAGATGAGTATCCTTGTCCAGATGGACGCCGCGAAAGGTGACCTCGGGATAGGGGGTGACGCGGTCCTCGGGCATCCACATCAGGTCTGCAGACAGAAGCCAGGTTCGACCCTGCAATAGCGTCTCGGTAGAGTAGGCGACGGTCGAGCGCGCGCCGAGCTCGGCACGATCCTCTCGCAGGCCCCGGGGCAGCGTCGGAAGCTGCAGGCTCGGCTCTGCCGACGCGACGCCCGCGTCGGCGAGCAGCGGGTCAACGCTGCCGCCCTGCTTGGCTCGCTCCGGACCACTGTGCCGCTCCGGCTTGTCCGCAGGTAGCTCCGCGTATCGCTTCAGGCCGCGCGACTCGCCGTATCGGTGTGGCCACGGCGTGTCGACCTTGGGCGCGTAGGGGCGTATCGCCACCAGGACCGGGTGGTTCGCCTCCAACGTTGCCCGGCGTCCGTCGACGCAGACGTAGCCGCGCGGCTCGATGGCGTAGAAGCGATCGCAACCCGCGCCAGCAACGGGCTCCGTGCTCTTGAGCTCGACCGAGCCTCCGAACCAAAGGAAGCCGATCCACTGCAAGCTGGCGTCCGGCTCCGGCCAGATCCATACGTGTCGAGACAGTGCGTAGACCCGCGGCTTCGAGTCGCTGGCGAGGGCTGCGTCCGAGCGAGCCTCGGATCCGAGTGCCACATCCGGCGTCGCTTCGTTCGGGATCGCGGCAGCATCCCGTCGGGATTGGCCAGTGCTGCGCCCGAGGCTCTGAGCGGTCTTGGCGGCCGACCGCGCTCTGTCTCGCTCGGTCGCAAGCTCGTCGGTCCTGCAGCCCTGCCCGAGCAGGCTCGTGGTCAGCAGTGCGATGGCCGTAGCAGGTGGGACGCGCATGAAGCTCTTGTGGGCGGACCAGCAGCTTCCTACGAGCCGGCGGACTGACGTGCAAAGCGGCAAGACCCACTTGTGCGTCGAGAGCGGGTCAGGATGAATCGTGCGTTTCGATGCCCGGTTGGGTTGGCGCACCTGGACAGACAGGTGAGTCCAGGCGCGGGTATGGTCGCCTTGACTACCGACCAGTCGCCCGGTCACGTCCGGCCGGCCTCGCTCAAACCACTTGGAAGCCGGTCGCGACCGGGTCCCAAGTAGTTCGAACCACTTCAAAGGCGGTCGGGACCGGGATCCAAGTAGTTCGAACCACTTCAGAGGCGGTCGGGACCGGGATCCAAGTAGTTCGAACCACTTCAAAGGCGGTCGGGACCGGGATCCAAGTAGTTCGAACCACTTCAGAGCCGGTCACAACGGCCGGCCGTCTTTCCGAGGCGATGGTCCGTTGGCCGAAACGGACGACTGCTGCGGCCGCTGGGCCGCTCGAGCGCACAAGACACGCGGGCCTGTGCGACAGCCCGGAAGTCTCGGGCTCTGCGCCGCGACGTCGGCTCGAAGCGCTAGCATGCCCCGAGTGACGCGGGTCGCGCCTCCCCGAGACGAAACAGAGCTGCTCGGACGCGCGCAAGCGCTCGCTGGAGTGTCGCTGCTCGAGCTGGCGACGCGGATGGGTCAGGGCCTGCCCGAACATCCCCGGCGAGCCAAAGGCTGGATTGGGTTGCTCGTGGAGCGGGCGCTCGGCGCAGACGGGGCGAGCCGGGCCGTGCCTGACTTCGCGGCTCTCGGAGTCGAGCTCAAGACGCTGCCGGTCGACCAAAGGGGCAGGTGTCAGGAGTCGACGTTCGTTTGCACGATCCCCCTCGGAGAAATCGGTCACGTGGAATGGGACGCCTCGCGTGTCCGTCGCAAGCTCGCGCGGGTACTCTGGGTGCCTGTCGAATCCGAGCCCGGGGTCGGATTCGGGGACCGTAGGCTGGGGCATCCACTATTGTGGAGCCCCAGTCCCAAGGAGGAGGCCGACTTGCGGTTCGATTGGGAGGAGCTCGCCGGCCTCATCGGGCGCGGTGAGTTCGACCGTATCACGGGACACCTTGGCCAGTACTTGCAGGTGCGACCGAAAGCAGCCAACTCTCGGTCGAGGTGTGTTGCCGCCGATCGCGACGGCGCCCGTGAGCTGACGTTGCCGCGAGGCTTCTATCTCCGCGCCCGGTTCACGCAGGCCCTTCTGCAACGGCATTTCCTGATCCCTGATGCCACAGTGCGCTCCGTTCCTCCACGGCGGCTACACTAGGACGGTGCCCGCTCCAGGAGAGACTCAGCTGCCGAGGCTCTCGCGTCCGCCACGCCGCGCGGTCGGAGGCGGCGGTGCCGAGCTGGAGCTGCAATGGCGCTCGCGGTGGCGGCGGCAGGTGCGAGTGCGGCGGCTGGGGGGCTTCGAAGCATTCATGCCGGTGACGGTGCTGATGGCCCTCGTGCTCGTCCCGCTGTTCGGAATCGTGGCCAATCGACTGTACGACGCGGACCAAGTGGCCCCGGCGCAAGCCAGGGAGCTGGATCGACGCGTCGTGCAGGAGCTCACCGAGCAGGGATTCGCGCCAGCGCGAGACGCGTCCGGGGCGCTACTGCGGCCATTCGCTCAGCGCGGCGTCGGGGTGTTCACGGCCACCCGATCGTTTCGTTTGGACTTGGTAGGCGGTCCGGTGACCGGCGAGGTGCCAGGGGCAGGCTCCGTCGATGCGGCACTGGTCGTCCTCGGCCAAGAGCTCGGGCGCTACTCTCGCGGCTGCCTGCGCGCGGTCCGCTTCAGGCGAATACTGCTGTGCGAAGGTCTTGCCGAGTCGGGGCAGGAGATACCCAGCCTTCCCAACTACGAGCAGAGTCTGATGCTCGATGTGCGCGGTCCGGCGGGCTTCCTACGGCGTTTGCTGCACCACGAGCTGTTTCACTTTCTCGACTTCGCAGACGATGAGCAGCTCGCCGAGGATCCCGAGTGGGAAGCTTTGAACCCACCGGGTTTCTCGTACGGCCTGGGCGGTCGCTCCATGCGCCAGCCCGGCAGTGCCCGTCTCAGTACGGAGACGTCCGGGTTCCTGTCGCGCTACTCGACCTCAGCCGTCGAAGAAGACAAGGCCGAGGTCTTCGCGTTCCTGTTGACCGCTCCGGAGCAGGTGCGACGCATCATGGAGCAGGACGTCGTCGTGCGGGCCAAGGTCGCGGCCATAGAGCGGCAGGTCGCCAAGCTCTGTCCCGGGATGAGCGCGCTTCAAGGTCTCTAGCGAGGCCAGCGCGCGCGATGGCTTGGTGGCGCGGCCGGCCGAGTGCGTCCTTTCCTCCGGCCTGTCGTGGCCGACCCCGATGCCGCGGCAAGGAAGGTGAGCTGCGAACCCGGCGTAGCGACACCTTTTTAGCGGCAGCCGGTAGAAATGCGCGGCCGCCGGGTTTGCAGGACGATGACGGACCATCAGCAACCGGAGTTGAGTGCATTGCCAGCGCCAGTATCGCCTTTCGTCCCCGTATGCCCGGGCGAAGTCGGAATGCCCGACTCGGGGGCAGTCCCCTCCAAGCCGCTGCGCGATGGCCGGTGGGCTCTGGATAGGTCAGGAGGTCTGGAGTTGGAGCCAGTTTCGACCCGTCACTCGATGCCTGCCGACTTCTCTGACATCGACCTCGGCGACGAGAAGACCCCTTCAGCAGACCAGCTCGCGCGACGCGCGAGGCTTCAACGGGTCGTGCTGTCACTCGTCGCGGTGCTCGGGCTGGTCGACGTGGTGATGCTCTGGATGCACTATCGATGAGATCGCCGTCGTTAAAGGCCCCTAGAGCGGCAATCAGTTTGATTGCCGCGGACAAAACAAGGACCTAGAGCACCGGACACGCAGCAGACCACGCCAAAGGCGACGCCGAAAACGCACCCTCGCCCGCCGAGGGGTGCGTTTT
>JAFGIS010000349.1 GCA_016929495.1 Polyangiaceae bacterium | reverse complement strand
CGCAGCGCGATGGCGGACATCGCGCGCCAGTTCACCGCCTTCGTCGAGGAACTGCTAGAAGCCCGCAGACGAGCCGGAGGCGACGCAGAACACGACGTGACCGCCAGTCTGATGAAGGCGCGCGTGAACGGAACGCCGTTGCCCGATGGCGCAATCGCAAGTGTTCTGCGCAACTGGACGGTGGGCGAGGTCGGAAGCATCTCCTCGGCGCTCGGGATACTCGCGCACCATCTGGCCGTACATCGTGGTCTCCAGCAGCGACTGCGCGCACAGCCTTCACTGCTTCCCCCTGCAATCGACGAGATCCTCCGAATCTGTGGCCCCCTCGTCGCCAGTCGGCGCACCGCCACTCGCGATGTGGAGATCTGCGGTCGAGACATACCGGCCGGCGAGCGCATCACCCTCATGTGGGTATCGGCGAATCGCGACGGACGGGTATTCGAGCAGCCGCAGGAAGTACGTCTGGACCGGGATCCCGGGTTGAGTCTCCTCTACGGAAAGGGCATCCACGTTTGCCCGGGCGCGCCGTTGGCTCGGCTCGAACTGCGAGCGGTGCTGGAGGAACTGTTTGAGCATACGGATTGCATCGAGCCGGATCCGGCCCGACCGCCACAAATGGCGGTGTATCCACAAAACGGCTTCGCTTCGCTGCACGTAACACTGGCGTGAGACCTCATTCACTGATCTCATCGGCCGGTCACCGGAGGCACCCCACTTCCGTGAAACGGAACGCTGCCAGGGCACGTTTCATTCGAAACGATGCCCGACAATGGAGAGGTGCCGCGGGTTGGACCCGAACGAAACGCCGCACTAGACTCAATCGCTCGGCAGCAGCTCTTCCGCGTCCCGGATCTGACGAAAACGCCGCATCTGCTCGCCGTCCAGAACCTCGGAGAGCGCCCGCTCGGTCTCCTGCTCGGTCTCCTTGCGGATGCGGTCGGTCCGCTCGCGCTTCTGACGCGGAGTGATCGCAGTCTGGGCACCCCCGTCGGCGCCTTCGCGCTTGGCGTCGCGGTAGCGCGTGTCCTGTTCGGCCAGCACGCGCTCCACTGCACGCTGCTGCAGCTCCGTCAGCCGCAGTTCCTTTTCCAAGAGCCGAGTCAAATCCTCTGCGCGGCTCTGGCGTCGCTGCCATCGGCGCGCTTCACGATCTGCTTCCCGCTCGGTACGCAGACGCTCGAGTACGCCACGCACAGCGAGTTCGAAACTCGGATGGCCCGGACGGATGCTCGGCGAGGTACCCGCCTCGTCGGTGGCCCGGACGACTGCTTCCGCAGCCCTCGCGTATGCCGCGAGAGGCTGGCGCGTCGGGGCCGCACGTCGGAGTGCCGCAACTTGCTGTTCGAGCCCCGCGACCCTTTGGGCCGTTGCGGACAGGTCCGCCTTCGACGGACTGACTGACGCTGAGCCAGATCGAGACGTAGCCACCATCCAGACGCATGAGCCGCCCACCACGCCTCCGATACAACCGCAGACGAACGTTCGCACGCCGCTGCGACGGCGCGTGTGACCGGACTCGCGCGCCGGGCCGGCTGCGCCGGTGATAGGAGTCGCGCCCGCGCGGTGCGGCGGCGCGGGTGGAAACGTCTCGTTCGTCACGGCTGAACGCCCTGGTACTGAAAACGAAGCAGGGTCGGTTCTTGGCCCGCGCCCTCGTTGCTCACGACCATGTCGCCGTTCGGAAGGAACGTGACGCCCTCTGGCTGACGAAAGACGCCCGAGTCGAGCACCACGTACCCCGTAACCTGTCCCTGCTTGTCGAAGGTGGCGAGCACGTGGTCCATCGCCGACAATAGGAAAAGCTCGCCCGTGACCGGGTGGACAGCGACCGATGACGGCATAAAGCGGAGCATCGGCCGCGTTCCGCCCTTCTTCTTCGCCTTCTCGGGTACGCCAAGCTGGTGCGCGTCCGCGAACTGGTAGATCGAGTCGACATCGATCATGATGACCGGATCGGTCACGAGCTCACTGGTCTCGAGGTTGAACGCGTAGATCGGCCGCGCGTTCTTGAACTCCCTGCCCTTGCCCATTCGGCTCTTGGGGGCAATGAGCAGCCGGCGCTCGGCCGAGTCGTAGCAGAGGCCTTCGTTGTTGCTGGTCGGCAGCTTGAGCGCATGCGTGCGCACGTTCGGCTGCTCTGCGAGACTGTCGAGCTCGTACAACGTGCCGTCGCTGCGCAGCACGTAGAACCGAGCATCGACCCGAGCGATGCCCTCGTAGTCGCCGACCGGGCCGAACCGCACCTGGCGCGTGACCTTCTGCTGTTCGAGGTCGTACACGAAGACGAGCCCATCCTCGTCCTGAATGCATGCCACCTCCGTGCCCGAGATGGCCGTGAGACCGGAGACCTCCCGCAACGTGGACGGAAGTCTCGCAACCAGCAGCGGCTTGTCCAGAGCGTAGCGCTCGAGAGAGGAGCTCGCATCGCGCGTTGCAGCGGCGAACGGCTTCGCGGGTGTACTGCGCGGTGCTTGCGTGCGAGTCTGAGCGCGGGCTTCGTGCCTCGCGGGCTTTGCCTTGTGGTTCTCGCAGAAGCCGGAGCATGCTGCGCTCATGATGGTCGCGCACGCTACGAGCGCACAGGCCATGGTTCGCTTGGGTGACCGGCCATGGCGGCCATTCGGGGTCGAGTCGTTGTGAGAGGGCATCGTGAATCCTTCCGTCTTCCCGCATGCTACCGCGCCGACTCGGGTCGGTTGGCGGGAGCCCACGCGGGCAGAAGCACCAATAGGCAAGCGCCTTGCGGAACATCCAAGAACTCGGCGCGTCCGCCGTGCACCCGGGCAATGTGGCCAATGAGGGCAAGTCCGAGTCCGTGGCCGCCGTTGCCGTCCCTGTCGCGTCGTGCCCGATAGAATGCGAGAAACACGCGCTCGCGAAGTCCGGCAGGCACGCCGGGACCCATGTCGCGGACCTCGAGCGCGACCCAACTCGGGTCGGGATCTGGGTCGCAGGCACGGTCCTCGACGCAAACCGTCACCGGCCCGCTCTTGCTGAACTTGAGCGCATTGCCGATGGCGTTGGAGACGAGCGAACCGAGCAACTGCACGTCGCCTCGTACCAGGCCTTCTGTCCCGAGCTCGAGCTCGACGCGCGCTCGTCGCGTCTCGTCGAGCTGTGACACCACATCGTTGACCAGGTCGCCCAGCGACACCGTCTCGAAGCCCTCGGCCAGTCGTTCACCGGGCAACGCGAGCACGAGCAAGCGTTCGACCAGATCAGAGAGCCGCGACGCCCTCGCGCAGGCCCGCTCCAGGGCCTTGCGTTCGGTTCCGGACTTCTCCTCGGCCAGGAGTTCGAGCTCGGCGCGCATGACCGTCAGCGGAGTTCGCAGCTCGTGCGCGGCATCGGCCGCGAAACGCTGCGCCTGATCCAAGAGCACTTGGATCCGATCCATGAGCTCGCTCAGCGCAGTTCGAATCGCCTCGACTTCCTCGCAGCGCGTCGGAGGTCCGAGCTCGATCGATGTCGGGGTGTTCGGATCCGAGCGACACAGCGCACGCGCCAACCCTCTGAGTGGCGACACGGCCCATCGTGTCAGCCCCACGCTCAGGGCACCGCCACTAACGGCCCCCAAGAGTAGCGCCCCCAGCGCAGCGGCGACGTAGCTCCACCAGAGTCGTTCCACATCCGTCGATTGGGATGCGACGAGCACCCAGGGCCCGTACGGCTCGGCACAAGCGCGAACGCGCTGTCCGACAGCTCCCCCACTCGTACAGCTGCCCGCCGCCACGCTGGGAGCCCGCGTGTCGCCCGCGATGACGGCGCCGTGGTCGAGCACCGCAAGGCGGATCCCGCTCGGTGCGATCTCGCGGTTTTCGTCATTCAGTTCGTCCCGTACCGCGGCAGACCGGCGCTCCGGCGGATCCTCGTCGAGCTCACCCGCCAGCTCGACGACGGCTCCCCGCAAGCGCACGTCCGCCTGTTCCGCGAGCAGCCGATCCACGGCGACGACGGCGACGACGGCCGCCAGACAGGTTCCCGCGGCGGCACTCGTCACGACCGCCAGGGCCACGCGTGCGCCGATGCCGTGTCGGCCCTCAGTGCCCTCTCGTTGTCGCCGCGTGTCAGCCATCGCCCAACGAATACCCGCGCCCCCGAACCGTTCGGACCACCTCCCCGCCAAGCTTACGCCGTATCCTGCCGACGAGGACTTCGAGGCTCGCAGCCGACGCGTCGTCGTCCTGGCCCCAGATCTTGCCGAGCAGCTCCGATCGCGGCACGGCGCGCCCGCGGCTGGCCGCCAGAATCTCGAGGATGGCCCACTCTCGAGCCGTGATCGGCGCTTCGACCTCCGAAACGAACGCGCGCCGCGTCACGAAATCGAGGCGCACGCTGCCCTGCGTGAACGTCTCGGGTCGCGCCACCGGCGTTCGCCGCGACAGAGCCCGAACGCGAGCCCGCAGCTCGGCGACCGCGAACGGTTTGGGCAAGTAGTCGTCCGCTCCCTCATCCAGGCAGCGCACGCGTGAGGCCACGGCACTCTGCGCCGTCAGTATCAGAATGAGCGCGCGCGAGCCGCCGTGCCGGAGCGTACGGCAGAGTTCTTCGCCGGAGGCCCCCGGCAGTCCGAGGTCGAGCACCAGGATGTCGGGTTGCCGCCGCGCCATCTCCTCGAGCGCTTGCTCTGCCGACGTGGCAGTGTATACCTCATGCTTATCACGCCCGAGCGCTCGCTCGACGAGCTCCAGGAGCTCCAGATCATCGTCTACGACTAGGACGCGCATCGAGTGCTTGCTCCTTCGGGTAGCAGGGAGAGCGACCCCCTGCCAGCTGCCGGGGACCTCCGTTTGGCCGCCGTTTGGCTCTCCGGGTTTCTCAGAACGCTCCCACCGCCGCCACCTGCACCGCGGCCAGCGGCCGGAACGCCACCCGCGGGGCGCTTTCGGGCGTGTGGACTTCAGGCGTTGCCCTGAACTGACGATAGGACACCAGCGTTCGCTCGGCGCCGGCGTGGGACCTGCGGCGTGAGTGGCTGGACAATACACCGAGGCATCTGATCAGGAGCTCCCGCTTCGGCAGAGGCTTGCGTCTTCGCCGCAACTACCAAGCCTGCTTTCGAACCGGCGCGGGCGATGCCACGATGTCGTCCGGTGTGCCCCGCTTGCGGTCGGGCCCAGACGACGTGACGCCGATAGTCAACGGGCCGCAAGTAATCACGAACGGCTGATCCCAAGCATCAACCATTCGCGTCGACGAAGCCGCGGTCCTTCCTGCTATCAGTTGCCTAATGGTTGGGCAAACAGCATCACCGTAGAACACTTGCCACCTGATGGCGGCGGACTGAATCCCGAAGGCCGCCGCTCGCGTCTGGTTGATATCCGATGCTCTTGCGCAGTGTCGCAGGACCACCACACTTGCACCCGCCGCCACCAACCCGAGCGCCACCAAGTGCTTGGTGCGACCTTTCCAGTTGGGCATGGGGCGCAGAGCAATCATGGTTCTGTCCGTTGGGGTTGGTCAAGGCTACCAGACGTCATCGCGGTTGGAAGGAGTACCCTGGCTCGGTGCAACATGCAGGTTTTTCGGCCCGTTCGGTCCGTGGTCACGCTGCGGGAACTGCCGTCTGGACTGAGCGAAGTGCTCAAGAAGGGGACTCGCAGCCCTGGAATGCGCGTGCCGGCTCCCGCGGCGCTATTCGGACGCAGCGAACGGGCGAAAGCGCGCTGGGCCCCCCACGGCGCGCCTTGCGCGACATAAGGCGGGGCCCGGCGCTGGCCCGTCAGGGACAGCGCCGACCGTGCTCCGCCGTGCCCCCTCGGGGGGCATCGGCGACAGGCGTGTTTTTCGTAACGATGCAGCGGGCCTACTGTACCGCAACGCGTATGCCTCTGCGTTCCATAATCCGGCAAGCTCCGGCAGATCCGCACGTGCTGCCCCAGCGCAACACGACAGTGCGCCGTGGGTTATCCCGAGGGAGATGACGGTCGATCGAAGTATGCGCCTGGCGCGTTCTCGAAGAAGATCTCGCTCGGGTACGCGAATGCGAGTGCCGGCATCTCACGTACCTCGAAGTAGGCGAGCTGCTTCGTTTCGTCGTTCGCTTCGATCAGCGATCCGCCGATGACTTCGCAGTCGAAGACGGTCGTCACGTACTCCACGTCGTCTCCGTTTGGATAGTGCACGCGGCACGACCGACCACCGACGACGGCTGCGACTCGTCGAGGTCGCACGTGTAGTCCGGTTTCCTCGAGTACTTCGCGAACGATCGCGGCCACGGCGGTGGGCCACATGGCCAGTCTAGATCGTGGTTGGGACGTTATGTCAAATCTTGCAGATACAACGAAAAGGCATTGGGCGCCACCCGGTTGGCTTTCTTAGTCGCCGACGGCTCCCACTGGTACTACTTCGATTCGTCGAACTGGGGCACGCCCGTGCTCTTGGGGACGTCGGGATTCACTGCGACGAACGTCCTGCTGGGGGACTTCGTGGGAGACAAGAAGACGGACATCATGCGGACCACTCCGAGCGGGATCTGGAAGGTGTCGGAGTCTGGCAGGGGGCCTTGGCAAGTGCTCAACGCCTTCGGCGGCTCAGGTGACAGCACGCCGCTCGCCGATCTGCGGCTTGGCAATTTCGACGGGAATCCCAGAACGGACATCTTCCGCCGCGGGGTCAAGAACAACGGGGAGGTGTGGTGGCAGGTTTCGTTCGGGGGAGCCACTGGGTGGCACGATCTCGTCAAGACCACTGTTGCCCTCCGCACGATTCGACTCCACGACTTCGACGGGGACGGGCTGACGGACGTCTTTCGAATCAAACCGGAAGGAAAGTGGATGATTCACTGGGGAGGACTCGAAGACGAGACGTGGAGGCCGATCTGGAATGACCCTGATGACATGCCAGTCGGGAACCTGGGCTTCGCCGACGTGAACGGCGACGGGAAATGCGACATTCTGGCTTCACGCCAACCTTGGGGCTAAGCACCCCGGGTTGATGATGCCGCGTCCGACCGGACCGCTCTAGAGGGGCCACAACTGGACCGCGGCGTCAGAAACACCACCAAGCATTTCCTGGTCGGTATGAGGCCAAGAAAGCCTAAGCAGTAGTGATTGCTGCTAGTACGTTGTACCTGCAAAAGTTAATGCAACTCCTACTTATGCGATCTTGTGACCCGCCGATCCACCGCCGTGGAGCGGCGGTCCGCTCCGATCTCGGACGTGAGCAGGCCTTACCTGAAGACACGCCCTGCCGGCCGAGGCGGAGTAGCGAGCCAGAGGCGGGAAGGTCATCGAAACGCTCCTGGATCTCGGCACCCCGCCGTGCACCGACGCGCCGCGACTCGAGAGCGACAGCCGGCCCATGG
>JAFGIS010000348.1 GCA_016929495.1 Polyangiaceae bacterium | reverse complement strand
GAGTAGTCGAGCACATCGTCCACGAGCTGGAACGCCATCCCCAGGGCGAGCCCAAATGCGGCGAGCGCGTCGCATGCTTCCTCTCGCGCGCCGGCGAGCCGTGCCCCGCTCCGAGCCGCAAACACGAAGAGGGAAGCCGTTTTGCCGCGCAATATCCGCTCGTAGGTCTCTTCCGAGAGGTCGAGAGCCGTCCGCCCGCGCAGTTGCAGGACCTCGCCATCTACCAGCTCACGCAGGGTAGTCACCAAATCGGGCATGATCTCGGGCGCATGATCGAGCGTCTGTGCAAGCGCGTGCACCAGCAGCAGATCCCCGGACAGTACGCTGACGGCGTTGCCCCACAGGAGTCTGGAGGTCACGACCCCGCGACGCACCATGCCCTCGTCCGCCACATCGTCGTGGAGCAGGGTCGCCGAGTGCAGCAGCTCGGTCACCATGGCCACTCTGCGCACGGACGGTGGGATCTTCCCGAAACATGCTGAGCTCAGCAACATCGTCAGTGGCCGGATCCGTTTTCCGCCTCGTCGCACCAAGTGCTGGGCCGCATCCGTGGCCGGCGAGACTCCCTGTTCGGACAGGTCGGCGAGGCCCTGTTCGACCCAACCGAGGTCCTCGGCGAGCAGCGCCTGCACGTCGTGCAGCCTGCGCCGCAGACCGGGGTCGGCACGCTGCGCATCGCGGCTCCCGTAGAGCACGTCGATGGCCGATTGCACCGGCAAGGTCATGGCAAAGCCACCCCCGTGTACTGGCACGGCATGCAATCGACCCGGCGACCGACCCAGAAGCACGGCCGCAGCGCGGATCCGGACGTGCACGAGGGACTGGTACGCATGTCTCGGAGCTCCGGATACTTGCGATCGCCGGCGACCGCAAGTTCGGCCTGCTGGTCCACGCGGCATGGAGCAGGGTCATTGCGCAGCATTCCTTTGACGTGCCGCCCGGTCACGGACTACAGGCGGTCCATGGCAGCCCTGGGATCTCAACGCCTGGAGGCAGCATGTCGGCGCGGACGACGGGCCGGAATCGTGGCATACACAATCGTCGTCGGCGGGTTCACGGTCGTGTGCGCCGCGCAGATCATCTACCAGGTGTGGGGGCCTCGTGAGGGTACGCCGCCCCCGGTCGATTGCCACACCGGAGTGAAGCGCCTGGTCTTGGCGGTTCGCCGTGCACGGCACGCCGGAGAAACAGAAGCCCGGGGTGAGCGCGCCGCCGTTGCCCGTTTCCGCGACGCGCTTCGGCCTGAGTGGGACTGGCGCGCCTCTCTCGGCCGAACCTGCCAGGGCGACCGCACGGCACTTCGGGCTCTGGGGGACACGGATCGACTCCGATACGCCGAAGAGCACGCTGTGCGCTATGAGTCGGTCGATCTCGCGCGACGCAGGCGCCGGGTGGGCTCGCTGGGCCGCTGGGCGCCAACCACTGCACGGAGCCCCGAGTCCTCCTCCGGCCGCTGAAGCGATATTGCCTCGATTCGACGAGACCGGGGCCGGACAACCAGGAAGGCACTGCGGTGGTGGCGAGCTCGATCGGACCGCACTAAGCTGCGAGCCGTCCATGCAAGACCCTGCTTCCGATGCCTTGAGTCCCGAACCAGCTTTCGACGTCCTTCCGCTGTCCAAAGAGCTTCGAGAAGCGATCCACGAGCTTGGATACTCGGTGCCAACGCCCGTTCAGCTGGCCGTGTTCGAGCCTGCATGCCGTGGTGTCGACTTGGTGGTCCAAGCGCGCACCGGGACGGGGAAGACAGCGGCGTTCGGGATGCCGATCATGGACGCGCTGGTTCGGCGCAATGCGCCGGGCGTCCAGGCCCTCGTCCTCTGCCCGACGCGTGAACTCGCCGTGCAGGTGTCTTGCGAACTGAGCGTCTTCGGTCGACACCGAAAGCTCGGGGTGGCGGTGGTGTACGGCGGCGCCCCGATGGGCCGCCAGATCGACCAGATCCGCAGCGGTGCCCAGGTGTTGGTGGGGACGCCGGGTAGAGTACTGGATCACCTCGAGCGGGGAACTCTGGACGTGAGCACGCTCAAGACACTCGTCCTCGATGAATCCGACGAAATGCTGTCGATGGGTTTTCTGCCGCAGATCAACAGGATTCTGTCGTTCGTTCCAGAATCTCACCAGACGTTGCTATTCAGCGCCACATTGCCTCCGGACATTCAGAGAATGGCCGAGACACGTCTCCGTGAGCCTCAATTCCTGACACTGAGCGGCGACCACATTGGTGCTCTCGATGTGACGCACGTCGTGTACATGGTTCGGGAGGACAAACTTGCGGCTCTGGCACGGGTCATCGAGGCAGCCAATCCCGAGAGCTCCATCATCTTCTGCAACACTCGCGACGAGACCAAGCGCGTCGCCGCAACCCTACAGCAGCAAGGCTTCGCCGCGGAATGGCTGAACGCCGATCTGCCGCAGCAGGAGCGCGAGCAAGTAATGGCGGCGACTCGAGGGGGCAAGCTACGCTTCCTGGTCGCCACGGACGTTGCGGCGCGGGGGATCGACATCTCCCACCTCACTCACGTCATCAACCACGATTTTCCCGAGTCGGCGGAGATGTACGTCCATCGCACCGGGCGAACCGGCCGCGCGGGTCGAACGGGCATGGCCCTGTCGCTCGTTACCGCCGGCGACGTCGGAAACCTGTACATGCTCCGGCTGACCTACGGTATTCGTCCGGTGGAGCGCCAGCTGCCATCCTCCAGGGAGCTCAAGTCGCGCGCGGAAACCGACGTCGTCCAGATGCTCGGCAGTGCCTTCCCGGAGGGCGCCGTGGCGTCCGATGACATCGCGCTCGCCAGACGCCTCCTGACGAACGAGCAAGCGGTCTGTGTCGTGGGCGGTCTGCTCCGCCACTATCTGGGTGACTCGCAGCCAGCGCAACAAACGGCGACCACAGCCCGGCGCACCGCATTGCCCGTGGCAGCAGTGGAAGCTCCAGCCTCCTACTCTGCTTCACTCGATGCACAGGAAGCAAGGACAGACTCCGTGGCCGAACCGCCAGTGCCCAGAAATCGGCGCAGCGGCGCGGTGAGACAGAGGCGACAGCCGCCATCGCAGCCGCCGCAGTTTCGGCGCAGCGTCGAGCAGGATCCCGACGAGCCGTTTGCCTATACCGTCATGGATGTGAGCGAGGCGCCCGAGCCCTTGCGTGACCTGACCGAAGGTGTGGCCGAAATCTACGTCAATGTCGGCCGCAAGGACGGCGCCCGGCCGCAGGACTTCCATGCTGTCTTGGCCCAGGCCGCAGAGCTTCCTGGCGATGGCACCGGCTACATCCGCGTCAAACAGCGCCACACCTTCATCGGCGTACGTAGGGACCTCGTGGACAGAGCGCTCGATGCCCTGAACGGGGCGACAATCGCGGGAAAGCAAGCCGCGGCCGAGCTAGCCCGCGCCCGAGCGTAGTCCGCGGATTCAGACGGCGGGACGAATTGCGCAGGCCTGCCTCCGACGCTAGAAATTAGTGTCCATGAATTCACGACGCCGCGACCTGGAAACTCTCGTCTGCGACGTCGAGTGGGCGTTGGCGCATGGCCTGGAAGCCCCCGAGCTCGTGACAATGCTTCGCAACCTCGTGGCACGCGCCGCACGGGGCTCCCCGGAGGCGCTGTTCAGCCGCCTCAAACTGGCTGAGCTCGTGGTCAGCGAGATGCCATGGAAAGCAGCCTTGCTCGCCCGCTCCGTCATTGAGCTGTGCGACGATGGACACGCCTGGGCTGTACTCGGACTGGCTCAGACGCTGCTAGGCAACTTCAAGTCCGCCGCGAAGGCCTACCGGCACGCACTGATGCTCTCGCCCGCAAGCCCCGAGATTGCCCACAATCTGGGTCATCTCCTGGATGTGGCGCTCGGCAGGCCGAATGAAGCCTTGAGATACCTCAAGATGGCTCACCACGCTCGTCCTTCGGAGGGAGAGATCGTGTCTTCCTATGCTCACGCGCTTCTGCGAGCGGGACGTCGCCGCGAAGCCCACGAAATGCTGGTGCGCGGGCTCGGTTGGGACGGGCTTCGGGCCGACCGCCAGCTCGAGACATGGCTGGCGGCGCAGGAGGCACACGACTAGGATCGGTGTGCGGCCTCTGGACCGAGCCTGTTGCTGTCCCTACGGCGGTAGCCCATGAAACGAACGGACTGGCCATTCAAGGCACTGCTCGGCGCTACCGCGGGAGTTCTGATCTATCTCGTGAGCTTCGTATTCCTTCGCGCGCCGGAAGCACAACCGGCAGCCGGAGGTCTGGCCCAGAAGATCTTCTACTTCCACGTCCCGGCCGCCTACGCGATGTACGTGGGCGGTACGGTGTGTCTTGCGGCCAGCGCGGCCTACCTGCTGCGGCCGGGTGACCTCGCGGACGCTTGGGCCCGGGCTGGAGCCGAGGCGGCCGTGTTGTTCGGGTCCATGGTGCTGGCGAGCGGTCCCCTGTGGGCCAAGAAGGCGTGGGGGGTCTATTGGACCTGGGAGCCACGCCTCACCACGTTGCTGCTGAGCGTGCTCATCTACGCCGCCATCGTCGTGATCCGCGCCTTCGTCGGAGCGGGTCAGGCGGAACGCAAGTTCGCGGCGGCTTTCGGCGTCCTGGGCACGGCGAACCTTCCGCTGATCCACGTGGCTGTCCACCAATGGGGCGGGAACCATCCGACGGTCATCGGGCGCGGCGGCGGCGGACTATCCGCCGACATGCGGCACGCACTCATCATGGGCTTCTTGACCATGACGCTGCTTGCGGCTGTCGTGCTCTGGATGAGGGCACGCCTGGCGCTAGCCGTCTCACGCTGCCACCAACTCGAGGAGCTGGCCGCGAATGCAGGAATCGAGGAGTAGGACGATGCAAAGCGCTGCAGCTCACGGCATCTCCGTCGAGGATCGACGCGACCAGTTTGTCCCCGTCCAAGGCGGAACCGAGAGGGCGAGCGCAACGCAGCTGCTGGTCATCGCGTACGTGCTCATGTGGCTCCTTGCCCTGCTGTTCGTCTACGTGACTTGGCGTCGACAGGGCGCCCTGGATCGGCGCCTCTCCGAGCTCGAAAAGGCGCTGACCGCCAGAACGGAAAGAGAGAAAGCCAGCGAATCATGAGCCTCGCACATCTGCTCTATATTCCCGGCACCCTGCTGGTAGGCCTCGCTATGGGCTATGTCCTCGGCGCACGCGCGGCACGCGCGCACGCAGAGAGAATGCGCCGGCGGGCTCGCGAGTAGCCCGTGCTCGACTTCTCGTTGTCGCAAGAGCAGCAACCACGGGTCGGGCTCACGCGAACATCGGCGCGTTGGCCACCGAACTCATCGCGCGTCGCCTCGACGAGCGCGTCAGTGTAGCGTCCGATGCCGTGCAGCTGTTCGGAGCACGGGGCTCCTCCCTGGCTTGGCCCGTCGAAAGGCTGCTCGGGGATGCCAAGGTGCTGCCGGTTTTCGAAGGCTCATTGCTCGGCACCTGACCCGCTGAGATGCCCGCTGGCCGGAGTCGTTCCGTCGCACGCCCCTGCAACCGCTCTCCTGGATGTCCAGACCGACCCGCGGGCTCGTTCCCCCAGTTCGGCGCATCCGGCTGCGGCGAGCCCAGCGATCCTGGTGGGCGCGCGGCGCAGCCGGCGTTGCCGGGTATGGCACACCGGACTACCGTTCCCATCGTGTTTGGGGTCTCTCTTACCGAGATCGCTGTCATTGCGGTGGTCACGCTCATCGTGGTGGGCCCGCACAAGCTGCCTGGCATGATGCGGACTCTGGGCGAGTGGCTCGGCCGTCTTCGCCGATTGACCACCGAGATGCGCGTGCACAGCGGAATCGACGAAATCCTGCGGCAGGAAGGGATCGCGGGCGGACTTAGCGAGCTCCGAGCGCTGGTTCGAGGCGAGCTCAGCCACATCGAACGTGCCGTCGCTTCACCCGCGAACCACCCCACTTCGCCGGACCCCTATGTCGACGGGGTCGAGTCCGATCTCACCCGGGAGTCTCCTGTCGAGGGCCCAGATGCCTACGGTGCGTTGCCCGACGACCTGCTGGACGACGCCGCCGCGCCCCCGGACGATCGGCATCAGACCCGTCCACCACCACCCAACGGGCCAAGCCCTGCCCCATGACGAATCCGCCCGAACAGCCCATGACCTTCTGGGAGCATCTGGCCGAGCTGCGGCGACGCATCGTCTGGATGGCCGCCGCCTTCGTGGCAGGAGCAGGGCTCAGTTGGGCCTTCAGGGAGAGGCTTCTACTGTGGGTCACGAAGCCCTTCGTCTTGGGCTGGAAGCAGCAGCATCTGCCCGGCGACGTCTCTCTCCACTTCCAGGCTCCGGCCACTCTGTTTTTCTCCTATCTCAAGCTCGCCATGCTCGCGGGCCTCGTCGTGGCGCTCCCGGTGATCCTCTACCAGCTCTGGGCGTTCGTTGCGCCGGGGCTGTACGCCAGGGAAAAGCGGTTGGCCCTGCCGTTCGTGTTCTCCTCGTTCGCGCTGTTCGCCACGGGCGGATACTTCGGTTTCAGGATCGTGTTCCCCATCGCGTTCCGGTATCTGCTTGGTTTCAGCGGCCCCGTGGGGGCCTCGGGCTTCTCGGTCAAACCGACGGTGATGATCGACCAGTACCTGGACTTCGTGACTCAAATGCTGATCGCCTTCGGGCTCGTGTTCGAGCTGCCAGTCCTCGCGTTCTTCCTGTCCATTGCCGGAATCATCACCCATCGGCACTTGATCCGTTTCTCCCGATACTTCGCCGTGGTGGCTTTCATCATCGCAGCAGTGGTTACGCCACCGGATCCGGTCAGCCAGCTGCTGCTTGCGATTCCGCTCTGCGCGCTCTACGGTGTCTCGATCATCGTGGCGTGGCTGTTCGGCAGGAAACACAGAGAGCTATCCGGCTAGCACTAGAAAGAAACTCCGGCCGCCAGGACGCACAGGAGCCCGATTTCATGCACCGTTGTCGGCCGACGGCCGGTGGGCGACTACTGCCGGGATCTTTGCTGCGAGGACCCGAGGCGGCGAGCGCAGGGGTTCCGGCAAACGGATTGGAGTGCTAGTCCCCTCGAGCATACGGTTCGCGACGCTGGATACTGATCGCCCGGTAGAGTTGCTCGAGAAGCAGTACGCGCGCCAGGCGGTGCGGCAGCGTCATCGACGACAGGCTCAGCCGCTCGTGCGCTCGCTTCAGCACACCCGAGGGGAGCCCTGCGGCACCGCCCACGAGAAAGACGATGGTCCCACGGCCTCGACTGGCCCAGGTGACGAGCAACTCGGAGAAACTGCGGCTGCTAACGCTCCGGCCGCCGACATCCAGCGCCACGATTACCGCTCCAGCGGCAAACACGCGCCCGAATCCTTCGGAGCTACGCAGCTCGAGCTCGTCGCAGCGCACGTGCCGGCGAATGCGGCGCAGATAGTCGTCGGCCACCTCGCGCAGCCCCCGGTCGCGCAGCTTGCCTTCGGCGACGACCAACAGCCTCACCGGGCGCCAGAAGGCTCAGGGAGCGGCACACGGCGGGCATCGAGCCACAGCCCGTCGAGGTCGTAGAGCGAGCGCGCCTCTTCCACGAACACGTGAATGACGACGTCCACCGCGTCTATCAGCACCCATCGAGCCGCCGGAAGTCCTTCGACCGATATGGCGGAGCTGCCCACGCGGACGAGTTGCTCATCGACAGCTTCGGCGAGGGCCGTAACGTGCCTGTCGCTCTGCCCTGTCATCAGTACGAGGAAGTCGGCATAGTCGACCTTTCCCGTAACATCGACGATCTGGACATTGAGCGCCTTTTTCTCCAAGCCCGCCTGAGCGGCAGCCAGGGCAATCCGCCTCGCCTCGTCCGACGGCGTTGAACTGCGATTTCTGCGCGCCGGCCTTTCTGCCACCGTACGCGCGGCCTTCTGGGTCCTCTTCGGCCTCCCCGACCGACTGCTCGCGTGTCTGTCCATGCTCTTCGTCGTCAATGCAGGCTAGTCTAGCTTCACAGTCCTGCGTTGTGTACCTCACCCACGCCCGAGCTGCTGTCTCATTGCGGCTGTCCGTCGGCCGCCGCATCGGCGGCGTCGCGCAGACCCGTCCGACAGCCGCCCCCGGCATCCTCCGGACGCGGCGCCGAGCCGTCCGCCGGGTCCGCCTGCAACGCGCCCGAGGGGCCCGCGCCCAACGGGTCCCCATTCGATTCCGTTGGGGGCAACCAGTCGCCATCGGCTGCAGCCGCAAAGGGGTCGGGCTCTGCCGAGCTGCCCGAGTCCCATGGGAGCACCCGCGGGGGCACGTACTCCGGGGGCTGCGGACGCGGCCCGGCCGGTGAGCTCTCCGCAGTGACGCAAGCACTGCCGAACGTGCTGGCGGCTATCAGCACGCACACAGTCCGCCGTACCGGGAGTCGCCGCACACGTCGGTCACCTCTGCGCCTCGTCCTCATGGCCAGCCTTCCTCGTCGACCGCACGCAGCGTCGCGTCCAGGTCGTGCGCTGCGACGAACCCCAGCTGGCTGCGCGCCTTGGCATCATCCACCATGCACACGTAGCGCAAGTGCTCGAGCTCTGCACCCGGATAGGCCGCTGCGCCCAGGGTCCACAGCCGCTGCAGCGCGGCCTTCGCGAGCAGGTGCGGCACAGGGACCGTCGCGCGCCCCCGCCGCGCAATCGCCTGCGACAGAGCGATGGGTGGGGGCCCGGCCACGTTGAAGACGCCGCGGCGTCCCCGCAGTAGAGCCAGGCGTACGGCCTCGACAGCGTCCTCGATGTGCACGACCTGCACCATGGGGTCAAACCCAAGCAGCGTCGGCACCCGACGCAGACGCAGATAGCTGCTCGGAGCGTTGTCGATGGGGCCGAGCACATGGACCAACCGCAGCACAACCGTGTCGATGCGCGGGTGCTTCCACAGGAACGACTGCGCCAGCATGTCTGTTTCCGTCAGCCCGCGCAGCGGGCCGGACGACCCCACGCCGAGCAGGGGAGCGCTCTCGGTCAACAGCTGCGGATTGTCGGCGCGCGGACCGTAGACCGAGGCACTCGACAACAGAACGACCCTGGAGACGCCCAAGTCGCG
>JAFGIS010000347.1 GCA_016929495.1 Polyangiaceae bacterium | reverse complement strand
GCCCGACCTCCTCTGCGGCGATCTCGCCGGCCTGTCCCTGAACGAGGCGCAGCGTCAGAAACTTGAGAGGCTGGGCCGGAGCGACGCGGATCTCGACCGTCAGTCGCCCGCTGTCGATCGCGGTCGGGGGATTGATCGAGTCGTCGGCAATGACCTGAAAGGCCTCGTTCGCCGTCGTGCCGGCCAGCGCACCTCGAAGCTGAAGATCGCTCAGGACGCGTTCGAACTGCCGCTGGATCCGGCGCCGGAAGCTCGGGCTGTTGCCTTCGAAGACGTAGGTCGGTCCGTGGCGGAGCACCAGTCTTCGGAGCAGACCGAGCAGCCTGCGGACTCCGATCGTCGCGAGCTCATGGTCAGGGCTCAGCGTGGTGTCGCTACTGAGCGTGAGCCCTCGAGGCCCGTCCACGACCATGTTGATCTGGCTGGCCGTCATGCCCCCGCAGGCAGACGGGCCCATGGTCGGCTCCAGCCCGATCACGGCCGCGAAAGGTCGGTTGGCTGCAGAGCGCCAGGCGCCGGCCTCCAGTGCGCGGTGCGCCATCAGACCGGCGACGGCCCCGTCGGGGGGCCCGACGTGAAACGGCCGGGTCGCATCGTCGTCGGGCGTCGGCAGGCGCAGCCAGGGATGGAACAGTGCCGCATGACTCAGGGCCCTGTGCTCGTCGGCGAGGCGGAAGTGCGAGTCGAGCCATTCCTTGTAGCGGCGCGCTCGCCGTTCGCGGTAGCACAGAGGCAGCGAGAGCAGCGCAAACACGTCGCCTCGCGCCGCGCACGTACGGATCATGGCAGCGTGGATGGCAAGCAGGCGCTGCTCCGCCGGCGAGGGGGCCGTGTCGCTCGGCTCGTTCTCCGCTTCCCGGATGACCTGCCAGTTCCCTGCGACCGTTTCCGACCCCACCACCACCACGTTGGACCACGGACTCTGCCGTCCCTCGTGGCTGACGGCGACTCGGTAGTAGCCAACGCCGCGCGGTCGGTTCCAGGCCACGTGGCGAGCCTCCACGCCAGCGTCGAACGGCCCTTCGTACAGGGTTCGCGCCGACAGGAAGGCAGAATCATTCGATCTTTCGAGACGACACTGGTAGCGGCCGGCGCTCTGGAGCGTCCACCCGAGCACGCTGCGGCCCCTGGTTTGCGTGCAGCCGAGCACGGGGCTCGGTATCGGTTCGAGACTGCACTCGACCATCGCGGCAGGCGTCACGATGCCGTGGACCGTGTTGGACGACGGACCGCGCCTGCCGAGCCGTTCGAGGTGCACCCGGTAGAACAGGAGCGGCGGATCGTCGGTGGTTCGCGGCGCCGCCGTGGTGCCCGTGGACGCGTCGAGACTCAGTGCGCGCACACCGGTGGTGAACAGGGGGTCGCTGGATCGCTCGATGATGATTTGGACTGCGGCCGGGACGGGCACCCAGCTCAGCACACCGGAGTTGTAGCTCAGAGCCGGCGCCGCCAGAGCCTCGTGATCGGGGCCGGAGTGCGCCCAGCCGAGGTGTGCGGCGTCGGGTACGGCCAACAGGCTCAGCTCGTCGATACCCAGGAGGGAGTGGATCCCGCTCAGCATCTGCTCGCTTCCAGCCACGGGGTGGCTCACGGCAAATGCGCGCTCGAGAAGCTGGGAGACACGAACGGGGCGGCTGCTTTCCCCTGCCACGCGCCCGTCGACGAACAGGTCCACGTCCAGCTGGTCCAGACCCTGGCGCACGAGCGGGTCGCGCGATGCCGCCGCAGCGCCGGCGCCCTCCGACGGGCTCTGGCTTGCCCGGATCCCGACCGCCCCCTGATACCATGCATCGTCCAACACGGCCGGCACGCCCAGTGGTAGGTAGCCGAGCTCGGGGCTGTCGGCCGATTGCGGCGCTGCCAGGGCAAACCGCGCGGCGCGCTGGTCTACGTCGCGCCACAGCTCGAGGGGCCTGTGCGCATCGGGCAGCGACATCCGAGCGTACAGCACGCGATCGGACGGCAGGTGATGCAGGGCACGCGAATGGCTCCGGAAGAAACCGAGGCCGTCGAGCTTCATCGGGCCCGAGCCCCACGCCCGAGCCCAGAGCTCCAGCCGGGCGACGGCGGCTTGGAGCTCCTGCCCGCACTCCCAGGTCTGCCACGACGGCCTGGCATCGAGCATGCGCCACGCTCGAACCCTGAGCCAGACGCTCTCCTCGGCGGCCCCGGGCTCGTCCCCGCTGGCTGGAGCCGCTTGTTCGGCTCCGAAGCCCTGCTGCACGAGAAGCAGAACCGTCACGAGCGCTGGCGGGCTTGCTCCAACCGGCAGCTTCATCGACAACCAGCAGCCGGGAGCAATGCGATCGCCCTCGGAGCGGGCGACGCGGATGTCGAACGTGTCGTGTCGCGGATGAACGGAACCGCTCGGCGGGCTGGCAACGGCCGCGGACACCATCTCGTGGATGCAGACTGGCGTGGCCTCGGTGCCATCGAGCCACTTCGCCGTGAGCAACCCCAGCGAACCGGACGCGCACGTGGAGAAGTCCTCGTCCGTCCACGCACGAAACCAGTAGCCAAGCCCTCCGTGAACCTTCAGGACCGCCCCGGTGGCCGCTTCGTCGCTCGCGTCGAACGGCGGCTGCTCGATCTTTTCGACCGGGAAGTAGAGCACGGTGCCCTGGCCGTCCGCAGGCCGCAGTTCGAGCAGATCACCCTCGCGAATGGGCGTTGCCGGCGAGCGACGAAACGTTAGACAGCGCCGGTTCTGCTCCTCGGACGCGGGACATCGCCCGGCCGGGGGCAGGCGATCCAGGCTCAGGGTCGCCCCGACCTCGACGTCGTCCGACCAGCTCCCTTCCGAGCGCGCCTCGAGCAGGGCCGCCTGGACGGCGCACGCCTCGCGCACGGCGAGCAGCCCCGAGACCAGGAAGTGGTTCATCTCCGGGTTGCGCGCGACGCGCACGACCCAACAGCGCCGTCCCCCGTTGGCGAAGAACGCCCGGACCGTGCTCCCCAGTTGACCGAACACGGGCTCGCCGCGCACGGGATCCCACGCCAGCGCAACGTCCGGACCGAAGATGGCAGAGAACCTCTGGGCGTCTTCGACCAAGACCGGGACGTCCACGGGCCCTGCCGCAGCAAAGCCCACGAAACCGGCGACATCCATTCGCGGAAGCGCTTCCCGAGGTGACGCTTTCCTCGATTCGAAATGGATGCCGGGCATCCGGTCTCGTGCGGCAGCGGGGATCACTCGGCTCACCTCAGCTCGATGCGTTCGCAGGCGAGGACGAGCTCTTCGATGGCCACGTCCGTGCCCTTGCCGCTGAGGGTGGGCCCCGTGTACTTGGTGGGCCGAGCGTTCCTCAGGGCCCACTCCTGGACGGCCTCCCCGCTCCGGTCTTCGGACTGCAGCTGAATGGTGACCGTTCTCAGCGCCTCCTGGCTGCCATTGCGCACCTGATCGATCCACTGGTACAGCGTTTCCAGATCGCCGATCACGCCGCGCTTCAGGGTCACGTCGGGTACCTTGTACGTGCCCGTGATCTTGCGTGGCGCGTTGTCGAGCTCGTTTCCGTTCCGGTACTCGGCGATCGTGATCTCCATGCCGAGACCGCTCACCTCCTGAAAACCAGCGCGCGTGCTGCCTGCGTCGGGTCCGTTCTCGATTTCCACGCGGAAGTTGAATTGGCTATATGGGCGCTCGCGTTCTACTGCCATCGCTGTCTCCTATGTCTCTGTCTCGACGACCCCGGCGTTCTGCCTAGGAGGCCTTCTGCGCCGTGAACTGTCCGATTCGGAAGATGACGAATTCGGCGGGCCGCAACGGGGCCACGCCGATGAGGCACACCAGCCGACCGTTGTCCAGGTCGTTCTGAGTCATGGTCGAACGATCGCAGCGCACGAAGTAGGCGAACTCCGGTTTCTCGCCCAAGAGGTGCCCCGACTTCCATTCGTTGAAAAGGAACGATTCCACCGTGCGCCGGACGTTGGCCCAGAGCGCCGGCCCGTTGGACTCGAACACGACCCACTGGGTGCCGACGTCGATGGAGTGCTCCAGGAAGGCGAAGTAGCGGCGCAGGTTGACATACTTCCACTCGGGGTCGGAGCTCACCGTGCGAGCCCCCCACAGCCGGTAGCCACGCCCCTCGAAGTACCGGAAGCAGTTGACGCCTTCCGGGTTGAGCACGTCCTGCTGCGACTTGTTGAGCAGCTTCTCGAAGCTGATGGCCCCGCGGACCACCTCGTTCGCGGGCGCCTTGTGCACGCCGATCTCGATATCGTTGCGCGCGTAGATGCCGGTCACGAACCCGCTCGGAGGCAGATTGATCTCGGTCTCCGTGACCGGATCGAGGACCCGAATCCAGGGATAGTACAGGGCTGCGTGGCTGGAGTCGATCTGCGCTCGGTACCTTCGGACCTGCTGGATGCTCTGGCCCTCGCAGGAGTCGAGCACCGCGATCCGGTATCTCATCCGTTCCGCGTGGGAGATCAGGTGGCTCGTGATCTGCTGGACCGCGGTGGCGTCTCCTGCCGCGGAGTAGCCCGGCGCGGCGACGATGGCGATATCCGAGATGGCTTCGAGACTGCCGAGGCCGCTGCTCGGCAGTCCGCCCGACTGGTCCTCGCGTCCGCGATACTCGTCGGCGCCCGGACGCTCCCCGTCGGAACCATTCTGGAGCCGGACGGTGACCGGCTGAACCGCGCCCGTGCCGGGCTGGACGGCTCCGGCACCGAAGATCAGCTCGGCGACTTCGGGACCGCTCAGCGGCGTGGCGGGGGCCTGTGCGTTCTGTGGGGTGAACACCAACGGGACGGACAGTGCATCGGCGCGGTTCTCGAGTGTTTCCGCGAAGACCTTGCCGACCGCGCGCCGGTGGCGGTAGTGGAAAGAGAGGTTCTCCCAGAGCTCGCGCCGCCCTTCACCGGGTCGGTCGGGCCGTCCCGGGAAAAGGACCTCGACATCGAGGCTCACTCCGTGCACGGAGTCGACGCTCGGATCGAGATCGGAGAGCAACAGCGTCCCGCTGTCGGCCGATCGGAGGCACCAGGCCGAGGTCGCTGCGTCCTCGTCGACCCAGTAGAGCGTGCCCGTGCCGGGCGGACTGGACACGGGACTGTCCGTATCTCGTACCCACACGGTGTCGTACTTCCTCACGCCGCGGAGCGCCGCCTGCTGGCCCTGGCTCGCGTTCGGCTCGGACACCAGCACGTTCTCCCCGACCCTGGCTCGAAACGTGACTTCGAGGGCGCCGGCGCGTCCTGGGTAGCGCGCCGTGAGCTGGATGGCACCGCTCGCAGGCGGACTTCCCTGCGGCAGCTGAGCCGACGCTCGTCCCGTAGCGCCGTCGTAGACCCTGGCGACGTAGAGCCTGCGCCCTCCGTTGTCGAAGAAGGCCCGGACGGCATGGGCGAGGAAGTTGTGCGACGGCCCGTCCTCGTTGGAGAACTGCAGCTGCTCGAGCCCGCCAAAGACGCGTTCGAACTCGGCGAAGCTGGTGAGCAGCTCGGGGATCCCGTCGGTCGGCCCGAAACGCGCAGGGCCTACGAATCCCGCGGTACTGGTGCTTACGCCCTCGATGGTCTTCGCGCGGAAGCTGGTTTCTTCGACGTATACACCGGGCGCGAGATACTCAGGCATGGCTTCACTCCGTGTCCATTCAGGCGCCGGCCGCTGAGATCAGCAGGCGGCAGTTGTGTGTTTCGGGTTTCTGGTCGTTGCTGTAGAGAACGAGCGCTCGTCCGTGGGCGAACTCGCCGGTCATTGTGGCCACCTGCTGCAGGGGCTGGCCGGGATCGGATGCGATCCAGAACGTCGCGAAGCCCTGAGCCTCGAGGACGCTCTTGAGCGCGGGCACCTCGCCCCAGATCCCTGCCGACGCCCGACCCTCGAGGGGCATGCGGAGCCTGCCGGGCTCGTACTGCGCCGTGGCCGTCAGCGGTTGGTACTCATCGACGACGTGCCCCTGGCCCGCGCCGGGCGGCGATCCGAGGCTCAGGCTTTCGGGCGGCGGGGGCGAGAGCAGCACGAGAACGCGGCCCAGCCGGTCGGCGATGCCCGTTGCTTCGCGTCCGGCCGCACTGACGTGCAGCACGGCATGCGACGCGGGCGCGTCCCGCTCGCGATCCCAGAGATCGGCCCGGATCGCCGCAAAGCCGGTGAGGACCGGACGGGAGGGCGCGCTGAAGAGGTAGGGGTTCACCACCGCACCCGAGGCGCTCGTCGCGCGCAGCGGCAGGGGCAGCTGTCCCTGCAGAGGCAGGCTCACGCCGAACACGATGGGCAGAAACCTCCGTCCGGGATCGTCGACGCAGACGATGAACGTGCTGGGCGACGACGGCGGGCTCGTCGCCGCCAGGCTTGCTCCGTTGGGATACTCCTGCGCGTGCATACCCGGCAGGCCGAACAAGCCGTAGAATCCAGAGGGCGACCGGCGAGCCATCGTCGGGCCGCGCTCGACCCAGGGCGGATAGGCCACGACGCGCAGGCCGCTGCACACCGGAGTGTCGGTGGCCGCATCCCAGAACCGCAGGCCCAGCGGAGCGACACTGTGTACGCTCTCCAGTTGGTGCAGGCCGGTGGCTTCAGGCATGGGCTTTCACTGCTGCGGCGGCACGACGCCGCTGAACGAGGGGACGCCGAAATCGGCTTTGCGCTCCACGACGGGACCCGCCTGCGCGAAGTAGAGCGGGGATTCGAGCTGGACGATGCGCGCGACGTAGGGAACGGAAAGCTCGTATCGTTCGTGGAGCATGACCTCCCAGATGTGGAACATGTCGTCGACGCTCAGATCACCGAGCATGACGTCGACGGTCTCATGGGCATGAAACACGTCGGCGTGGGGCGCGTTGAGGAAGCTCGCTCCAAGGCTCGGGTTGTCCTCCATGACTCGCATCATCCACCCGGCCAGCCTTTGCTGTGACGAGGCCTTCGGCGCCCATGCCGTCAGCAAGAAGTGCAGATCGAGCGGGAGCTTGGTGGGCGCGACCGTCCCGTCCGGGCGCTGGCGACCGGGCGGAGTGCGGTGCGTCCCATCGGCTTTGATGCGGTACAGGAACAGAGAAACGCCCTCTTCGATGCGATGGTCTCTGAAGTCCTGGGAGACGAACACGTCGAAGTCGGCGCGAGCCTCGTCGAATGCGGCCGGCTCGTAGCTCGAACGCAGCAGCCGGATAACGGCCTCGCACACATTCATGATGCCATGGTAGTCGGCCACGCTCGTCTTCAGCTCGTCGTGGGGGAGTGGGATACGCAGGTCGCCGTCATGGCGAGAACTCAGGCCTGTGACTTGCCGGGTGGAAGGCCTCCGCCGCGCACGGCGGCCGCGGCATCGTCACGCTCGTGCCCGGCAGCAGCTTCGTCGTCGCTCGCGATCGTGCCGGCTCGGTCGTGCACGGCAAGCGAATACAGGACGCCGCCGGTCGGACTGGCGACTCTGAGGACTTGGCCCTGCTCGACGAGACCGTTCAACGCGCGCTCCGTCGCTTCCGTCGATGCCCTGTCGTGAAGTGGAGGCAGCCACCAGCGCACGATTCCCTCGACCGTGTCCTTGGCCCTGGGATTGCGCCGGAGGTAGCGGAGGATTTCCGCTGCAATGAGATCGATGGACGCCTCATTCACTCGTCTGCTCGCCGTTCGTCCGGGTGAAGCCAGACGCGCGTCGAAGAGCAAGAGCCATGCCGTGCATCCAGGCACTGGTGTTCGTCGGTGTTCTGGATGGGCCGTCCGCGGGCCGTGGGGCAGCAGCACGCGTCGCATCGGCGGGGCCGGGCCGGAACGGCTTCGACTGCGCCCGCTCGGCGCCGGGTCCCTACTGCCCCGGGGTGGGGCACCGGTGTCCCGTCTGGCCTACGACGAGGCCGACAGCGCGGCGGCACGCCCAGCAGCTGTGGTCGACGGCCCCTCAGCGAAGGCGACCGCTCTCGACGCCGACGAACGACGCGGGACAAATGCGGTGCTTCTTGAGAAGCCTGCCAAAGGCACGCCTCTCCTTGCCTGCCCGCCGGGCGGCGACGGTAACGTTGCCGGCGGCTGCCTCCATTACGCGGGCGAGGTACTGCCGTTCGAAGTCACGGACCACACGGGCTTTCTGCTGCGAGAAGGTCCCGACCGGTTCGGCCTCACGCTCGTCCGAACCGTCGCCGAAGCCGGGTGGAGCGCCGGGCAACGGCAGCTCGGCGAAACAGCAGGAACGGTGAATGTAGTTCTCCAGCTCGCGAATGTTTCCGGGCCACGAATGCTGGCTCAGCCAGGCGAGGCTCGGCGCAGGGAGCGGCCGCCCGGCACCTCCGTACAAAGTACGGTATCGCCGCAGGAAGTGCTCGGCGAGGATCCGTAGGTCTTCTTCTCGCTGACGCAAGGGGGGGAGCTGTATCGACATCACGGCGAGCCGGTAAAACAGGTCCGGCCGAAAGGCGCTCCCCGTCACGAGCTCGGCGAGCCTGGTGTTGCTCGCTGCGATGATGCGCACGTTGGAATCGATCAGCTCGGTCCCGCCCACCATCCGGTATTGCAGGTCCTGGAGGAACCGGAGCAGCGTGATCTGACCCTTCTTCGAAAGCGCCTCCACCTCGTCGAGGAAGAGCGTGCCGCCTTCGGCCTGCGCGACCAGGCCGAGATGGCTGTCCGCCGCCCCCGTGAAAGCGCCTCGCCGGTGCCCGAAGAGCTCGCTTTCCATGAGGCCGTCCTGGATTGCCCCACAATTGACCGGCACGAATGCCTCGCCCCTCCTGGCTCCGAGGTAGTGGATGGCTCGTGCCGCGAGCTCCTTGCCGGTTCCGGTCTCGCCCTCCAGAAGTACGGGCGCTTCGCAGCGGGATACGGCCTGGATGCGATGCAGCGCCCGCACGAATTTGGGACTGCGTCCAATCATGTTGAAGCGAGCGAACTCGTCGGCCAACCGAGCGGGCAGAGGGCCCGGCCGCGACTGATCCTCCCGCCAGGAATGCACCCAGGTCACCCGTTCGATACGGGCACGCAGCTCACTGTCGGAACACGGCCACGTGAGAAACTCGGCACAGCACCGAGGCAACTGCAGGTGCTGAAGGTCCTCGGCGTCCTGGAAGATCACGACGGACGGATGGAGGCCGTGGTGCTGGATCCGCGGCAACACGGACTCTTCGAGCTGCTTCGCCCTGCCCCAGAAGACCGTGGACACCTCGTCGGAGCCGTTCGAGCCCGTGGTGGACAACCATTCGCACCCCCTCCGGGTACGCACTGCGTAGCCGATCCGGGCGAGCGCCTCGACGACTGCCTGGCAGCGGTCGGCGCCGTCGAACGATACGAGATTGAGCACTGGCAAGTCGCGGCCTACATACGGTGAATCGTCGCGGCGAAACGGAAAGCGGGTCGACATGCGGTAGCGGCCTACAATGGCCGAAGCGAACAGCTCCCGGCAGTTCCCCTGCAGAGGCGGCCGCCCTTGCGAGCCAATCGCACGCTAGCTCCCGTGCGTCGTGACTGTCAAGCGAGTGTACGGGAACTGAACGTCCGGTGCAGCTCTTCGCGCGGCCGGCGACTGCTACAAACAAATTCCTATTCCCATTCAGAGCCGCACGAGGCTCGGCGCTGTGACGTCGACGCCGTGGCCAGCCGGCTTGCGCGATCAGCGCCGGCCTGCGCCGCGCCTGCGCGCGGCGACCGGACAGGGTCCAGTCCCGTGCTGGTTGGTGCGCCGGTCAGACTGGCGGGACGGAGAGAACCAGAAAGGAGAAACCTCAGAACTGAGCAAGCAGCACGGCATCGAGGTGCGCAAAGGCAACACGAGCGGTACGCTGACGAGCGACAGTTTCTACTGTCGGATCCAGTGAAGATCGACGGTTCGCAGCCGCTCCGGCGCGGGAGAAGACCCCTACGCCCAGCTCGGTGTCGCGCGCAGACGGGCGGCGAGGAGGGGCCATTGGCCGCCCCAACCGCGCCGGACCTGGCATCCCCGACTCTTTCGTGCGCAGGGCAAGACCCTCCGTCGGTACCATGCAAATGTGCGACCAAAGAGGTCATGATCTCCGGGTCAAGGAGTGTGTGAGTCGTGTCAGCTACCAGGATGACCGCGCGCCTCGGGTTGACGCTGGCCCTTTGTGGCGCCGGATGTGCCGGGGAGTCTCCGGCCGGCAGCGGAGTGCCCAGGAGGGGCCGACACGACGCTTGTCCCACACATGGCAGTGTGTAGACTACGACACATGCCGACGAACCTGGCGATTGACGACGACCTGCTGGTCGAAGCCCAAAAGGTGGGGGGTCACCGTACCAAGAAGGACACAGTCAACGAGGCGCTGCGCGAGTATATCCAGCGCCGACGTCAGGGGAAGGTGCTCGAGCTGTTTGGTCAGATCGACTACGACTCGACCTACGACTACAAGAAGCAACGGCGGCGGTCGTGAACGTTTTGGTCGACACATCGGTCTGGTCCCTTGCCCTACGGAGGGCCAAGCGCGTCGACAGCACCGTGTCAGGGGAGCTCGCCGAGCTGATCAGCGAAGGAAGAGTGGTGATGCTGGGGGCCGTCCGACAGGAGGTTCTTTCGGGGATGAAGGTCAAGGCTCAGTTCGACCAGTTGCGCGAGCACCTCCGGTCGTTTCCGGACCTGGAGCTCGAGACAGCTGACTACGAAGCGGCGGCATCGGCATTCAATCGATGTCGCGAGCGCGGAGTCCAGGGTTCGAATACTGACTTTCTGATTTGCGCTGCAGCCATGCGGCGGAAGCTCGCCGTCTACACGACCGACGGCGACTTCCGCCCGTTCGCGAAGATCCTCGAAGTCGAGCTCCATGAGCCGAGAACGTGAGATCGTGCCCTGGGATTGAGGGGCGCCCGCCAAGAGCGGAGAAACCAGGTCGAGCTGACCGGGCTTCCCTCCGCGAACGAGCTCGACTAGACCTGCAGACCGTATGCTCGAGCTGCCCGAAGTACTCACCCTCTCGCGCCAACTCGACAAGGAGCTCCGCGGCAAGACCATCCTGTCCGCCCGTCGTGGCGGCCCGCACAAGTTCGCCTTCTTCAAGCCGTCGGAGGCCGAGGTCGCCAAGGTGCTCGCCGGCAAGCGGGTGCGGACCGTACGGGGGGACGGCAAGTGCATCTTCTTCGAGCTCATGCCGCGAGCCTTCTTCTGTATCGCGGAGATGGATGGCCGCATCCTCGTGCACGGCCGCGGCGCCGAGTTGCCGCCCAAGCACCACCTGGTGGTTTCGTTCAAGGACGGGACGGCACTCACGGGGACCGTCGGGCTATGGGGCTTCTTCGGCGCCGGGACCAAGGAACCGCCCATCCTGGTCGATCAGACGCAGACGATCGATCCGCTCGCTCGTGAATTCACGCCGAGCCGGTTCGAGCGGCTTTTCGCCGAGTATCCAAAACCGAATCACGCGATCAAGGCGTTTCTCATCAACCGACCTCGCCTTCGTGGCTTCGGCAACGGGTACATGCAAGAGATGCTCTTCTCGGCCGGCATTCTTCCCACGCGCACGGTCGCGTCGCTCGATCGAGACGAGCGCCGGCGGCTGTATCGCGCCATTCGAAAGGTCCTCTCCGACGCGACGCGTCTCGGTGGCAGCGCCGACGCTTGCGACATCTACGGTCGTCCTGGCCGGTACGTGAAGGCCCTGGGAGCCAAGGTGAAGGCGTGCAGCGCGTGCCAGGGCGCCATCGAGAGGAAGTCGTTTCTCGGCGGTGCGACGTACTACTGTCCGCGCTGCCAGAAGTAGGTGGACCGGGCACCCCGCCCCGCCACCAACGCGTCCGCCTCTTGGCCGGACCCAATCCTCTCGTCGTTTCCTCGCCCCTTCAGCCGGAGGTTCTGACGGTCCCGCGGGCTGCGGCCATCGCCAGCAAAGCCGCCAACCGGGCGAAACGCAATCTTGCTGCCATGACAGTCCTCCCAGAAGAGCGCGATGCCAGCGCGGCGATGCCGAGTTGGCGCATTGGCAGGGACACTCTATGACGCCGTTCTCGGAGCACCACTTGGTCCCCGAAACGGCCTCAGATCGCTGTCACTTCTCGAAGCAAAGTGGCGCTCCAACTGGTGCTCCCCGTATGGCCAGTGGTGCTCCAACGAAAGAAGCCGGCACGTGGCCGGCTTCTATCTTCGCTCAATCACTCAGCTGTTTCGGAGCGGGAGAAGGGATTT
>JAFGIS010000346.1 GCA_016929495.1 Polyangiaceae bacterium | reverse complement strand
GGCGTCCGACAGCAAAGTCGCCTAGCCTGGAGACTTCACTCACACCGCCGCCGCTACCCGGAATTCAACAACAGGCGGGGCGTTCCCCTTTGAAGCATGCCTTCCTTATTCCACTGAAACGAGCAAGCTTCGCGTGCTCGCGCAAAGCGCGCACACTGACGAGTGGAGCCGCATCGCGAGGTGCGGTACTCTTCGAAGACCGGCCGAGGCGGAGGCAGTCCATGTTTCGCACAGCGCCAGAGTTTTTCGCGGTCCTGCTGACCGCGTCGTGGGCGAGCGCCCAGACCATTTACGTCGATTCCGTCGCAGGCTCGGACAGCAACGACGGCTCGAGCGAGGCGAAGCCCAAGAAGTCCTTGCCGAGTGGCGGCATGGGCGGCTCGAGGTTCGACAAGCTCTACCTGAAGGCGGGTGGGGCCTACGAGTCGACCGGGCTCAACGTGAGCAATGCGACCGTAGCCCGCTACGGCGACGGCGACGCTCCGGTAGTGCTCTTCACGAGCGGCCAATACGGCCTGGTCATGGTGGGCGACAACGCCCTGGTCGACGGGATCACGGTGAAGGGAGCCTCGAAGGACGTCACCGCGACCGCCTTCACGATGCACGGCACCGGCAGCGAGGTCGCGAACTGCGAGGTGGACGGCGCGGGCAGCGCGATCATGATGGGCTTCGGAGTCAGCGGCACAGGCAACTACATCCACCACAACAACGTCCACGATCTGGGCGTCAGCGTTTCTGGCACCGAAATGGGGACCTCGGGCGGCGCCGAAGCGTACATGATCATGGGGTCGGACAACGAGATCGCCTACAACGTCGCCATCAACTGTTACAGCGAAAACTCGACGCTCGGCGGAGCCGAGGGCGGCTGCCTGGAAATCGTCAACCAGAAGGCCAAGAGCACCATCTCGGGCGTGAGCTTCCACCACAACTACTGCCAATTCAGTGTGGGCTTGTTCGAGGCGTGCTCCGGTGATTTCAGCGGCCAGGACCAGATCCAGCTCAACCACGCCATCATCCGGGACTCCTACGTGGGCTACAACGTCGCGGTCGACGCGATGTGGCTCTATCTCTTGCAGCCGGTGAACACCGACTTCACCAATCTCGTGTTCGAGCACAATACGCTCGTCCACACGTCAGCCAACGAAGACATCCCGCAGGGTGCGGCGAGTGCCTTCACCCTTGCGGTGGAGCAGGAGACGGTCAACGGCACCAAGTACGGGCCTTATCCCGTCAAACCCGGAGACATCACCGTTCGCAACAATGTGTTCCTGGTCCTCGGCGGGAAAGGGATGTTCAACGGAACAATGCCGGCCGGTGACAACTACAATAACCTCTACGCTGGCGTGGCCTTCCCGAACAACTGGACCAAGGACCCGACCGAGGTCGTCGTGGCGGATGGCGCGGCGGCAGGGCTCGGCGCCGACGGCCGCCCCGCCAGCGCAGATAGCGCGGTCGTCGACAAGGGCAGCACCAAGGCAGTCAGGGAGGACTGGGTCGACTTCGACGGGAACGCTGTGCCGCAGGGTACTGCGCCGGATATCGGCGCCTTCGAGTACTGCGAGGGCGACAACTGCAAGCAAGCGCCAGATACCGGCACAGGAGGCACGAGCGGGACCGGCGGTGAGTCGTCGGGAGGCGATACGGCAACGGGCGGCGACACGGCAACCGGTGGTGATACGGCGGCTGGCGGCACCACGGCAACGGGCGGTAGCGCTCCGGCCGGCGGCACCACGGCACCGGGCGGCAGCACTCCAATCGGCGGCACCACGGCAGCGGGCGGTAGCACCCCAGCCGGCGGCACGGGCGCGACGACCAGCGCGACCGGTGGCAGCACCGTGGCCCCCGCGACTGGCGGCGGCGGTACCACCTGTGCCGGCTCGCTGACGCTTTGCGGCAGCGTCTGCATTGATGTCACGTCCAATGCCAACCACTGCGGGCGCTGTGACAACGCGTGCACGGCGGGCCTGGTGTGCTCGGCCGGCGCCTGCGCACCTGCCTGCGGCGCTGGCCTCACCCTCTGCGGGCAAGCCTGCGTGGACCTCGACGCGAACGTGCTGCACTGCGGCGGATGCGCCAGCCCCTGCCAAGGCGGGCAAGCCTGTGAAAATGGCGCGTGCGTCGGTACGGCCACCGGCGGCGATGTCACGGTCCCCAGCGAAACCCCCGTCGAGCCCGAGCCCACTGTTTCGGAGCTCACTGACGAGGGCGGATGCGGCTGTGTCGCGGCCGGCTCAGGTTCGAGCAGTCGCGGGGCTCTGGTCGGGCTGCTTCTCGGCCTGATTGCCCTGGGACAACGGAGGCGAAAAGCCAGCTGAGCTTCTGCGGTCGCTCTTCGCCGAGCTCAGCGAGGCGCGGTCCGTGGGCCGGCTGTCGCTCTCGACTGCGGAGTCTGGGCGGAGGGCGGGGGTGAAAGGCCAAGTATGGCCCTCCCCTGACCCCGGACACCGGCGCGGAGCGGCGGGGTCCGGGACGTGATGGGACGGGCAGCGGGTGGGGCAGGGGCCAGCATTCGGTGCGTCAGACGCGGCGCGGCTTTCTCATGGGCACTCCCGGGAGGTGCGCTCCGTTTCGTCGGCGCCTTCGCGCGCGGTTTGCCGGGTCTTCTTCTTGCCCTCGTTCCACTTGGCTTTTGCTTCGTCCGAGCCGCCTGAGACGAATCCGCCGACAGCGCCGCCAAAGGTTTTCACGCCCTCGACGCCGGTTTTCACGCCGGTCTAGACGCCCGCTACACCGGTCTTCGCACCTTTCTCGACAGCGCCTTCGGCGCCCTTGGGGCACTTGGCGCCGCTCGAGCTGCCGCCACATGCCACAACTGAGAGAGCAAAGCCGGTAAGCACCGTGAGGCGTCGAAGCAGGATCATGGCAGCATGAAAGCTCCGAGCTGTCCCGCAAACACGCCCATGTCATCACGGGCGTGACGTTCCCGGACTCCGCCACGCCGGATAGGGCCTGCCAGCGTCCCGCGGCCGCCTACCCGCTGCTTCCGTTCCCGCCGGTGCTACCTCGGCCGCCCATGGGAGGCGGAGGCGCTTCGAACATGCCGCCGGTATTGACGAAGCCGCCGGTGCTCTGTGTGCCACCGGTCGCCGTGCCGCCGCTGCCGCCCATGGGAGGC
>JAFGIS010000345.1 GCA_016929495.1 Polyangiaceae bacterium | reverse complement strand
GGCGTCCGACAGCAAAGTCGCCTAGCCTGGAGACTTCACTCACACCGCCGCCGCTACCCGGAATTCAACAACAGGCGGGGCGTTCCCGGTTTGTGGAGTACCCCGGGGAGGCGTTGTCGGGGGCGGAGAGGGAGAAGATGGATGGCGCGGTTTCTGCGTTGGGGGCGGAGGACGCAGGGTAACGGTCGGGTCGCCGTTTCGCCTCTCTTTCGATTCCAGATTGCGAGGATGCTTCCTGCCAGCGCAGCGCGCCTCAGCAAGGAGCAAAGGGACTCGGAGCTAGCCGAGGCAACGCCTGTTGAAGGGCAGCTCGGCCGACGGGAGCGGCCCCACTGAGGTCTTGGGTCCGGCGCTTGATCGGCCGGGCCCGGCAGGCGTATTCTCCTCTTCCATGCCCGAATCCGCCCTCTCCGAGAGGGACGTCTGCACCAAGTTCATCACGCCTGCTCTGGAGCGAGCCGGCTGGGACATGCAGAGCCAGATCCGGGAGGAGGTGTCGCTCACGGCGGGCAAGGTGCTGGTTCGGGGGAAGCTCGTGGCCCGGGGCAAGTCGAAGCGCGCGGACTACGTGCTCTACCATAGGCCGAACGTTCCGCTCGCGGTGGTCGAAGCCAAGGATCCGGAGCACGGCGTGGGCGACGGGATGCAGCAGGCGCTCGAATACGCCGAGATGCTCGGCGTGCCGTTCGCGTTTTCGTCCAATGGCTCCGGCTTCTTGTTCCACGACGCGACGGGGGCGTCGAACAAAGTCGAGACCGGGCTCAAGCTCGAAGAGTTCCCGAGCCCCGAGACGCTGTGGCAGCGGCTCTGCGCCTGGAGGAAGCTCTCCGGCGACGCCGCCCGGATTGCGGCCCAGGATTACTACAGCGACGCGTCTGGGAAGACGCCGCGCTACTACCAGATCAAGGCCATCAATCGGGTCGTCGAAGCCGTAGCCCAGGGCCAGAACCGCATCCTGCTGGTGATGGCGACGGGTACGGGTAAGACGTACACGGCGTTTCAGATCATCTGGCGGCTGTGGAAGGCCCAGGTGAAGCGCCGGATCCTGTTCCTTGCCGACCGAAACATCCTGGTCGACCAGACGAGGACGAACGACTTCAAGCCGTTCGGCGGGGCCATGACCAAGATCACGAACCGCAAGGTCGACAAGTCGTTCGAGGTCTATCTGGCCCTATACCAGGCCATTACCGGCAACGAGGAGTCCAAGGACATCTTCAAGCAGTTCTCGCCGGACTTCTTCGACCTCATCATCGTGGACGAGTGCCATCGAGGCAGCGCAGCGGCCGATTCGGCCTGGCGGGAAGTGCTCGAGTACTTCCAGTCCGCCACACAGCTCGGCCTCACGGCCACGCCGAAGGAGACGGCTGACGTATCGACGAGTTACTACTTCGGCGACCCGGTCTACACCTACTCGCTCAAGCAAGGCATCGAGGACGGCTTCCTGGCGCCGTACAAGGTCGTCCGTATCGATCTCGACAAAGACCTGACCGGCTGGCGGCCAGAGCGGGGCAAGCTCGACAAGAACGGCTACGAAATCGAGGACCGGATCTACAACCAGCAAGACTTCGACCGCGCGCTCGTGCTCGAGAAGCGGACGGAGATCGTGGCCAAGAGGGTGGCCGAGTTTCTGGAGGCGACCGGCCGCTACTCGAAGACCATCGTGTTCTGCGAAGACATCGACCACGCCGAGCGCATGCGCCAGGCGCTGGTCAACGCTTGCCCCCAAATGTGCTCCAAGCACCGCAAGTACGTGATGCGCATCACGGGCGACAGTGACGAGGGCAAGGCCGAGCTCGATCCATTCATCGACCCCGAGTCGACGTTCCCCGTGATCGTGACGACCTCGAAGTTGATGAGCACTGGGGTGGACGCTCAGACCTGCCGGGTCATCGTGCTCGATCAGACCATTCAGTCGATGACTGAGTTCAAGCAGATCATCGGCCGGGGCACGCGGATCCGGGAGGACTACGGGAAGCTGTACTTCGCGATCTTGGATTTCAAGAAGGCGACCGAGCTTTTCGCCGATCCGGACTTCGACGGCGACCCGGTCCGGATCTACGAGCCGAAAGGGGAGGAGACGATCGTCCCGCCCGACGACGAGGAGCCGGGCGACGAGCTGCCGCCGGACGCCCTCGAGGTATCGACCGCGTGTACGCCTATGCCGAAAGAATCAAGGGCAAGCCGCTTGGCCTGGTTGATGCTACGGGATTCTCCTGGGAATCGGTCAGCAACACCTTGGCAAGGCTTGGCCAAGAGAAGCTGCCCGACGATGTCTGGTCGCCCGAGCTGTTCGCGGGGCGAAGAGATGATCTCCGGCGCATGATGGGCCTGTTGCTGCAGGTGCCAGAGCTTCGAGAGCCGCTCGCGGACGTTGCCGGAGGCACGAGCCCAGACGGGGACAAGCTTGCGCGAATCGTCTGTGACTGGGTTCAGGGGCGTCCACTCACGGAGATGGCGACCGACTACTTCAGTCAGCCCGTGGAGGAGGAGAGCGACGAGCCTGCAAGCGATCCTGTGGCCGCAATGACCCAGTGCTGTCGGAACGTGTTCGGAAGGCTGACGCAGACCGCGTCTTGGGGGCTGTCTGCGCTGCAGTCGCTCACGCTCGGAAGTGCATTCGACGAGTTGTCGTCTGCCGAACAGCGCGGCCTGCGCAACTTGCCGGCCCGTGTCTACTACGGGGTGAACACGGACGAGGCGGTCGCCCTGAGGATGCTCGGTGTGCCACGAACCGCGGCCCCGGCACTCGCGAAGGGGCTTGGGGTGAAGGCGGATGAGCCTCTTCACCAGGTTCGTGTCCGGCTGCGAGCAGCCGACGTGAGCGAGTGGACGAAGGCGATGGGTCAGCGGGGGACCGACTATCGGCGGGTTTGGGCGATCATGGAGGGGGAGGAGTGAGGGGTGGACGTGGTCGGCGTTCGCCTCAGGTGGATGCGCGCAGCGAACGGCCCCATGTCCACAACAGCGCTTCGTGCGCACCAGCCTGCCGCGCTCGCTCATGTCGGGTCCGTGTCAACGAGGATAGGCGACCTCCGGGCAGCGGTTCACGAAGCACCTGCGCTGTGCTGACAACCGGCCAGTGGCCGGCCCCGGCGGTGGGAGTATCTCACCGCAGCGCCGCTGTGGGCGCGACTGGTCGCGCGCGTCCCGCTGTTCCGTCCAAACAGCCGCCCGCCTACCCCTCCTCCGCGCGTTCTTTTTCACCGCGGAGGCCTGTCGAACAACCGTATCCTCCTCACAAGCGAGGGGCGCGTCCCGCGTCCGTAGGAGCTCGGCGGCTCTGCCGGCTACGCGCTGCCAACGTCCCGCTTGCCGGGTATCGCTCGCTCGCGCGGGTGGGCGGGGGAAGGGCTCAGAGCAAACCGCTCGCCAGCGCTGGAGCGTTCTGTCCGCGTGGCACGGCGGCCCGCGACCAGGACGAGAAACGCGCTCGGGCGAACGGGCGCCGGTGAGCACAGTGGGGTAACGGCTCGCACGTTGGCTTGTCGAATGGGCGAAGACGGCTGTTCTTCGAGCGCGACGTGCATCATGCGTCCGGCGTGCTCGAGGCGGGCCTCGCGCAAGTGGCGCAGGCTCTGCGCCGGACGCCACCCCAAGACCCGTTGCGATCTGCGACGCCGCCTTCACACGACCGCGAGATCCGCGGTCGAATTCTAGCGGCCGGCAGTGCCGGACGCTACGTGTTGCCCAGGGCGCTTTCCGCAGCGACCCACAACCGCCGCTGCCACGTGCACACGGACTACCGCGCGAGGCACGTGCGCTTCTGCCACGCTTGACGCACCCGGACAGACCCCCTACTCTGCGCGAAACCTCTGTGAGGAAGTGCGACTGTGACACATGACGCTGCCTCGACCTACGACCCCTCCCGTTCTCGTATCATCCTCGCGTTTGACTGCGGCGGTACCATTCTGAAAGCAGCTGCTGTAGACCTGCAGCATGGCCAGTGCGGAGACGTGGAACAGCGGCCAACCAACCGTGATGCCACGCCTGACGAGCTCGTTAGGACGCTCACCGAGATGATCGCAACGGTCTGCGCGCGCAACGGCCCCGAAACGTGGCATCGCGTTATCGGAATTGGAGTCGCGATGCCCGGTCCTTCCGCCTATGAGGACGGGGTTTCGTATGCGAAGCACCGGTTTCCGAACCTTGTGGGCGAGCACCTGAAGTCCCGATTGGCGCGAAGCTTGGCCGACTGCGCCAGAGAACAGACGAAGGAAGGCATCCAGGCGAAGCATGTCGAACAATGTATATTCTTCCTCAACGACGCCATGGCTTTCGCGATCGGAGCCCGCGCTCTCCTCCGTCAACCTGGAGAGCGCGTAGAGCGATTTGTGGGCATCACCCTCGGAACAGGCCTTGGCGCGTCGTTTCTCGTCAACGGCATCCCCGCCTCACCGACCCAGAACGCCCCCGACACCGGCGAGATATGGGAGTTCCGCTACAGGAACGGAACGCTCGAGACATACGTTTCGGCGTCGGCAATCGAAACAGACTATCGCGAGCTGGCTAGCGCTAGTGCGCCCGCTCGGCCCGCCCTCGGTCCGGGCGAACCCTTCTCGCCGCCGGCGACCGGGGATTCCACCCCGGTCGGTTCGCTGGACGTTGACCGAATTGCTGCGCTGGCCGATGAGTCGTGCGAAGCTGCCACGAAGGCATTCGCGCGCTTCGGCGAGAGTCTTGCCGAGGCGCTTCGGCTGACCGTATTTGCTTTCAAGCCGAATCTTGTTGCGATTGGCGGTCCAATCGCCAGGCACCACCGCCATTTTGTTGCCCCGTTTCGTGACCGTCTTGGCCGAGACTGGAACGAGCACGTCCATGTCTGCACGGACGAGGAGGTCGCAAGCGCGCCGATACGCGGAATCGCAGACTACGTTGCTGCCCGTCTCGTTCCGTCCGAGTTGCTCGTAGTTCCCAACGAGGACGGGCTCGGGCCATCCTCTCTCTGCTTCTACGTCGTGCGGGAGATGCTTGAGCGGCAGCGTCTGCGTCGGGGAGGGATCGGGCCTGGCTCGATCGTCGTGAGGAACGAAACGCGCGCGACCTACAACGAGGCCGTATACCGGTCAGCGATCGATCGTGGGTGCCTACGCGTCGAACGGATCCACGGTATCATCCAACTTGGCAAGAAGTCGGGCCGCCTTGGCTTTGAGGAGAGCCTAACCAATTTGCTCAACTATGAAAGGCTGTGCCGGATGTATGCCTCGATTCCCCTGGGTCGGGACGAGCGGCGTTGCGTCGGCGTCCTGGACATCGGAACACCCGCGGCCACCGGAGCGGCATGGATGCGCGCCGTGCCGCGCGCCACGCTCTTTGACCACATGTGGAGCACAACGTTCGAGAAGATCGTAGCAGAATACGTCGGTGATCACACGTTCTCGGAGGGAACCAAGCAACCATCAGCTCGTGTGAGACAGGCCATCGAGGCAATCCGCGGAGATGAACGCAAGACCAACGTCGTGTTTCTTTTCCCTTCCTTCTTGACGCCAGAAGACTATCGCCTCGCGTGGCGCGATACCCCGGCTGCTGTGGTGGAGATTGGAGGTGTCCTCGGCGGCAACCCGCCGACCACATCGGCGCTAGTTGACCGCCTCCTTGTGCTGCTCGATCGCGAGCGCGAGCCAAGCATTCATGACTCTGATTTGCCGGCGACGCTTGTAGACAACCTTGCAGCGGACGTGAAGAAGCTAGGCGGATTGTTCGAACTGCCCAGGCTTGGTGGCCTTGTTGAAGGTCTCGAGGAGCATTTGATACCCGCTGGGGCCGATGCGAGTCTAGATGTACAGCTGTTTCAGAGGGCTCTCGACCAGTTGGTGCAGAATGGAGCAGGAAGACCGGGGCCTGCGGGTAGTTCGACGGCGCTTTCGCCAAAACATGACCAGATCTCGGCGCCAGACTCCAGGCCTCTCTCCGACAGTCCGATGGCGATCGCCCAGCAGCCTGGCGAGGCGCACGCCGCCAACGAGTGGAAGCGAGCGATATTGGAGGCAAGGAAGCAGGCAGTCGGCAGGCCGCGCACCTGGGATCTCGTCAGGACTTCGTTGACGAACCGTGTGGTGCGCTACGCACTTGACCTCGAGAGTCTGGATCCGATTGTCTACGTGTCGGGCGGGGGCACTGCCGTATGGACCCCCGCGATGTTTGACAGGATCGTCACCGACAGTCTGCTGCTTGAGGGTCGCAACGAGCTGGAGTTCAACCTGGTAGTCTGCGCTCCCGACGATACATTCAAGAACTTCGGTCTGGGTTCCAACAAGGCGGAGAGAGACAACACGAAGGAGAGGAATCGGCTCCGCTCACTAGGAGTTGACTATTGGATTCCGAAGGACCGAAACAGCCGCAGCGCCAAGCGGATCCGATTCCTCAGAAACGTCACCGATGGAACGCACCAGGAGGTCTTCCTGGGTGTCGATTTGATTGTCTCCCGGGCTGGAGGGGGCACAGCCAACGACGCTATCGCGTGCCGCGTGCCAATGTGTTGCGTGGAGGAGCCGAACCTGAGGGATCCCCTCATTCTGAGGCCTCCGGTGCAGGACCTTGGTGAGCGAAGAAGTGGCTGAAGAACCGGTGTTCTCGCACGATT
>JAFGIS010000344.1 GCA_016929495.1 Polyangiaceae bacterium | reverse complement strand
TTCTCCTCGGCGATCGTCCGCATGATGGCGGTGCAGTCACCCGCCGAATCGATGCGCACCATGAGCACGGGCTTCTTCCCCGCGGCGTAAGCGTCCGGTCCGGGACGTCCTGCCCGAGCGGAGGGCCGGCGCGCTGCCAACGGATGACGGTGTCCGGCTTGACGATGACGAGGGCATTGGCCCAGCGGTGTCAGATCTGGGACAGGGCAATCCAAAAAGCGCGGTCAAGCCGGCGCAGTCTGGGCCGTGGCGCAGTTCGGCGGAGGGTGGCGAACTGCTGGCGGAGGGCGAGGTTCTCGATCACAAGGTCAGCGTGTGGCCGGAGGCCGGCGCGCACCTTGCGAAGAGCGTTGATAATGAGGGCAACCATCGCGTCGAGCATGCACGAAGCGGGCGTGGGGCGGTATCCTCGCCATGGTTGGCCCGTCGGCAGCTGTCACCGACGGGAATCCAGCTCTTCGGACGATCACTTGTCGAGCCACAGGGGTTGCCCTATGCAACGCGCACGTTTCGATCTAGTTTTTACGTCTATGCATCGTTATCCAGGTCGCGCGTAGCACGAACGGTTCGACCAGCGGTACCCGACGAACTCCAACGCCCACGAAGCGAGGTTCCCCATGCCTACTACAGATCCCGACGTTCTCGCCCGAGTCATTGCCGCGGTCACGAGCCCGCTCCAGTTGGCGGCCCTTGCCATTGCGGCTGCCGTCGCGGTGGTTTTTCACCTGCGCAGCGGTCGCTATGCGCTGTTGCTGAGGAAGATATCGGACTTGCCCGAGGCCGATCGCGAGAAGGCTCTGCGAACCGAAATGCAGGTCCCCACCCCGCCGGACATGACGGCCGAGCAATACCTGGCGCACCGACAGCAGAGGTATCGATTCTGGACCCGTATCGTCCTCGTCTTGGGCTTGCTGGTCATCGTCCTGCTCGCTGTCGTGCTGCCGAAGGCCCCCAAGGGTTCGGGAAGCATCCTTTTCAGGGGGTGCAACAGCGGAACCGTCATCATCAACAACCCCGCTCTCCCCAACCCTGGGGGGGGGAACACCGGTGCGCGCTAGCAACGCGTGGCGAACGTCGGACCGAGCCGTTTGGAGTGGATTCGTCCCGGACGCAAGGAGAGGCGAAGCGCCGACTGCCAGAGGTGCTCAAGGGAGGGTTCCACGTCTGGCGGACGGGCCGCGATCCGCCCGAACGGCGACGCGAAGACCATGGCCGCGGGCGACGAGCGTTCTTCTTGTCGGCTGCTTCTTCTGGAGCTTCGCCGGGCAGGCCAGGGGCGATTGCTCCATCGGCTTCACGGGCGTGAATACGGGCACGGTCGTGGTCAACTGCCACGGGCGGGCGAAGGCGTTTCCCAGTCCCCAAGGGATCGACAACGCAACGCTGGAGAAACTGGTCAATGCCACGGTGAGCGGCGTGCAGGATGCCTGGGAAGAGCCCATGGGGAAGCTTTTTCAGGGGTTGGGGAAGCTGCAACGTGGCACCGCGGCGAACGCGGTCAAGCTCAGGCAGATTGCCCAGGCGATCGAGCGGAATCACGAGGACGTTCAGGCGACGCTGGACAGGCTGAGCAAGCTCGACCAGTCCCTGCAGGAGTGGCGGGACGTGGAGGAGAAGCGGACCCTTGCGTACGAGGCAGGCTGGCAGGCCTTGGCCAAGGAGCTCCAGAATCGGGGCGAGGATCTGGAGCAGGCGCTGGAGGACCTGCGGCTTCACTTCGACCAGAAGCTTGAGGAGCAGAAGCACTGGTACTCGCAGGCTCTCGACCAATACTACGGCTACAACAAGGCCGTCCGGCTCGTTGGATCCATCGGCATGGGCGCCGGGGGTCCGCTCTCCGTCCTGGGGTTCGTCTGGTATTCGCACGTCCTATGGACGCGCGCGAACCTCGCCATCGCCCCAGGCGTCGCGGTCGGGTATGACGGATCCCTCAACGATCATGAGGGCGGCTATGCCGCGCCCCCGGACGACGCTCTCATCGAGAAGCGGAACTACAAACGAAACTGCTTGTGGGCCGAGGTCGGTCCCGTGGCCAGGTGCAGCCCGTGGAAGAATCTCCAGTTCGCGGTGAGCCCTGGCGTTCGCTACACCTACACCCATTGGGAAGGACCTGCGAACACCCCGTCCGCCACCGGGAGGAACTGGGGCGCGGTTTTGCGCGTGGCGCTCGATTTCCGGCTGATGAAGTCCTTGGTGGTCGGCGTCGGTTTGGCGGGCGTGCTCAACCTCGATGTCGTGAAGCCGGTCTGGACGTACACTGGATTCGGTGGTGTTGTGGGCCCAGGGCGCGATGTGGTCGAGCTTGGCATCGAAGGAGGCATTCACTTTGGCGTTGCGTTTTCCGGCGTCTAGCAGTCCGTGGCAGAAGTCTACGCGTCGCCGTTGGGGCGGATGGCGGCCCGTCTGTTGCGTCGCCGCTCGCTTGAAGCTCTCTGGTGGTCGGCAACACGGCCGAATTCTGGGCTGGCTCGCCGGCACCGTTTCGATCACGCTGGCGTCCTGCGGGGGCGCGGCCAGCAGCCCGTGCGGACACTGCGGGCAAGGGAAGGTCTGTGTGGACAACCGGAGCTGCGCGATCGTCTGTGCGACCGACCAGGACTGCGGCGCCGGGCTGTTCTGTCTTCCCGCCGGCAATCTCTACGCATGTCAGTGTGATCCATCGCGCTGCGGGCCGCGCCAGATCTGCGTGAGTCCCACCCTGCCCTGCGAGAACGTTCCCTGCTCCGACTCCGTCCCGTGCGAAAGCCCGACCGACTACTGCGTGCTCCGGCGCTGCTATCCCCTGGATGGGGACTGCCGGTCGGGCGGAGTCTGTCCCACTCTCGAGGATCCCTCGATCTTGACCACTTGCCAGGCCGATCAGGGCCTGTGCACCAGACAGCTTGCGCCCGTCGTTCTCTTGGCGAACGTGCCCACCCTCGACGTTGGCCAGCCCGCGCCAGGGACGGTCTTTCCCGGGGGGACGGAGCCGAGCTTCGCCTGGGAGGGAGCCTACCCGCTCGTCATCCTGCTCGTGCTGCAGCCGAAGCCAGATTGGTCTGGCGACTTCGCCACGACAGCTACGTGGGGAGCCGCCCTGCCGGCGGGGATCAACCAGGCTCGCTGGGGGGATGGGCATTCCATCCAGAACGGCACCTGGCTGTCTGGGCAGCCGGGGCCCGTTGGCGACGGCATTTTCTACCTGCAGGCGCAGGCTTTCGATACGGGCAGCCTGGTGGCCGCCAGCGCGTTGCTTCCCTTCGCCGTGGGAGCGTCTCCCTGGAGAACGGCAGGCGATCTCTGTTCTTCAGACGACGAGTGCAGCACTCCGTCGGCGCCGATGGTTTGCCGAGATGGCTTCTGCAAGCGGCAGTGCGCCTCTCATCTCCTGGACTGCGGCGCCGACGGCTTCTGCGCCGCACCGGACGCCACCGGCGTCCGCGTGTGCGCCATCTGATTCTCGCGCGCCCCGAAGGGAATCGCGGGTACACTCGGCTGCCATGAGAGCCGAGCATTCTTCGTTTGGGTTGTGTGCCGCAAAAACTCGGGCCGTGATGCGGAACCCGAGCGTTTGGCCCGCGACCACCGGGCGATCTGATGCCCACGGCCCCAAGCTCTCCTGATACTCTGCCGCGATGGTCCATGAACTGATGACCAGCCTGGCCCGGGCCCTAGGGGGCGTCCCTAACACTACTGGTTGAAGAATTGAGTTCTCCGTCGGTCTTTATGGGCATGTGCACCAGGCGGTCCCGCCGATCGCGGCCGGTGACACAGGGGACATCGGGGTAACCATGTGGCCAGGATGCGCGCGACGGCCAGGCGCACGGTGATGAAGGAATCCGGGAAGTGCCGCTCCGGGCGAGTTGCCGTCCGCACAGT
>JAFGIS010000004.1 GCA_016929495.1 Polyangiaceae bacterium | reverse complement strand
CGGACGTTCCGCTGGCCGAGGGCGGGCTCGACCTGGCGATCGTGATCGACGCTTCCGCAGCCACGGACTCGGCCTCGCTTGCCCTGGGCGCCTAGGACAAATGAACTGCCCTTTTCCTCGGAGCCAGCGGCAGGTCACCGAGCCAGCTCGCCTGCGGCAGCGCTCGCCGCCGTGATGCGACCCGCTGCGAGCCCCACCTGCACGCTCACGCGGCAGCGAGCCCCCGCGATCGGCGTCGACATATTCGCGAAGGCCTACACCTCGGCCTCGAGCTCGCTGTCACGAACCGCGCATAGGGCAAACGGACTGCCCTTTCCCCGGAGCCAGGGCCAGGCCACCAAGCCAGCCAGCCTCTGGCAGCGCTCGGAGCCGCCATGGGACCCGCCCCGAACGCCACCAGCGCGCCGGTCGCCAGCGATCCGGTGCGATCCGCGTCGGCATGTTCGTGACGGCGTGCACCTCGGCCCCGAGCTCGCTGTCGCAAACCCAAGCGCCACCCATCCGCGCGGGCAGTTCGAGTCAGGCGAACGGCAGCGGCAGCTGCCCTGACGTGGCCGTATCGAGACGCGGCCTTAGCCCCCGCCGAGTTCTCGGACCGCCACCGGCCCATGGACCGCGCCTTGCTGGCTTGCCTCGATTCGCGTTCCGTGGGCAGACGCCGGACGAGGTAGCCAGCCCACCGAGCGGCTGCAATGCCTAGCAAGGCCGGACGCTCATGGAGCGCTCTCGGCCAGAGCCAGTGCCTCACGGATCTGTTCGTCGGTGGGATCGATGGAGCCTACCTCCTTGCCGGTCACCTCGCCATAGATCCGATCATAGAGGGCATCGTGCACGCGTTCGTCATTGCCCCGTCGCGCCATGTAGTAGGTGCTCTCGACGCCCCCTTCCATGGGCTCGGTGAAGCGATGCCCCGGACCGGACCAGGCCGCTTTCTTGCCAACCCAGTGCCAGAACTCGCGAGCGTCATCCGAGGAGCCATGGCTCGTCACGATCCTGCAGATCGTCTTCGAGCAGGTGACTTCTTTCACACTCGAACCCTGCGCTTCACTCGCCAGCAGCGCTTCGCCGACATCGTGGGCCATCTGCTCCGTCCAGGCAGCGTCTGCGGGCTCGTCGGCCATCATCCTATCGAAGAGGTGGGGCACCTCGCTGACCGGAAAGCCGCGGATTACGCCATTTCGAATCGCCTCTCGTGCGACTTCGACTGGCTCCGGAGCGTGAACCTGGGTCTCATCGTCCATGTCTGTTTCGGGTTGCGCTTCTTGCTCAACCCGACGCGCCGCTTCCTCTGCCGCGCTGGCGAAGCCTTGTCCGAGGATGTGGCGCAGTTGGGCAGCATCTAGTATGCGGGTATCGTCCGCGCGCGCGTCCTGGTTCCCCCGCAGTGCCGGAGCACTCACCTGCGCATCGGTCCGAGGCTGCCCGCGGCCAGTTCCGACCGTGAAGCAAAGGATGCAGCCGCCACCGACGGATAGCACGAGCAGTGCGCCCATTCGCCATCGCCATACCAGATTCATGGAACGGTACTCCTATCGCGGCAGAAACCACTCGCTGGAGCGCAGAGCAAGGTCAATGTGATGAATGGTGGAAATCTGGTGATGAGCGGTGCAAGCGGAAGCTGCCGAGCCCGGAACGACGAGCGTTTCCTGCGTTTGCCGGACTGATGCGGTGGTCGAGGAGCAGCCGTTCGTCACCGAAAGCCTACCGCTCATCACATGGGGCTTGCCACGCTCCCGGCGGCGCAATATGAAGCACGAGCACGACTCGCTCTTGCCCAGGGAGCCTTTCGTCAACGGTCGCTTGCCAGCGCTCTCCTGAAGCCAAGGGCTCCGTGGTGTGTGAAAACTGCAACGGAGGAACGATATGATCAGATTCGTGGGTGCACTAGCTGCGACTGCCGCCGTTCTCATCGCTTCGGACGCCTCGGCCGTTCACGCTACTGCGTGTCGCGGCGCCATCGTCGATTGGGTGTCCACCGATGGCCATGAATTCTCGAGTAGCTGGTACAAAGAGACATCCAGTGCCAGTTGTGGCACGTACTGCAGGCTGTACAATCTCCCCGTGCTTGTGGCGGATCCATCACAAGACTATCGCATTACCAGCATCATGGCCATGATATGGAAGAATGGCACGGATGGGAATTCTCATTACTACCAGCGGGACTGGGACTTCAAGAGCTCCACTGGGCTCTGGGTCGAAGAAGACGGATCCGCGTGGGAACCCCATCCCAGTAACGGCCGCGTCTACTACGGATGGAAGGACTACGTTTGGTCTCTGGGGACGGAATCTAGTTACGAGGTCCGCTTCGACTACCAGTACGTCAGTGGCGAGCCGTGGTTTCAGCGGAGGTTCAACTTCCTCTGGACCTGGATAGTCTAGAGACGTCCGGAATGAGCGTCCCTTCGGCGGGCTCCGTCGTTGCCGCATCGGTTGCGCCGGGTCTCGCCATGCTGCACCCGTGCTCCGCGAAAACCCGTCCAGCCCGAAATCATTGGCGATTTTCGACCGTGGTAGAGTCGCCCGGTGACGCGGTTCTTCCTGTTGCTCCTGGTCTGGGCGTGGAGCCCTGTCTTCTCGCTGGCGCCGCTCCTCGCGGGCCGCCGCTGCATGTGTCTGGTGTTGTCGATTCCACATGGCCCGTTGACCTCGTCCAATTGCCTTGAGCTCCACAGCCGAGAATGCCGGCCGACCGACGACGTGGCCATCACCGAAAGCGCTGCCAATGAACCTCGCACGCGAAGGCGGATTGCCGAATGACTTCTGCTGGCCGCTCAGGACGTCGCCGCACGTGGCCGCCGCGCTGTCGACACCGCATCGGTACCGGCGCGCCGGCCTTCGACTTCGTCGCTATGTACTTGGGGCCTGCGGGCACCCGGGACCAGTAGGAAGTGCGAGCGTCTGACGTCGCAAAAAGCGACGCTGGGTTGGCCCCACCCGATGAACTGAGCCCTTGCGCTCACCCGCGGGAAACGCAAATCTATAGGCTCCAGCTGTCGGGCTACTCGAAACGAAACCCACGAGGATCGCGAGCCAGTGAAGGCCGGCGCCACGACAGGGGAGCCCATCATGACCGAATGCCAGTTCGAGCCCATGAACGATCCGTGTTGGCCGCACCGCATTGCCGGTTTCATCGCAGCTACTCGGTGGCCCGCCACGCCCACCGAAGCCATCCAGGCGGGTCACCGCCTGGGCCACCGGTCGACCATGGTGCGCATGATACTGGCTGCTGCCGAGGAGCTACGGTCGTTGTGGTTCGGCAATGGTCAATGGCGCCCGCGATACGCGAGCGACTTCGTGTGGCGCCTCGAATGCACGATGCGAGCGCACCACCCACCGGCGGCGCATGGCCAAGGGCGCCTCTTGTTTGGTTCTGCACAACCCCGCTTCCGGTGATCGGGGGGTACCTCGACTAGGGGCGCGCTTTGGGGTGAGTGCTGCCAATCATCCCAAAGCGTTTGAGCTTGCGGTACAGCGTCGCGGTCCCGATCTGGAGCTGTTCGGCGGTATGCGTCTGGTTCCAGCCGTTCACTTCCAGCGCCGCGAGGATGTACTCCTTCTCGATGTCATCGAGCGGCCGCACGCCCCCACGGGTCGGGACGGGCGCGGGCGCGGCCTGGCGGACCTCCTCCGGTAGGTCTTCGAGTTCCACGCGGCTGCCCTGTGCGAGCGCGACGGCGCGCTCCATGGCGTTCTCGAGCTCGCGCACATTGCCCGGCCACTCGTAGCGCAGCAACTGGTCGGCGGCGCGCGGAGCGAGTCCCAGTATCTTGCGCCTCATGCGCATCGCCGCGTCGGCGAGCAGCACCCGGGCAAGCGGCAGGATGTCGTCTCGGCGCTCGCGGAGCGGTGGCACGTACAGCTCGACGACCTTGAGCCGGTAGTACAAGTCCTGCCGGAACGTGCCGGCGGCCACGCCGTGAGCGAGATCCCGGTTCGTGGCGGTCACGACGCGCACGTCGATCCGGCGGCTCCTGTTTTCGCCGACGCGTCGGATTTCCCTTTCCTGGAGCACCCGTAGCAGCTTGACCTGCATTCCCGACGAGACCTCGCCGACTTCGTCCAGCAGGAGCGTCCCGCTGTTGGCCTCCTCGAACAGGCCCGGTCGGTCCCGCGTCGCGCCCGTGAAGGCGCCGCGCGCGTGTCCGAAGAGCTCGCTTTCGAGGAGGGTCTCGGCAATGGCGCCGCAATTGACTGCCATGAACGGACCCGTCGCGCGCATGGACTCATCGTGGACCAGCCGCGCAATCCGCTCCTTGCCGGTCCCGCTCTCGCCGGTGATGAGGACCGTCGAGTCGACGCCGGCCACGCGGCGGGACAGGTCCAAGAGTTGCCGCATCTTGGGGCTCCTGGCGATGACCCCCAGGGGCTCCGTAACGTCCCGCGCCACGCGGACCAGCGCCCGGCGGTGCTCGAAGAGCCTCCGCTCGGTCGCCTTCAGCGTCTCGGTCACCCGTCGAAGTGAGACGTCCAGGCACTCCTTGAGCCGAGTCGACTCGAAGAACCGCAGCTCCTCGGCACGCTCGTCGCCCCACTCCTCACGGGTGCGCCCGAGCAAGTGGCAAGCCCCATCGCCCTTGCCCATGCAGCGGTCTTCGAGAACGTAGATCTCCTTGCCGTGGCTCCGGCTGATGTAACCGCTGGTCAGACCGCAGATGGTCCAACACACCGGTACATCGGAGCGACCAAAGTGCAGCAGGTGCTGCTCTGCCTCGTACGAAGCGACCACCATCACCCCCTCTTTCGAGACGAAACTCCTGTCCGCGGGTTCGACGCGAAAGAGCCCCTCGAGCGCGTGGATGCGGGTACCCGCGCGGCGCCAGTCTTCGGCGCTGTCCCACTGGAACTCGGCTTGCACCGCTTCGGCCAGGCGCCAACCATGGGCGAAGCCGAACTGCGTGAGCACCGCGCGGGCGGCAGCGAGGCCGAAGTTCTCGGTCAGGTACTTGCGCAACAACCCCATCGCCACCGCGTCGAGCAGCAGTGCCCGTTGCCCGGCGAACCGGATCACCCCGCCCTCTGGGTCGAGCTCCAGCAGCTCCCTGTGGTCCAGTCCGTCAACCTGCATCGGCCGTCCACTCCTTCAAATTGATGTGAACGGTACTTCATTTTGATGGCATGAACCACGCGATACGCGGCCCACACAGGGGTGCCGCCCCGATGGAACGGCCAATGGGCTGATGCATCGGACGCAAGACAGCTGGGCGACGTTTGGAGCGCCGCCACGGACAATCCCGATCATCCGAATCAGCGGTGAAGGCCGAGGGGGTTGCGGCCCGTGCGGTGCGCAGCAAGGTGCTGCCATCCTTTCGAGACGCCAACACACGTGCCGACGGACCGATGGCCCGCAAGATGCATAGCTAAAGGCCAGAGGTGATTCCATGGACAGCCCCCACTCGAGCATCCCACAGGGCACGCGTTCTCGACTTCGCGTCATCGTCTCTGCCGTCGAGCGCGAGATCTCGCGCCTTCCGGGCCAGACGAGTGCCGACGCTGGCCCTGGTCCACCGAGCGCTCTGGCCGCGGCCTTCGCGAACCTCGTTCAGGAGCTGGCGCTGGGTCCGGAGCCCGAGCGGCGAGAGTGCCCGGTTTGCAAGCACACGGGCATGCGCGCGGCGACGGTCTGCGGCTACTGCTGGACGAAGCTGACCCCGCTCCCCGAGCGAGACGGCGTCGCGGCGTAGCAACCCAAGGACCCGGTCATGTTGAACAGAATGCTCCTGCTCGGGGCCGTTGCCCTGGGATTCGCCGTGGTCGCCTCGGCGGCAAGCGCCGTGCTCGCGGTGAACCTCCTCGTCACGGCGAAGCGGGTGAAAGCGAAAGAGAGTCCATGAGAACCCACGCTCACACGACCGCGCCGCTGGGCCAACTCGTCGCCGCCGTCTTCGACGAGGCCGCGCTCTGCAGCGACGATTCGCGTGAGGTGTCACGTCTGGCCACACAGGCCGTAGTGCACCTGTTGGAGCGTCTCCGGCGGCCGTCGCACGGGTGCGGGCGATGGCCCTCGGAAGCGATCGGAAACCAGACGGACGGCCACGGCGAGGGCGTCCGAAGGAGCGCGGGCCGATGATCACGATACGCCGGGCCAATGAGCGCCACCACGACCTACGCGGCAGCCGCGAGCTCTGGCTTACGTTCCATCCCAATGCTCCGACGACGCCGCTCGCCGACGGTTTCGGTGCGCTCGAAATGCTCAACGAGAGCCGTCTGCCCCCCGACACAGAAATCCCGCCACGGGTTCGTCACGACATTCAGATCATCACCTACGTTCGTGAGGGCGCGCTGGCGTACGAGGATTCGATGGGGCGGCTGGGTGTTCTGCGTGCAGGCGAGTTCCACCACATGAGCTTTGGCCGCGGGATCCGCCACAGCGACAAGAACGCGTCGCGGACCGATTGGGCGCACGTCTTCCAAATCTGGCTGCGGCCCACCGCGGCTGGGCTGGACTCACGTCGCGAGCAGAGGCGATTCAGCGCAGCGGATCGAAGGGGCCGCCTGCGTGTCATCGCATCGCCCGATGCCCGAAACGGTTCGCTGCAAATCCACCAGGATACGTTGATCTGCTCGGCCTTGCTCGAGCCCGGACAGCACGTGGCGCACGAAATCCACCCAGGGCGAAGCGTGTGGCTCCACCTCGTTCACGGAGAGGTCGGCCTCGACGAGTTCGTGCTGACCACGGGCGACGGCGTCGGCGTCTCGGCCGAACGCGCCGTCTCGGTCACAGCGCGCGCGGCGACCGAGATACTTCTTCTCGACCTCGACTCCATGGAGGCAGCGGTTCGTTTGCAGCACTCGGACCGAGCCAGCCCCGACATGCGACGGCAGCCGAGCGTCGCGTGTGGCGAGCCATCTCAGCGCTCGTAGGGGCCGAGGTCCGTCGGCTGCGTTCGCTCGGTGCCCTCCCGATCGGTCGGAACTTCGCTCGAGAGGT
>JAFGIS010000343.1 GCA_016929495.1 Polyangiaceae bacterium | reverse complement strand
TGTCGGAGCCAATGCCTCTGCCTACCGGAGGCAACGCCGTGCCTGTCAGAGGCAAGCCGTTGCCACCGAGAGGCAACGCCGTGCCTGGCCGAGGCAAGCCGTTGCCACTGAGAGGCAACGCCGTGCCCGCCAATGCCAACACGATGCCTCGCGTAGGCAACGCTTTGCCACCGAAAGGCAACGCCTTGCCTGCCGGAGGCAACGGCTTGCCCATGAGAGGCAGCCTCTTGGATTGGGCTGCCATCAGCGAGCAGGCGCCCGACCATGCGCTGCCACCCCGCTGCATGTCCCTGCGACTTCTGCTACCAGACAACCGACCGGATCGCAGGCAGTTGCCAGTCGGGCTCCTGGAGGGTCAGGCCGGGTCCACACTTCCGACAAAACCAGACTTGTGCCGTGCGGTTGAAGTGGCGTGCCGTGGTCTGTTGCGAAATGGCGCCCGTGGCGCCCAGACTGTGCCATGGCGCCGGAGACAACACGATGACAAAGACACCGGGGTCGGAGAAGGGCTGGCTGTGCGCAGCGTGTCTTGCAGCATCCGTAGGGTTCGCTCTGCTTGGATGCCGGACGAGCTCGGAGTCCGGGGACGATTCAACGGGCGCTGACTCCGAAGCGGGCACGGGCGAGGGCAGCGGCGCTGCGGGTGCTTCCGGATCGGGCGGCGCTGTCACGGGCGGAACGGCGACGGGCGGCGCTGTCACGGGAGGAACGGCGACCGGGGGCGCTGTCACGGGCGGAACGGCGACGGGCGGCGCTGCCACGGGCGGAACGGCGACGGGCGGTACTGCCACCGGTGGCGTGGATACGACCACGGGTGGGACGAGCTCAAGTGGCGCCGCGACCGGTGGTGTGTCGAGCGGCGGCACGGCCGAGGCGGGCGCGCCTGGGACAGGGGGCGTGGCCGTTGCCTGCTCGACGCCCTTGGCTGACCGGGTCAAGGTCACGACGGTCGCCGTCTCTCCCAGCGTCAGTCTGGGCCAAAGCCGCTGGGGCGGCGGCGAGTGGGGCTCGACGGGGCTGCCCGTCATCCTGTCCACGTCGCCCAACGGGCTCGCCAAGGTGGCGTGGACCGATGGAACGGACGTCCACGTCACGCCCCTGGACGAGTCCGATCAGAGGGCTGGCGATGACGCGACGGTTGCGGGCACGCAAGTTCGCGGGCTCGTCGCGCATGACGACGGGTCCGCGCTGCTCGTGGTGCGTGACGACGCGATGGTCTTCGTCCGGTTGAGCGAGGCCGGCGCCGAGCAAGCCACGCTGTCGCTCGTTGGAGGCAACGCCCACACGAGCGACGGCGACCGCTGGATCGATGACTGGCCCCACAACGGGCGGCTCGCATGGTCCGGAACTCAGTACGCCGCCTACTTCGGACAAACCGGCAACTTCGGCGCCCAGGGCAATCATCAAGGGGACCACTATTCGTTCATCAGTCCCGAGGGGACCCTGATGTCAGGCGGCTGGGACTGGGGCTGCAGTCACAGCCTCGACGAACGGCTCGCGCACAACGCAGCGACGTGGGCGCCGATTTGTACATCCGACACGTATCCAGGGGCCGGCATCTGGTTCAACAATCGCCGAGAGGTCAGCAATGAGCCCTCGATCACCAACATGGGCGAGGGCACCAAGCTCGGAGGCCTGGTCCCGGCCCCCGATGGCTTCTGGCTCGACTTCGCGAGCACGGAAGTGGTCTTCGTTCACATCAGCAACGACGGCAGCCCGTCCGGACGTGTCACACTACCGAACAGCAGCGCGGCGTACGCTCACTTGGCCGCGTACGGCGACGGCTTGCTCGCCGGATGGGGTCCGGACACCAGTCTCACGATTGCGGAGCTCGACACGAATGGGTCGGTCACGGAGGGGCCCGTCGCCATCACCGCCCAGGCCGGGGGCCTCGACGATTGGGCGACGTATCCGAACGGCGACGTCGGGTGGGCCTACGCCTGGGGAGACCTGTCCAGTCTACAGATCATCCGGGTGATGCGCTGCGAGTAGCGTGGAGCGGTCGGGGTTTCATCCCCTCGCCTGTCGGCCAGGCCGGCGTCACGCGCGCCACACGACTTAAGTCAAGGCGCGGACATCCGTCATTGCTTGGGGACGGCAACTGTCGCGCTCGTCCCTCGCGCGACCCGAGAGTCGTCGGAAGTGCTCGAAGCAGAAGGAATCAGAGGCACGACAGGCCCCTGGACGGACGGGCTGACCATGACACGGAACAAACCCCCACCCTCCCGCGCAGCCCCCGGCACAAGCTGGTGCAACGTGCGCGACGAGTCCATCCCACTGAGTGTTCCTGCCGTCAGCGTGCGCACCCGGGACGGCTTTCGGGTGGTGCGCACCGAGTGGTTCGTGGACGTTCCCAGTGAGCGAGCTGCACAGGCGGTCGTGATGCCCGAGCTGCCCAAACAGCCCGCGCTTCGGCCGCCCAGGGTCTCGAAAGCGCCAGGCGTGAAGGTATGGGTCGTACCCAGCGGGTCGGGGTTTCGTGTCGTGCCTGCCAACGCGGCCCGACCGACCGGCGCCAGGCTGATGCGGCTCGTCGCCGAAGAGCAGGACCAGGAGGCACTTGCCATGCTCGACGCGCTGGCGTCCCGCTGATGGTCACGGCAAGCCTGGGCTACGGCCCGACCGGAACGGGCCAACCGCTCGAATCCCAGAACAGCTCCGCGATCCGCAGGGTGATGGCGCCGCTCGGCTTGGCGTACGCGTGGTAGACGAGGTACGCGTTGTTGCCGACGAACATCACGGATTGCCCGCCCGGCCCGGCAAATGCGGAGTCGCCTTCGGCTATCAGCGTGCCGCCTCCTTGCGTGGCCGCTGTTCCCTCCTTGTCCTCGTAGGGACCGGTGATGCTCGCGGCGCGCACCACACGGATATTGTAGGTGCTGCTGGCGCCCTTGCAGCAGCTATCCCAGGACATGAACAGGTAGTAGTAGCCGCAGCGCCGGACGATGAAGGGCGCTTCCAGGGCACCGCCATTGCTCGGGCGGTTGGCGATGGAGGTGACGGTCGTGCCCACTGGTTTGCCCGACGCATCGAGTTGGATGATCTTGAGGCCGCTCCAGAAGCTACCGAGGGCCAGCCAGGCCGTGCCGTCCGTGTCGACGGCCAGGTTGGGATCGATGGCGTTCCAGTTGTCGTTGGTGCCCACGTTGGAACAGATCGTGGCTTCGCCGTCGTCGATCCACGACCCGCTGGCCATCGAGCTTCGGGTGGCGTGCCCGATGCACGACTTGTTCGAGCCGAAGGTCGAGCCGGCGTAGTACAGGTGGTACTTGCCGCCGAATTCGGAAATGTCCGGCGCCCACAGATCGCCGACGCCCGAAACCTTGCTCGTGAGCCACGAGGGGACACCGAAGGGCCTGCCGGCAGATCTCCAGGACTTCATGTCGGTGGACGTCTCGGCACCGAGTCCCGTGCAGAAGAGGTAGTAGGTGTCGTCGACGGGGAGGGCCGAAGGATCGTGGCAACCGAGGCTGCCCGTGAGGGACAGCACCTTGGGCGGCGACGCCGAATCGTAGACGCCCACGTCGCACCGGTCGGAGCCGTTCGCGGTGCTGCCGCCGGCGCCGGTCGAGCCGCCCGTGCCAGAGTCTCCGCCGGTCGCGCTGCCACCGGTTGCTCCTCCGCGACCGCCCTGGGCGCTGCTGCGTCCACCTGTGCCGCCATCGGAAGCACCGCTGGTGCCGGTGGCGCCGCCCGAGCCACCTCTCCCACCCGTGACAGCGCTTGCGCCGGCCTGCGTGGTACCTGCCTCGGCTGAGCTTCCGCCCTGACTCGTGATCCCTCCCGATGCGCCGGAGCCGCGGTCGCCCGCTGTGCCGCCGGTCAGCGTCGTCCCGCCGGAACCGGCGTTTCCTCCAGACGACACAGCGCCCGTGGCGGTGGCTCTGCCCGCATCGCCACCCACGGACTGGCCACCAGCCTCGCCGCCGATTTCCACCTGCCCGCCTGCCCCCGCAGAACGGCTGGTCTTTTGGCCAGAACAGCCAAGGCACAGGCAATGGGCTGTGCACAGGCTTGCGCTGGCGAGCAGGCCGAGGGTCCTGTCTGCGGGTCTTCTAGGTTCCATCACCTCTTCCCGTGTCCAGAAACGGTCCAGGTGGGTGGGCTTTGGTGAGAGGATCTTCGCGTTCGGCCGGCGGTGCAGTGGAGGCAGGCACGCTATCGCACTGCCTCGGTAGTAGAGTGGTCCGGAACGTGACCGATTGGCTCCAGCTGCTGGGCGGAGGGTTGCTCCTGTACTTCGGAGCGGGTTGGCTCGTGGGCGGCGCGTCGGCGCTGGCACGGGCCCTGCGGGTACCCGAAATCCTGGTGGGTCTGACGGTCGTGGCCTACGGGACCTCTGCTCCCGAGGTGATCGTCGGCGTTCAGGCCGCGGCCACCGGCCATGGTGGGGTCGCGCTGGGAAACGTCATCGGCTCGAACGTCGCCAATGTCGGGCTCATCCTGGGCATCGCGGCGCTCATCCGTCCGGCGCGAGTCGATGCAGCGATGCGCCGACGCGAACTGCCCGTGCTCCTGCTGAGCGCAGCCCTGCTACCCGTTCTGCTATGGGACGGCACGATCGGGCGCCTGGAAGCGGGCGGGCTCGTGCTGGCCGCGTTGGGCTACACCGCGTGGATGATCCGCGATGCGCACGCCGCGTCTGCAGCGGCGTTCCGTCCCGAGATAGAGCTGGCGAACCAAGACACGGACGCGGCCGTCGCCCGCGGGCCACGCGGCATCGTCCGCTCCCTGGTCACGGCGACCCTCGGACTGGTCGTGCTGCTCGTGGGTGGTCATCTGCTCGTGGAAGGCGCCGTTTCGGTCGCACATGCGCTCGGAATGAGCGAGCGGGTCGTCGGGCTGACCATCGTTGCGGTCGGGACTTCGGTGCCGGAGCTGGTGACGAGCGCGGTCGCCGCTGCTCGCGGCCACTCGGACCTGGCGATCGGAAACGTCGTCGGTTCCAACATATTCAACGTATCGCTCTGCCTCGGCGCTGCCGGGATCGCTGGCGCCATAGCGGCGCCGCTTCGGACGCTGGACGTCGAGCTCGTCTTTCTGGCGGTCATGACCGTCCTGGCAGCCGCATTCATTCGCGGCGACCGCGTCGTGTCACGGGCCCACGGCGGGATCGCCGTGGGGCTCTATGCGACGTTCATCGTGCTGATGGTGCTGCGGGGTTGAGGGGCGGGGGAGATCCTCCCGGACGTATCGGTCCAGCTCAGAAATAGCACCGGTACTGCGCGTAGCCGACGTTGGGATACGTTCCGAACTCGCTGCGCAGCTCGGGGACCAGCCCGGCGCCTGACCGGGGGCGCTTGCCAAAGGCGACGAGCGCGCCAGCAAGCAGATCGGACTCGTCCGAGACCGAGTAGGTGAGACCGGGCTGGACGACGAAAGAGCCGTCGGACAGAGACACGAGCGTCGCTGCCGAACCGGTCAAGATCGGCAACAGGTCGTAGCTGACCAGGGCACCCGCGACGTGCTCGCTCATCTGCAGCGACCTACCGGCGCTCACGCGCGCCAGGGCCGCGGTGAGCGAGTCGTCGTCTCCAGCGCCATTGTAGAGGTATTCTGCGTCCAGGGTGAGACTACTGTCGAAGGTGAGCCCGAGGCCTGCGACAGCCACCCAATGGTTCGGCAGGGGCACGCGGTCCGCGCGCTCGTGCAGGGTACGGACGTAGGTCGCTTCGCCACGCACGTCGATGGGCCCGATTTGGCCGGCTACGCCGCCGCCGAACTGGGTGCCGCCGTAGATCTTGCCGGCCTGCAGCGCCAGATCGTAGTCCGCCACGTTGGTGAACGCGTGCACGAGCGCGGCCGAGCCATACCACGAGCGCGCGGTGACCCGGGCGCCGTCGACCCGGCCGGGCGCGGCGATCAGGTTGAGGCCCGACGTGAGGCCGATCGGAACGTCCACGCGCAGCGCGTCGACTCCCAGCTTGTACTCGCGGTCGAACTGCCTCGCGTCGAACGGCAGGAACACGTCGAGCGGGTTCCAGAAGTGCGCCTTGCCGAAGGTGATCGCCTGGCGTCCCAGTTCGATATCGGCGCGACCGAGGCGGTACTTGACGCTGGCCCTGTCGATCCAGAGCCGGGCCCGAACGTTCGGGTCCGCGATCCACGTAGAGCTGAGCTCTGCCAGGCGATAGCGCTGCGTTTCTGGTGCCGCGAAGCTCAAGCCCTCCAGCGCCTCGGGCGCGGTGACCATCGACATGTCCTGGACGGCGTGTAGCTCGTAGGAGAACCACGCCGCCGGAGCTCCATCAGCAGTCAGGCGCAGCGCACTCGCGTTCAGGCCGGCGCTGTCCCGGCCCGACGGGCCCAGGGAGGCACGCGGCAGTACGAGCGCTGTCATGTTTCGGAAGTTGGCGTCGAGCGTCAGGGCGCCGTCGTCGTCTTCGTACAAAGCCGAGGCTTCGCCCGAGCACGTCACGACCGCGAGCAGCGAGCCCAGCCCGACCGCCCTTCGGGCGCCAGTCCTCCAGGGCACGAGCAAGCCATGCCGCGTTTCGTGCCCAGCCCTCGGGGCGTCGGGTCTATGCGTCGGCACGGAGACTCTCGGGGCTGCCGTCCCGGGCGATGGCGCCGTCTTTGAGGGAGATGAGCCTCGCAGCGCGCCGCATCACGTTCTGGTCGTGCGAGGAGAACACGAAGGTCATGTTCTTCTCGGCATTGAGCTCGCGCATCAGGTCCATCAGTTCGGCGGCGCTCCGCGAGTCCAGGTTGGCCGTGGGCTCGTCCGCCAGCACGAGGGCGGGCTCGGCCGCCATGGCACGTGCGACGGCCACCCGCTGCTGCTGTCCACCGGAGAGCTCGCGCGGGAACCGTTTCTCGAGCCCGCTCAGCCCCACGCGCTCGAGCAGGCGCATCACCCGTTCGCGGCGCTGTCGCTGTCCCAACCCCTGCATCAGCAGCACGTATTCCGCGTTCTCGTAGGCGGTGAGCACGGGCAAGAGGTTGTATGCCTGGAACACGAAGCCAATGCGCTCGAGCCGCAGGCGTGACAGCCCGCTCCTGCTCATCGTACCGAGGTTCTGCCCATCGACGATGATCGTGCCGGATGTGGGCCGATCGAGGCCGCTGATGACATTGAGCAGTGTGGTCTTTCCCGACCCCGAAGGGCCGGCCACCGCCACGAACTCCCCACGATGGATCTCTAGACCGATCCCGTCCAGCGCACGCAACGTTGTCGTACCCTGCTGGTAGTCGCGTACGACGTTCTCGAGCCTCACTATCGCTTCCATGGCATCCTCAGCGGAAGGCATCCGTCACCCGAATGTGCTTGAGTCGGGCCATCGGGACCAGGCTCATCAGCGCGACCGCAGCGGTCATGGCTGCGCCCAATCCCACCGTGGTCAGCAGCGTCAGTTTGAGGTGCAATACCGGATCCATCAGAAAGCCTCCGACCTCCATTCCATCACCCAACCATCGCGTCAGATCGTAGCCGTCCAGCCACGCAGAGACGCCCGAGCCGAGCAGCACACCGACCAGGCTTCCGACCGCTCCGAGCGCAACCGACTCGAGCAGGAGCTGAAACTTCACGCGCCGCGGTGGCGTGCCGAGTGCGAGCATGACTGCAAACTCACGCTTTCGCTCCAGCGCCGACATGAGCACCGTGTTGAAAATGGTAAACGCTGCCATCAACAGAATTACCACCTGGAACACCACGTTCGAGCCCTTGTCCACCTTCATGAATGTGGATAGCTCGGGAATGATCTTCTGCCAGGGCCAGACAGCAAGCTCCTGGCGATTGCGGAGCAGCGTCCGAACCTGCTCGAGCATGGGCGTTTCCGCATCCGGGCTGTCGAGCAGGATGCCGACCTCGGTCGCTTGCTCGGGGCGCAGGCCGAACAGCTTGCGGCCAAAACCGATCGGAACCTGCACCAGGTGTCCGTCCAGCTCGAGCGCGCCGGTTCGGAAGATGCCCTTGACGCGCGCCATCTCCTGCACCAGCTGGCCATCGACGTCGTTGCCGGAAAGCACTAGCTTGTCGCCAACGCCGACCTTGAGCTGCCGGGCGCTCTCGACGCCGAGCACCGCCCTCCGATCGTCTTGGTCGTCCAGGTAGCGTCCAGCCACCAGGCGCTTGGGCAGTGGGGAGAGCGCCGCTTCGCGCGTGGGCTCGACACCCACGACCGCGACGCCCACGGCCCCATCGGCCGAATTGGCGACGCCCTGGCTGACGACCAAAACCTTCGTCGTGGCGACCGCTGGCAGGCGCTCGAGCTTGGCTCGCAGCGTGGCGACGCGGTCGACTGCCAGGTTCACGGACGGCGCGTCGAGGTAGCGAGCGTGCTCGACCGTCAGCTGACCGCTCTGCATGCGCAGAACCTCGTGCAGCAACCGCCCGTATAGGCCATCGCCGATCGCCAGGAACACCACGGCCAGCGCGAGCGCCAGGGACATCGACGCTATGGTCAGCACGGTTCTACGCGGGTGCCGCCAGATGCTGCGCCAGGACAGAAGCAACAGTTGCGTCATGCGTTCCTTCCTAACGGGGCTCCGCCCCGGCCCGACAGGTCATGCTGCTACCTGATAGGTTGCGCTGACTGTTGTGCGGGAGCCCGCGTCGACAGTCGAAAGCCGTGAGTCAAGAGCGGAGAATTGCCGCGGTCCGGACCGTCGATCCATGGCTGTCGACTCTCGACCAGAGGCATCAGATCCGAAACGTGACTCGTCTTGCATGACTTTCGTGCCCCATAGACGCTAGGGCTCCGTCATGGCGATGACCGGATCGAGGCGTGCGACCTTCAGCGCGGGATACAGCGCAGCCACGATACTGACGACGAACATCAATGCCACCGAACCGACCACGGCGCCGGGCGACTGCGACGCGCGCCAGACCGGGTCGAACGCGATCCCCGAGAGCGCCAAGTGGTCGCCGGTGTGCAAGTCGAGACCATGGTGTTCAAGGTACGTGTTCGCTAGAACGCCCAGTCCGGCTCCGAGGGTGCCGAACAACAGGCCCATCAGCGCCGCTTCGGACACGACGTCCCGGACGATGCGCCACGCCGTACCGCCGAGCGCCTTGATCACGCCGAACTCGCGCAAGCGGTCGAACGTCGACATCAGCATGCTGTTCATGACGCTGCTGCCTGCCGTCAGACCGAAAATGAGCCCGAGGATCCCCATCACGGACGAGAAGACCCCGAGCATCTGGGCAGGTCCCGGTGCCAGCTCTTTCCACGACAGGAGCTCATTGTGTGCGCTCGCAGTGCGTACGGCAGCGACGACGGCTTCTGGCGACAGACGGCCGTGGGACGTCAGAGCGACTTCGTGTACGGCTCCCGGCGCGACGAACAGCTGCTCGTAGTCCTGCTGTCGTACGATGGCGGCGCTCGCGTCGATGTCCGAGCTGACGCTCTTGAGGATGCCGACGACGGCGAACAGCTCATTGCCGATCGACCCGTCGCGGGCCTGTACCACCGCAACCAGCTGGCTGCCTACGCGCGCGTCGAGCGCTTTGGCGAGCTTGCGGCCGAGGACCACTTCGCGTACCGCGTCGTTGTTGCCCCACGCGGCCGGCGGCGAATCCGACAGGTAGTGACCGACGAGGACCTGCTTCGGCAGCTCGAATGCGCGCCGTTCGTCGAGCGGGCTGACACCCCAGAACAGTGCGCCCGAGGACTTGTTTCCCACCGAAGCGAGACCAGGCCCGTAGGCCCGCGACACCGACGCGATGGAGGCGCGTGCGGCGGCGCGGCGGATGGCCCCAGGATCGCTCACCGTATCGTTCAGCGAGCGTTCGGCCCGATAGAGCTCGGCGTGCACTTGCGCCTGCCCGATGGCCATCGAGGTCAGACTCTCCACGGTCTTGTCCAGCATGCCTTTGGTGAGCCCTACGGTCACGATCAGGATAGCCGTGTTCAGGGCAATGGCGCCGCCGGCAATGGCCGTACGCGCGCGGTTGCGCCAGATGTTGCGCCACGCAAGGCGAAACACGATCATCGTGCTGCCCGCTAGTTCCTGAGATGGGCCACGGTGAACAGGTTGGCGGGCAGCGACACGTCGAACTTCAGCTCCTGATACGTCACGACCGTCGAGTGCCCGGGCTTGTCGACCGGGATCATCGTCATCGTCGTGGGCAGCTTGCGACCGCCGAGCTCGCGCACGTCACTGAACGTGAGGCGGCGAGCCTCGGCACCGTTTTCCTTGTAGTACGTGGTTTGCAGCGGAATCAAGTCCGCGCGTCGCACTCGGACCACGACCTTGCCCCAGACGACCGGCGCGTTCGGCTTGGGCGTGCACGTGATTTCGATGGCGTCCTTCGGGGTAGCGCTCGATGACGTGAAGCGCGCATCGTAGTCCACGGCCATCCGGTGCTCCTTCACCAGATCGTCGTTCGTGAAGTCGCTGCCCATCCACGAGCCGCCCATCATCGATGACGGTATCTTGATGGTGCGGTCGACCTTGGGTAGGTAGTTCCAGATGTTGTTGCCGTTCTTGAGCGTGGACGTGCGGCGCTCTTTCTTGGGCTGGAGAATGCGAATCAGGCTCTTGTCCGTGCCCTGGCTCCAGAACTCCATCACGAGCTCGCGCTCGTAGTTCGGATGGGTCACCTTCATGGACATCGTCCCGTGCGCGGATCGCCCGCGATACAGATCGTCGACACGGTTGAGAATGTCGCGAGCCGAGGCTGTGGCTTCGGCGTGCGTCCGCGGCGAAAGCAGCAGGGCCGTCAAGAGCAACAGCAGCACTCTCATCGACTTCATCGGGCCTCCTTTCGTGTTCCAGGGTGCCTCGCCGCTGCCCGTGGGCGAGCGGCGCATCGAAACACGACCTGGAACGTGCGCTGAGTTCATGGTGCCGCGACCTCGTCGGAGGCGACGTGACCGTCCACGATTTTAATCACACGCCGAGCGTGTGCCATGACTTTCGGGTCATGCGTGGAAAAGATGAACGTCACGCCACGTTCGCGGTTCAACTCACCCATGAGCGAGAGGAGCATCTCTGCCGTGTCCGAGTCGACGTTGGCCGTGGGCTCGTCAGCCAGCACCACCGCGGGGTTGGCCGCAATGGCTCGGGCGATCGCCACGCGCTGCTGTTGTCCGCCGGACAGCTCGTCAGGGCGCCGGCGCTCGAGCCCTTCGAGCCCCACGGCCCTGAGCAGGTCCAGCACACGCTCGCGTCGCGCGGCGGGCGCCACGCCCTGCAGCGCCAACACGATTTCGGCGTTTTCGTACGCCGTGAGCACGGGCACCAGATTGTACGCCTGAAACACGAAGCCGATGCGGTCGCGCCGGATGCGGCTCAGCGCACGCGCGCCGAGCGTCGCAAGGTCCTGCCCTTCGAGCTTGACCGAACCGGAGGTCGGCTTGTCGAGCGCACCAATGAGGTTCAAGGTGGTCGTCTTGCCCGAGCCCGACGGTCCGGACAGCGCCAGAAACTCGCCTCGGTTCACGCTGAAATCGAGCCCTCTGAGCGCGGGCACGTCGACCGAACCCTGTCGATACACCCGCGTTACCTTGGCGAGTTCGATGATCGCGTCCCGGGGGGCGTCTGTCATGGGCCTTGTCTCACACCAGCTTGATGGCGGCCACGGGCTCGAGCCGGCCTGCTCGCCCGGCCGGGTACAGTCCCGTGACCACGGTCACTAGCAGAATGATCACGGCGATCGCCACGAGGTTCTCGGGGAAGATGCCGACGCGCACGTGTGGATCGAAGCCGACCCCCGCGATTTCGGCGCCACCGGATCCCGTCATTGTGGACAGATCGACGCCGTTGCGCGCCAGATAGAAGTAAGGACCGACCGTGGCCAGACCGCCTGCAAGCAAACCGAGCAACCCGAGCCAGAGGCTTTCCCAGACCACGAGCCGGAACAGCTGCCCGCGCGAGAAGCCAATGGCCATCATGATCCCGAATTCGCGCGCACGTTCCATGACGCTGACGAGCAGCGTGTTGAAGATGCCAGCGGCGATCAGGGCCAGGATCACGAGCTCCATGAAGCGTGCTCCGCCCACCTTCATGGCGATGAACGCGTTGAGCTCGGGTCGAACCTCCGACCAGGTGAGCGCCTTCAGGCCCGGGCCGACGTGTCGGTTCAGTTGCGCGGCGGCTCGGGAGCTCGAACGCGAGTCTGCGAGGAATATGGCCACCATCGTCGCTTCTCGCGGCCCATAGCCCAGGACCCGGCGCAGCGTGTCGATGGGCACCAAGAGCAGGCCGCCGTCCAGGCTGGGTGTGCCCACGCTGACGATGCCGACGAGCCGCCCCATGCCCGAGGTGAGCTCCCCCTGCTTGTCCGTGAGGGTGTAGACGACTCTGTCGCCGATATTGACGCGAAGGCGCTCGGCCAGCGTCTTGCCCAGGATGACCCCGTCGTCGTGCGCCGTGGCAAACAGGCGTCCCGCGCGGAGTCCCTCGAGCAGCCCCAGCGTGTGCGGGCCGTCCTGGGCCGGGTCATAGCCCACGAGCATGGCGCCGACGTTGTCGTCCGCGGACGCGACCAGGGCCTGGCCGGTGATACGCGGCGCTGCGTGCCGTGCATGCGCCCTCTTCAGGGCAAGGCGTTGCACCGGCTCCACATCGCCGACGGTGCGCGTCAGGCTCGGTGTGTCGAGATATCCGACATGCTGGACCGTCACATGGCCGCCGCCGAGGCGCGCTGCGGTATCGATGAAGTCGGCAAATGAGCGGTCCTGGAGGGCCGTAAACAGTACGGCGAGGAAGGCGCCGAGCGCGATCGAGGCCACGGTGATGGCGGTGCGACGACGATTGCGTCCGAGATTGCGCCACGCCATGGTCCGAAGGTTCGGTCCGGTCACCGCCGCTTCTCCGATCACACGTGCCTTACCGCCGAGACCGGTCGGATCAAGGCGGCCTTGGCCGCCGGGTAGATCACGCCAGCGAACACCATGAAACAGAGTGTGAGTACCGGTCCACGTAGCGAGCTCCACGAGTACTCACCGCGCCAGACCGTGGGTACGGCGTAGCCGAGCACCGCCGTACCGCCGAGCCGACCGACGTCGACACCGACCTTCGAGAGATAGAGGATGCCGGGCGCGCTCGCCACCAGGCCAGCGGCGACAGCCAGAGCTGTCTGCAGGCCGCTCTCCAGCAGGATGAGCCAGAGCACATCCCAGGGACCGAAGCCCAAGGCCTTGAGCACACCGAGCTCGCGGATGCGTTCGAATACGGCCATGAGCATGCCGTTGAGAACCAGAATGGCCACCGCAAGGTATACGGTGAACAGCACGACGAGTACCACCGAGCTCGTCGAGTCGAGCATGCTCGACACGGTCGGCATCAGCTCCCGCCAGGTGCGCGCGACCAGCCCCGGCGCCGCCTGACGTGCCAGCGTCGCGGCAACTTCGAGAGCCATGCGGTCAGGCCTGCGCACGATGAGCTGGTGGGCGCCATGCGGCATCACCAAGAGCTCTCGAAACGCCGACTGTGTCATGAAGACCGCCATGCGATCCGTCCCGTCGGAGACCGGACCGAGCACGCCTCGGACGCGGTACAGGTCATTGGCGACGCTGCCGTCCGCCCCCTGAGTCACGACGACCATGTCCGCCCCAGGACGCAACCCGAGCCCCTTGGCCAGTCGACGGCCGATGACCACCCCTTTGGGGTCTTGCGGCTCGAGCCATGCTCCCTCGGCGACCGCGCGAGCGATGGTGCACACGCGAGCGTCTCGCATCACGTCGAGCCCGCGCAGCGACACCCCGGCGGACTGGTCGTGCGCCGCGGCCAGTCCGCCAGCGAGCAAGCGTTCCGTCGCGACCAGACCGGCGTGCTCGAGCCGTTCGATGACCGCCAGGGGCTCACGGATCGTCGTGAACAGCGACGGCGTCTCGAGATACCCCGGCGCGAAGATCTGGATGTCGCCGACCTCGAGGTCGCGCACGCTGCGCTCCATCCCGCGCGTGTAGCCCTTGATGAGCCCCGAGTAGAGCACCATCACCCAGAGCGCCAGCGTCATGGCCGCCGTGGTCACCCAGGTGCGACGCGCATTGCGCCAGAGATTGCGCCATGCCATGCCGAGCAGCATCATCGCCTGCCGTTCAAGGTAGCGCACCTCGGCCCTGCTTGGCCAGCGAGGCAGCATCCTGCTGGATTCTGGCTTTGCGGCGGTACAGCCCCGAGGTTTCCCTGCCCGGGCGAGCTCAGCGCAGCGTGACCCTGGCTCTGTACGTGAAGGGTTCGCCCTGGTACGGGGGCACTTTCACCGCCTCCGCCAGCTCCAGGACGCACCTGCCCACCGGGGCGCTCGCGACGGGTTCCCCTTCGAGCCATGCCCTGGAGACGTGTCCGTCGGGCCCGAAGGTGATGAATACCTGCGCCTTGCCCCGGGCGCGTCCGCCCCGGTGGCAGTCCTCCGCCTTTTTCATCGCGAGGTACACGCGGTGCTGCAGGACATTACGACGCACGGCCGCTGGGACACTCGACATGTCGCTGGCGGAGGCGACGCTCGGGAGCGGTCGAGCTGGGGCAGCTGCTGGTGCAGCAGGCTGCGCTTGAGATGGCGCAGGCTCTGGCGCGAGGCTCTGCGCAGCTGCTGCCTCCGCGGGGGGCTGCTTCGTCTCTTGTCGTGGCGGGACGGACACCGCCGGGTGTGCGGTTCCCGCACTCGCCCGTGCCTCGGTGGGCGCTTTGCCAGAGCCGTGTGCCGGCACCCAGCGAGCGGCCGCGAGCACGCCGCTGCCGATGCCGACCACACCGACCAGAACCGCGGCCCACACACGCCCGCGCCTCGGGCGTTTGCGCTCAGCGATCGGGGGGCCCGGCGCCCAGGAGATCGGGGGCGTGATCGGCTCGCGGTCGAAGAAGCCCGCCTCGGCCTCGACATCGGACGGGGCCGCGTCCGGTATGCATGCTGGCTCTGGCTCGGGCACCATGGCGTCTGCGGCCGGCAGGTTTGGATCGACGTCCTGCGGTGTTTCGGCAGCCGTCGTCTCGAGTGCCTGAGCGGGGCTGGTCTCGAACTCGGGCGCACCATCCGGTTGGCCTCGAGGTGCCGATTCGAGCGAGCCCTCGATCGTCGCAGGCGCCGTCGCAGCCGCTTCGTCTTGGCTGGCCGGGGTAGCGTGTGTCACGCTGGCACAGGCTTGTGGCGGGCTCTGGATCTGCGCAGGTCCCACGCCGAGCACCGTTGTCCTGAGTGCGTTCAACTTGGAGGAGGAGCGAGTGCGGCGCGGCGGCGCGGGTCGCGCCTGCCCCGGGCTCGCCACCCGTTCGTGCGTGCCGTCCGCCGGGTCCCGCGGGGCCGATTCGAGCGTGCCCTCGGAGGCGGCCGGCGCGGGCGGAACGTCCTTGATGGCACCATCGGCGCGGGGCACGCTGGAATGTGCTTCTGTTGCGCTCTGGCCGTGGGGCGGCGCCACGCCCAGCACCGTTTTCCTCTGTTTGGATGACGAGCGCGTGCGGCGGGGCGGTGCAGGACGCGCCTGAGCCGGGCTCGTCGCGGGCTCACGCGCGCCCTCATTCGGTGGGTCCCGAGGAGCCGATCCGGGCAAGCCTCCGGACGCAGCAGGCGCTGGCGAGGCATCGCCGCCGGCGCCATCCGTGCGGGGCACGCTGGCGCGGGGTTCTGGCGTGCTCGCGACCCCAGCCGGCGCGACGTTCGCGCCGTTGACCTGAGCCGGCACCGCGTCCAGCGCAGTAGCCCCGAGCGGGTCCACGCTGGCGAGGGATGCTCGTGTGCGGCGCGGTGGCGCTGGTCGCCGCGGCACGAGCTCTTCCGGACTCATTCCCAGAAGGGTTTTTCGCAGTTCGCCACGCGGAGGAAGGGGGCGGGCACCGGTCGACACCCGTTCCACCGGCGGCGCAGACACGGCCGGTCGAGGGTCAGGCCTGGGGATGCTCGCACGGGGCTTGGCAGCGAGCGCAGCGCCGTCGACATGGATGTCGGCCTTGCAGGCCTTGCACTTGACGGTTACGCGCTTGCCCTCGAAACGGCGCGTGAACATCTCGTCCGAGATGGACATTTTGAAGTGGCAGGCTTCGCACTCGAATACGTAGGGCATGTTACGGTCCGTGGCTCAGGTACCGGTGCCGGGAACCCAGGCGGATCCCCGCCCTACATACGGGTCAGGCGAGGGAACGCATTACGTCGGCGGCTAACCTTTTGACTTCACTCGTGAATTTCCTGCGCGCGGCGCTGCAGGCCACCCCTACAGTGCGAGTCGGGGCCGAAGCGCACCCTTCGGGACCCGGCCGATCACCGCCCGGCGCTCGGCCGAAGCGCCCAGGATGGGCTTGTCGTGCCACCACCACCAATCGCCGAGCTGGTAGTTCAGCGAGACGACCTGCATCCGGTGTTCCTGTACGTGAACCACGGCGAAGCTGTGGGCCAGGTACATGGGAGAGCCGACGTTGTACACGTCGTAGCCTTCCCAAACGTACGCCGCCGATGCGTGGTAGTGGCCGTGGAAGATGCCGAGCACGGGTCGGCCCTGCAATGCCTTGGCAAGCCGCTGACGGTAGTTGCCCCGGCCGAACCATTGGGTATCCGAGAACGGACCAGCCAAGGGGTAGTGGAGCATGACGACGATCGGAACCTCGCTCGAGAGCGTAGCGAGGGTGCGGTTCAGGAATTGCAGCCCCGTGTCGTCCGGGGCTTCGCCCAGGCAGATGACCTCGAGGTCGTCGAGCGCGACGGAGTAGAAGCGATCGCCATACTGGCGCGCGATCTGTTCACGGATGTACCAGTCGTGTTGGCGGTCGTGGTTGCCGGCCATCGCGTACAGAGGAAACTCGAGCAATCCTCCCTCGCTCGAGGGGGCGTACAGTCTTCTGAACAGGCGATAGTCTTCCGGACCGCCCGCATCGGTGAGGTCTCCGGCGATGAACACTCCTCGCGGGCGTGCCACACGCCCGCCGAGCTCCCTGGGATACGGCCGACCCGGCAGATCGTTCATGGCGCGGATCTGCCGGAGGTTGAGAAGGTCGAGCCGGTTGGGTTCGAGCAGCGGATCACGTCCCTTGTCGTCATCGGCGCCAAAGCCGACGTGCGTGTCAGCGGCGACGAAGAACGTGACGTCGAGCGGTGTGCTCCGCCTGCGAACTGTGCGCGTCGCCGTTCGGCCCGGCACGGAGCCGCCGTTCGTGCACGGCGCAGGGCAGCCGGCATCGCGCAGCGGTGCCTGCTTTGGCGCCGCTCGCGGCCAGAGTCCCTGGCTGAAGAGCAGTCCCAACGATACGGCGACGAGCAGCGCGGCCACGAACGGCATCCATCGCGCGCGGCGTGGTCTTGGTCGGGCAGAGGAGGGAGATGGGATGGGATGACATCCTACCCGCTGGCGGCCAACCCCGCGATGGGTAGGACGCATGGGCTCGTCCTCGAGGCTTCTCGGCCCTGTTCGGGCGGGCCCCGGCGGGCGACTCGGCGCTTCAAGCGTTGGCTGAGTCCCCCCGGCCGAGGCCTCGGAGCCTGCGCCTCGCGGCCGTGCTACGGTCAGGTTCGTGGCAGTTGCCGAACAGCGCACGATGAGCTTGGGGGAGTACCGAGATCTCGAGCGGGAGAGTGCGGACAAGCACGAGTACGCGGAGGGCGAGATCTTCGCAATGGCCGGGGCCTCCGCTGCGCACAATCGCGTTTCGGCCAACGTCGTCACCGAGCTCAGCGTGGCGCTGCGCGAACGGCCTTGCACCGTGTACCCGTCGGAT
>JAFGIS010000342.1 GCA_016929495.1 Polyangiaceae bacterium | reverse complement strand
GTGATTCGCCGCAGAACTCGACGGCCTCGAACGGGGCGAAGCCGTCGAGTTCTGCGGCGAATGCCCGCAGTCTGAGCCAGGACACGGCCTTCTAGTTGTGTGGCGTGTCTTGGAGACACGCCACTAGTCGCAGCGCCTCCGGAACAACAGCGGCACTGGACTGTCTTCCAGGGGCAACGACGCGGGTGACACCAGAGTGTACATCTCGGACATTTGTTGTCGCAGGTGCGGCCCGTTGGTGCCGAAGCGACTGGACAGCACATGTCGACTCACGATGACGCTCTGATAGTACTCTCGGAGTCGCTTGTAGAACGCTTCTGCTGCGGGATACCGTCCCAGCTCGAGCTCACATACGGTCTGCCAGGAGTCCAGGGGCACGGCCGGCCCTCCAGCGTCGATCCATGCGGCGATCGACCCGAACGCCAACGTCTTGCGCCCCTGGGACAGCTCTTGTCGCACCAGCGAAACCATTCGAGCGTGACGTACTGCGGCTTCTTGCCGAACGGCAGCGCTGGCCAGATGAACGGGTGGAGCCACGCCCGTGAGCAGGCAGAGCGCCCAGGGAGCGACCACCGTCCAGCGCAAGCCGTGTGGAACCAAGGGCGCGATCTGCAGCAGAATGGCTGCCCCACCCACGGTCATGGGCAAAAGACTGTTCTCTCTTCCACCCACCTTGAGATAGGCGACGAGCGACGGGATCATGAATCCGACCGTGAGCCAGGCCAGACGAACCGCGTCGTTGACCCGAACCCTATGCTCGAGGTCGCCTCGACGATGCGCGTAGACCCAGGCAACGCCCAGAGCCGCCAGAGCCACGATGAAAAGGCGGCCGGGCGGCGACTCGAGTGCCGCCGGCCACCGCAACCAGCGGATGGGATGCGACGCTTGGAGGAGGATGGCGTACGTGCTGAAGGGTCCCAGCGTTGCATCGAACAGCGGGATGGTGCAGAGCGCGAGCGCGGCAGAACCGGCCAGAACGAGTAGCGGACGCCAGCGCAAGGGCCGAAGGTAGGCGAGTGCCAGTCCCAACCCGATGCCTGCTCCGGTGAGCTTGGCCATGGTCGCGAATACCGGCACCGTCACGAGGCCCGCGTAGAAGAGCCAGCGCGGCATCCGCCGCTCGGCCGTGAGCAGCCCCACTGCCAGGCACAGTCCAGTCATCAGGAGATGGTCCGAGTGGACAACTCCCGCCAAGAAGCTCGACGTGACGACGACCCACAACGCCGCGAGAACGGCAAACACCCACACCCTTCCTCTTGGTTTCTGCCGTTGCCCGCCGAGGAACACCCAACCGAGCACGGCAACGCAGACCACGTGCCAGACGAGACCCAGGCTTCGATTGGCGGGCAGCGACAGGCTGACGCCGAGGGGAGCCAAGATGGCGTGATGTACTAGCTCGAGCAGTGGCGAGTACGAGTAGGAGTTGCAGTCCTCGAGTCGTCCGTACAGCGGGACCCCGAGCTTCAGCTTCATCAGGTTCAACAGGTGCGGCGACTCCGACCACTGCACGCTGTCCGGCAACCACAGCGTGGAGGCGAGGAAGAGGCTTCGGAACACCACCAGGAAAGCGAGTCCCAGTGCCGCGAGCGCGCCGGCGACGCGAAGCACCGAGCTGCGATCCGGAACGCCGCTGGCCAGCAGCGCGAAGCTGGCCCACACGCCGAGCGCGTTGGCGCCGAGCGCAGCTCGAGCCCCGATCGCCTCGGGCCACGCCTCCGAGATCCGGCTACGGAAGATGCCGCCGCCGACATCGGCGGCGAACCACACGACGGCCCCGAGCACTGCGGGCGCTATCACCGCCACCGCGGCGGCCCCGAGCGCGAATCCGAGCGAACGGTCGCGTCGGAGAATGCTCAAGTCCTGCAACCCCAGGGCGCCCAGAAGCATGCACGCCCCCCAGAGCCAGCAGACGGGATGGATCGCCCACGCGCCCAGAACGACGAGTGCTGCCAGCGTGAACCATCTCATGCGCTGGTGAGCCGGGGCACAGAAACCTAGCGCCAAGACGAGCCACTCGGCCGCAAGCACGGATTTCTCCGGCGTGGTGCGCTGCGGCAAACCCGGTGCGGACAGATAGACGATCCCGGCGCTCAACGCCAGGCGCCCGCAGGCTTGGCGGACATGATCGAACGACCGCAAGTGTTTCGTCTCTTCTCGACCGTGCGTTCGTGTGGGCAGCATCACACAGTGACCGCACCAGGATACCAGCCCTCGGATGGCAGCGGTCCAACGAACTGCCGGTTGACGCGATCGCGGCTGTGTGGGTTAACATGATGGCGTGCGTCCGACCCAGTCAGCCGGCAAAGCGCGGCTGAGGTCCGCGCCCTTCGCCGTGCTCGCGCGAGGCGTATCGGCCGGGGCCCTGTGTAGCCTGCTCTTCGGCCTCATCGACACTGGCCTGCGACACGATTTCGGACGCTCCGCTGCCCTACATGTTGCGTTTGCGCTGAGCCTACAGCTCGGCTGGGGTGCGGTGCTCGGGCTCGTGCTCGCGGCGGGGTGCCTGTGCGTGGGCCGGGCTCGTCCAGCGTCGATCCAGGCGATGTGGTTCGAGCCGGTCGCCGCGGCGGTGCTGGCTGTCGCGTTGACGTGGAGAACCGCGTACTGGGCCTTCTCGGGCGAGCGCATCGGGACAACGGTGTGGGCGAACGTGGGCCCGGCGCTGTTCCTGCTGGCCTGCGCCGCAGCGGCTGCCGCAACGGTCCGTGCTTGGCGTTGGGCCGCGCGCCGGTCCGCCGCGACCTTCAAGGCGCCGCTCGCGTTGAGCGCCGGATGCGTCACGCTGGCCTGCGTCCTTGTCTTCGCGGACTCGTCGCTGCTTGTGTCGCTCTACGCGCGTCTGCACACGTTCGTGGAAGTAGTCGCGTGGCTCCTGCTCTGGTCCGTGGTTGCGTTCTGGCTGGAGTGGTTCACCGAGCGGCGTTTGGGTCTGCGGGGTCCTGTGCTCGTCCTCGGGCTCACTGCGCTCGCGAGCGGTGTCGGCATCTGGGCCTCCGACGTCGCTTCCCGTTCATGGTCAGAAGGACTGTCGCACTGTCTGGCCGAGGAGCGCTACGTGGGTCGCACGCTGCGCAGACTGCAGGATGCAAGAGCCTGGGTCCGGGACCCCACGGGTGCCCTCGGCATCACGAGCAACCGCCTGCGGCTCGAGGCACTGCTTGCACGCTACGACATCCCCAACGCGACACTCGGCCCCAAGTGGAAGGGGATATCCAGTGCGTGCAGCCGCACTGGGGAGGGCCCGCTGCCGAACATCGCCATCTTCTACGTGGACACGCTGCGCCACGACGTGGCCACGGACCCGGAAACGATGCCGAACGCTTCACGCTTCCTGCGCGAAAGCCTGTGGTTCCGTCACGCGTACGCCTCCGGCTCGGATACCGCGACGTCGCTGCCTGGTATCACCGGTGGTCGCTACGACACGCCAGCGGATGCATCGGATGACCTGATTTCATTCGTGGCACGAGCCGGCTACGACATGAGACTGGTGATCCCGCGTTCGGCGCGAGAGTACCTGCGGACCAAGCGGCCGCAGTTTCATTTTGGAGACACGAGCGAGGTCGCGGATTACGACGAGGGCCGGAAGGTGTGGGGGTACGGCGCAGACAAGCCCACGGCCGCCGAGATCGTCAACAGGGGTTTGTTGCAGCTCAGCGGGCCGCGCACAAGGCCGTTGTTGTTGTGGCTCTTTCACTATGACCTACACAACTGGCGTGACGTGTCGGACAGCTACGCCGATGAGCTCACCCTCGTTTCTCGCGGGCAGCGGAGCCAGCGACGTGCGCGCTACCTGGCCGTCGCTCGGGTCATCGATCGGCAGTTTGGGCGCTTTCTGGCGGCGCTCGAGCGAGAGGTTCTCGGTGAGAACACGATCGTCGTGTTCCTGTCGGACCACGGCGAGGCGCTCGGTCGACAGGGATCCTGGGCGCACTCGGTGAAGCTGTGGGAAGAGCTTGTGCGGGTCCCGCTCGGCCTGCGCGTTCCAACCGTCGCGGCTCGCACGGTAGATACTCCCGTCTCTCTGGTCGATCTTGCCCCCACGTTGGCTGGGACGGTAGGTCATGTCGGCAGCTATCATGGCGAGGACCTGCTGGCACTGGCCCGAGCGGCTCGGCCACAGCGCCAGCTTCCGATCCTGTTTCGTTCGACCCTTGGCGGCCACCCTGTGTGCGGGGGTCTTCTGGACGAGCAGGGCAGCTACAAGCTGGTGCTGCACTTCGACGCGGCAGGGCCAGAGCTCTACGACCTGGATGCGGCTGATCCCGACGCACACAACGTGGCGAACTCCAGCCCGTTGAAGGTTGCGCATCTGCTAGAGGAGCTGGTTCATTCGCCCGTGTTCCCGCGCTGATCCAGCACACACCCGAGCGATACCTGTTGCCGCAACGCAGGAGGCGCCGTGGGCGGGCTGCAGCAAGGCCCCCCAAGAGTCCCTCAAGTCAATCGACCTGCGGCGCTACAGCGCCGCCGAAACGATCCCCTCGAGCTCCTCAGCCGAGAGCACCACCGGATTGCCCTTCATGCTCGAAGCCTTGGACGCCTTCGCGCAGATCTCCGCCGCGTCGGCTGCGGCAAGGCCCCAGCGTCGGAGCGGCGGGATCTTCGTCTTGGTGAGCAGGCTCTCGACCCATTCGATGGCGTCATCGGCCGTGGCGCACTCTTCGCCCGTGAGCAGGCTGCCGAGTTCGGCAAACCGGAGTCCGGCGTCCGAGCCCGGGCTCATCTGATACAGGCGCGTCACGTTGGCGCGCATCACGTGCGGTAATAGAGCCGCGCACAGGGCCCCGTGAGGCGCGCGGAACATGCCCCCCATGGGCCCGGCGAGCCCATGGACGGCGCCGAGCTTCGCGTTGGCGAGACACAGGCCGCCGACCAGACTCACCAGGCACATCTGTTCGCGTGCCTCCGGGTCTGCGCCGGTGTGACATACCTGGGGTAAGGCCACACCCGCACGGGGCAGGGCTTCTCGCGCCAGAGCATCGGTGAGCGGGTTGGGTGCGCAGCAGACGAAGGGCTCGATGACCTGTGCCAGCGCATCGAAGCCGGTATATGCGGTGACGTCGGGAGGCATGGTCTCGGACAGACAGGGATCCACGAGCGCGACGGTCGGTAGCATCGTCGGTCCGCGCAGGCTCACCTTCGTGCGCTGCTCCGAAACCTCCAACACCGAGTTCCGGGTCACCTCCGAACCGGTTCCCGCGGTGGTGGGAACCGCGATGCAAGGCAGAGACGGGCGTGCCAGCTGCTGTCCGCGGCCGACGACCTCAAGATAGTCGAGCGGATCGCCGCCATTGGCGACCAGAGCGGCCACGGCCTTGGCGCCGTCGATCGCGCTGCCGCCGCCGTAACCGACGACCAGGTCGCACTCTGCACGGCGCGCTCTGCTCGTGGCGCGTCGGACGTCCTCGACGGTCGGTTCGCCGTCAATGGCAGTCACCTCGACGTCCAGTCCTGCGGCCTCGAGCAGCGCTACTGCACGCCTGGCGCGAGCGGGCGTGCGGCCAGTGACCAGCAGAGCGCGACGCCCGAGCGCTGCAGCCAACGAGCCAAGCCGCTCCAGCGCGTGTCGGCCGAACACGATGTGCCCGGCGGTCGCGAACTCGAAGGTCACTGCTCGCCGTCGTCTGGGAAGATGGTCGCGTAGCGGACGCCCTGGCGTGGCTCGGCCATCATGTCGGCGACGGTGTCGCGCCACTCGGCGTAGTGCGCCGTGGCCTTGTGTGCCGCGGGCGCGTCGGCCGTCTTGTATACCTCCACCAGCACGAATCGGTCCGGGGCGTCTTGCTGCTGCAGCACGTCGAAACGCGCCACGCCGGGCTCGTGGATGCTCTGCCGAGCGTTCGTGAGGGACGCGGCCCTGAACGCTTCGATCTGGTCGGGTTTCACTTTGACATGGACGAATACCGCGAGCATGTCGGTCTCCTCTCCGGCCGGCAGAGTCTAGCACGGCCTCCCCGCCGCGTGCTTGGTTTTCAGCCCGGCCAGGAAGGCTCCCTCGAGCCTTGCGCCGTACTCTGTGGCAGAAATGGTCTTCATGGCACGGTGCTCCATTCGAGAGGTCCTGTCCGGCAACCTGGCCGTCGGCAGCAGCGTAGAGGTCGCCGGCTGGCTCAGGACACGTCGCGACTCCAAAGCCGGTCTCTCCTTTCTGAGCGTCAGCGACGGATCCTGCTTCGCGACGCTCCAGGTCGTCGCTGATCGTGAGCTCGACAACTACGCGAACGATGTCCTGCATTTGGCGGCAGGTTCGTCCCTCGTCGTCACAGGGACGTTGGTCGAAAGCCCAGGCCAAGGACAAAGCGTCGAACTGTGCGCCGAGCACATCGAGGTGGTCGGTGCAATCGCGGACCCCGAGGCCTACCCCATCCAGCCCAAGCGCCACTCGCTCGAGTTTCTGCGAGAGGTTGCCCATCTGCGTCCGCGCACCAACACGTTTGGCGCCATGGCGCGGGTGCGGGATTGCGTGTCTCGGGCCATTCACGGGTTCTTCCATCAGGAGGGATTCGTCTGGGTACATACACCGATCATTACGGCCAGTGACTGCGAAGGCGCGGGCGCCATGTTCCGCGTCTCCACGCTGGATCTCGCCAATCCGCCACGCCGCCCGGACGGCAACGTGGACTTCAGTCGGGACTTCTTCGGCTGTGAGGCCTTCCTCACCGTCTCCGGGCAGCTCGAGCTCGAGAGCTACTGCCTCGCCTTGAGCAAGGTGTACACGTTTGGCCCCACTTTCCGCGCGGAGAACTCCAACACGAGCCGTCATCTCGCGGAGTTCTGGATGGTCGAACCGGAGATCGCCTTCGCGGATCTCGCGGACGACGCGGATCTCGCCGAGCGTTTCCTGAAGCACGTCTTCCGGACGCTGCTCAACGAGCGCGCCGACGACATGATTTTCTTCCGCGACCGTGTCGACCGCCAGTGCGTCGAGCGCCTCGAACGCTTCGTGGAGACCAGCTTCGAACGGATGCAGTACGCAGAGGTCATCGAGAGGCTCGGGCGTGACCCGCCGCCGGGTGGTTTCGAGTTCCCGGTGCACTGGGGAGCCGACCTTCAATCGGAACACGAGCGGCATCTGACGGAGAAGCTGGTCGGGCGACCCGTGGTGGTAGTGGACTACCCGAAGGAGATCAAGGCGTTCTACATGCGCCTCAATGACGACGAGCGCACCGTGGCGGCCATGGACGTGTTGGCTCCAGGAATCGGAGAGATCATCGGCGGGGCCCAGCGGGAAGATCGCCTCGACGTGCTCGACCGAAGAATGGGGGAGCTCGGCCTCGGCGGCGCGACCTACTCCTGGTACCGGGACCTGCGCCGCTACGGCACGGTCCCCCACGCCGGCTTCGGCCTGGGGCTCGAACGCACGCTGGTCTATGCGACCGGCCTGGCCAACGTTCGCGACGTCATCCCGTTCCCACGCACGCCTGGCAACGCAGCCTTCTGATGGAGAAGAGCGCGCGGGAGCCGTTGTGTCTTGCTCCCTGCTCGGCGCGTCGTACAGTCGTCTCATGACGGCCGTGGCCAAGCAGAACCTGGGTACGCTGCTCGTGTCCTGCCCGGACCGGCGCGGAATCGTGGCGGCTCTTGCCCAGGTGCTCTACGGGCACGGTGCGAACATCCTCGATTCCGACCAACATACCGACGCGGACGCGCGCCTCTTCTTCCAGCGGATCCGCTTCGATACCAGCGAGCTTCTGACGGACCGTACCTCGCTCGAACATGCCATCACCGAGGTGGCCGAGAGGTTCACTATGAACTGGCAGCTCGCGTACGGCACGCGTACCAAGCGAGTGGCTGTGTTCGTATCGCGCTACGACCACTGCCTGTACGACCTATTGCTCAGGCACCAGGCCGGCGAGCTCGACTGCGAGATCCCCTTGGTGGCCAGCAATCACCCCGACCTGGGCCGCGTCGCGGCACAGTTCGGGATCCGTTTCGAGGTCTTCCCCATCAGCAAGGACGACAAGGCAGAGCAGGAAGAGAAGGAACTCGGGCTGCTCGAAGCAGAGGGCATCGACTTGGTCGTGCTGGCTCGCTACATGCAGATCCTGAGCGCACGTTTCATCAGCCGCTATCCGACGCGCATCATCAACATACACCATTCGTTCCTGCCGGCCTTCGTCGGGGGGCGCCCCTACCATCAAGCCTACGCTCGTGGCGTGAAGCTCGTGGGTGCGACCGCTCATTTTGCGACGGCCACCCTCGACGAGGGGCCCATCATCGAGCAGGACGTGGTTCGCTGCTCACACCGGGACTCGGTAGCGGACCTGGAACGTAAGGGTCGGGACCTGGAGAAGGTCGTGCTCGCCCGGGCCGTGCGCTGGTACCTCGACGACCGGATCCTGGCCTATGGGAACAAAACGGTGGTGTTCGACTAGTGGCGTGTCTCCAAGACACGCCTCCTTGGCGCGCTACCGCACGCGTTTCTGGGGTCAGAAAGAGACCCCGGAGAGCCGCGTTCTCGCCACGCTGCGCAGTTTCAAGGTCCTGGCCCATGAAACAGGCCACATGTTCTCGCTCTACCATTGCCGGCGCTATGAGTGCATCATGAACGGCTCGAACTCCTTGGAGGAGATGGACCGCGCTCCCATCGAGCCGTGCCCGGTGTGCCTCAAGATGCTGCAGCACAACCTGCGCTTCGACATTCGCGCTCGGTATCGCCGCTTGATGGCCGTATACGATCGCAACGGGCTCACCCAAGAGCAGGACCGGATCAAGGCGCGACTCGCGAGGATTGGCTGCGGTTGAGACCGCACGCCTGGGGTCCCGCGCTTCGTGTCGGGTGCAGCTCCGGACGAACAGGACAGCCCGCCGATGCCCGCAGTGCCTGAGGTTTCGCCGCCTTGTCGGGGCAACACGCCCCAGGCGGCGCCCATTCCACCATGATGGGGCGCCCGGCCGGGGTGCTCGTGGCCTCGGAGCAGCGGTTCCGGCTCCAAGAAACCGGCGCGCACTCCGACACAAGGTGATAACCTCGCCCTGAGAGCAGGCTGGGTTGTTGCCATGGACGACAGGCGGCGTCTGGCCCGGGCGGTTGTACGAGCGCGGGCATCACTTGAGGAGGCATTGAAGGACCCCCGGCGTTGGCCGCTCGACGAGCTGCACCAGCTCTTCGAGGCCGTCGCGGCCTACACCGACGCGACCGCTGGAAACGAGATGATCCACCGCTGCGTTGCGGGCTGCGTGAGCGGGCTGCACGAATACTTGGCGGACCAGGGCAAGCACGTGCCGCCAGACACGGTGCACGAAGCGCGCTGCCTCGAGGTGTTGCTGTTCGAGAACTTCGACCTGCCGTTGGATGATCAGGGCGACCGTGACGCCGAGACCGAGGACGAGACCGGCGAGGACGGCGACGAGGACGAGGGCGTCGACGAGACCGACGAGAACGGCGACGAAGACGAGGGCGTCGACGAGACCGACGAGAACGGCGACGAAGACGAGGGCGTCGACGAGACCGACGAGGACGAGGGCGTCGACGAGACGCCGGGCGAGGACGAAGAGGACGCGCCGGACGACAGCACAGAGGATGACGACCGTCAGGTCCGACGGGACGACGAAGAAACCCCGTAGCGGGCCGGGGGCGGTTCAAGACCCCGGGCTCACGATCGCCTCACCCGCCCTGCCGCGCCTTGGCCTTCCTGAGCGCGCGTTCGACTGCCTGGGCATCGAAGCCCACCAGGATCTCGCCTCCAACATCGATCACCGGTACCGACGAGCTCGGCGGCAGGTGAGCCCGGCTCAGCTTGGCGTTGAGCTCACGGCGAGCATCGGGTTCCTTGTCGATGTCCTTCACGACGAACTTGACGCCGCTGGACCGAAGGAACTCCTGCGCTTTGCGACAGACTCCACACCATGCGGCGGCGTACACGACGACGCTCACCGTCGCCGCGCCGGGACCGCTCGTGGCGGGCGGGGCTCGCTGCTCCAGCTCGCGCGCGACCACCTCCATGCGCGTCTTGCGCTTGGAGGCGCCGATTTCATCCCATTGTGCTCGAGGCATCGTCTTGACGGCGTAGGTGCCATCCGGCCGCTTCTGTCTCAGATCGGCGACGTAGAACACGTCGCCGATACCCCTGTTGTGCGCGCGATCGGCGACACGCACGACTTGGCGCGACGCTGCAGGAACGTCCGCGATTTTGTCGACGACGTGGAAATCGCCTTGCGCATCGACCCAGGTGAGAAGCACGTCAGGCGTTTCGTCGCGCAGCTCGAAGGGCGGCAGTGCCGCTGTTCTCCCAGCGGACGGAGCTGGAGGTTCGTCCAGTGGGTCACGGTCGCAAGCAGAGAGGCCGAGAGCCAGAGCCAGGAGCACGGGCCAGCGAAGCATTTGGATGCTCCAGTCGAGCGCGAGCTGACGACCGTGTCGTCTTGTCACGGCGGCCTCACCTCGCGTCGGCCGCTGGGGGCGCGGAACTGCGTGGCCGAGTACGCAAGCGCGCCATTAGCGACCGTATGGTCTCCACGAGGCCAATGAACACGTACACGGCCAGCAGCCAAATGAGCACGAACTGGGGCCGCAGCCGGTTCCACACGATGGCGCTCGAGCCGACAGTGAACAGGACCAAGAGCACCGTGCCCGTGTTCAACTTCAGGTCCTTGAAGGAGCGGAACTTGACGGTAGAAACCATCAACAGGCTCAGCGCAATGGTGACCGCGAAAAGCATGACCGTGTAGCGCTCGTCCCCGAGCGCGCCATCGAGGCCATGATTGGCCACGACCAGTGAGATGACAATGCCGGCCGCGGGCGGGATGGGCAGCCCAATGATGTACTTGCCGGGCTTCGAAGGTGCCCCGGATGCACTGGTGGCGAGCACGTTGAATCGGGCGAGACGTATGGCTCCGCAGGCCACGAACAGAAAGGCTGCTAGGAGGCCGGGGACGGGATGGCGATAGAGCACCCACTGGTAGACGAGCAGGGACGGCGCCACGCCGAACGAGATGACGTCCGCGAGTGAGTCGAGCTGCAGTCCGAACGCGCTCTGTGTCTTGGTCATCCGCGCGACGCGGCCGTCGAGCAGGTCGAACAGCATCGCGAAGATGAGCAACACGGCCGCGCGATACAGGTTGTCTTCCGGGGCGTTTGGGACCGCGACGATGCGGATCGCGTTGAAGCCGCAGAAGACACTGGCCAGCGTTACCAGATTCGGTAGCACGAACAGGGTCTTCCGAAGGTCCAGCCCCCTTCTGGGCTGGCCGGTCTTGCGTTCTGCGCGTAGAAGCCCCACAGAGGGCAAACTACCCGGCCGGGTGGGTCGAGTCCAGGTCGGATCGCCGGGCCGGGAGGACTGGCTGCGGTGGGGCGCCGCGCCAGGTCAGGACGACTTGCGTCCAGGATGAGGGCCGAACGCCTCGGGAGCTGTTTCGGCCCGACGCCGGCCGACGCCGGTCGGGGAGCTAGACCAGCGGGTTGGCGCGTGCTGCGGCGTGACGGTACACAAGTTGGCCATGGTCCGCCGGGGGAGACTACGATCAACAACCACCATGCTGAGTCCGTGCGGGCACGCCGCTCGCCACGTCGTATTGTCGAGTCTGGGCGCGATCGTTCTCGTCTCGGGCTGTGCTGGAGCCGGGCCAGACACGCGGCGCCGTCTGGACGAGCTGGAGCAGCAGCTGGTCTCGGTGCAAAATCGCGATGACCGGATCGAGGAGAGGGTTGCAGCGCTCGAGGTAGCGCTCGAAGCCGAGCACGCTCGGACACCGCCAGCTGCGCTGGAGCAGCCAGCCGCGGACGAGCACGGGCCCAAGTTGCCTGTGGTGAAGCTTGCTCCGGATACGGAGGAGCCCTTCGACAGCGACCCGCCGCCGGATGTGCTGGAATCTGAGTCGGCCAACCAGTCGCCAGGAGACCCGGCGGCCGGTGGCCGCCTGGACAGCGATCCCGCTCCGAACAAGACCAAGCAGGGCGGGTCGAACAAGGCAGGCAAGAAGAGCGCCGCGCCGGCGCCCGACAAGCCCCGAGAGGTCATCAAAGTGCACGGGGACGGTTCGCAGAGTCGTCTGTCCGCGCCAGAGTCCGGCGCGCCATCGGAGGAGCAGAGCACATGTACCGTCTGAGCTTCACCGTGGTCTCGTTGTCGGGCTATCTCGTGTTCTGTCCTGCGCTGGCTACTGGCCAGTCAGCCGTGGCCACTGCGGGCTCGCCGGACCAGCTTGTCGTGCCGACGCCGACAGGGAACGTCGCCGTCAACCCGGACAATCCGACGTCCATGACCGACGTCTACGCGCCACCGCCAGGCGGCAATGCGCAAGGGGGTTGGCTGCCGACCATCCCGCCCGACAACTTTACGCTCAACCAGAAGGGATCTGGTTCCGTCGTCATAAGAGGTCGCGATAACGCCGGTGGCGTGCTTGGCTCCGCGTCGAGCGTCACGGCGATCCCCGTCAGCGTGCCGGCGATATACACGGTTCGCCATGGCGACACGCTTTGGGGTCTTTGTGGGCGCTTCTTCGACAACCCATGGGCTTGGCCGAAAGTGTGGAGCTACAACCCGCAGATCCAGAACCCTCACTGGATCTACCCCGGCGACCAGCTCAGGCTGGCGAGCGGGGAAGCGACCGCGGATACTCGGGCGGCACGACCGCGCGGAGTGGTCTCATCGAGGGGCGGGTTCGTCGACCGGCGCGCCGCCGTGCCAGAAGACACGGTCTTCCTGCGCGACGTCGGATATATCGACGACCCGGACCGAGACACTTGGGGTGAGCTCGTGGGCGCCCGAGAAGACCAGATGCTGCTGTCTCAAGGCAACCACGCTTACCTGAACATTCGTCCCGGCTTCGATGTCCATCCCGGGCAACAGCTCACGCTGTACGGTTCCGGGCGACCCGTCGACAAGGTGCCGGGAGCGCGCCAGCCGCCAGGGCAAATCGTGCCCATCAAGGGGTCGATACGGATCGACCAGTGGAACAGCCGCACACGGATCGCCCGGGGCGAGATCACTGAGTCGCTCGACGTTATCGAACGGGGCACGAAGGCCGGGCCCATCGCCCGTCGTTTGAACGTGGTTGCGCCACGCACAAGCCGGGTCAATCTCGTCGCCACGGTTCTGACCAGCCTCTACCCACACGTGTATATGGGCTCCAACCAGGTCGTGTTCATCGATCGAGGAAGTGAGGACGGACTGGTGCCCGGTAATCGTCTGTTCGTCGTCAAGAAGGGGGACGCGTGGCGGCAATCCCTCGCGTCTGGCACCAAGATGACCAGCGATAGACTGCGCACGGACGTGTCCACCAGCGTCGAGGTCGAGTCGACGCCACTGCGCGGCGACGAAAAGGATTTCCCTCAGGAGATCATTGCGGAGCTCCGCGTCTTGCAGACGCGCACGTACAGCGCCGTGGTGATGGTGATGGATGCTCAGCGCGAGATTATGCCCGGCGACCGCGCGGTGGGGCGCAAGGGGTACTAGCCAGAAGTGAGACTGAGACACCGGGGTCGTCTTGGGTGTCACAGTGTAGGCCGTCCGTGCGCCGAAGGCCCACGCGCGCGGGGGCCAAGGCGAGGGCACGGCGTCCAAGCGACCCATCGGAGACGACCGGCCACGAGCGCGTCCGGGCCTTGACTGCCTTCGGTGGCCACCGACTATGATCCGCTCATGACGATGACCAAGACACCGAGCGGACTCTCCTTCGAGGACACGCGACCCGGAACGGGCCCCAGCCCCACGCAGGGCCAGACCTGCGTGATGCACTACACGGGTTGGCTCTGGGTGGACGGGGCCAAGGGAGAGAAGTTCGACAGCTCGCACGACCGCGGTCAGCCCTTCTCGTTTCCGATCGGCGCCGGTCGTGTCATCCAGGGCTGGGACGAGGGGGTTGCGGGCATGCGGGTTGGCGGTGCGCGCACGCTCTTGGTCCCCCCGGATCTCGGCTACGGCGCTCGTGGGGCTGGCGGAGTCATCCCTCCGAACGCCACGCTGCTCTTCGAGGTCGAACTGCTCGAACTGCGATAGAGCGGTGCGGCCAAGAAGCGGCGCATTGCGCTCTTGAGGCTGCTGGGAAGCCAGTACCACTGCCCCTGTGCCGCCTGCTCAGCCAGTCGGCAAGAACTCAGCTCGATACGCGTAGGCGACTTTCACCCGCGACATCGTCTGCCAGCGATGCTCCATCGAGAGCAAGGCATCGAGCACGCTGTCCGTGTCCAGAGCGCGCTCGCGCGCGACCTCCAGGGTGTGGTCGATCGCCGTCAGCGCGTCGGCAGGGTGGAAGACTACGCCCGGCAGGACGGTACAGCCGTCCAGGGTCGGCAAGAGGCGCGCTTGGCACGGCGGCGTGCCCGTGGCTGGGTCTGACGGGACGAGGGCGCGCCCCGTGGCGTCGACATCGAGCACGAGCAGAGGCGCTCTCGACCATAGGTCCTGCGCAATGACGTGGCCGGCCTCGACCGTGAACACGAAGACGCCGCGCACCGCCGACGTGAACGCTCGCGCCAGCTTGCGTTGCTGGGGATCCTCGAGCGAGCCGCCGGCAACGCCGGCCAGTCCACCGCGGACCAGCGCATCTTCCCAGGCCGCTATCTCCCTGAGCTCCGCTTGCGGGTGATTCGAATCGTAGCGCCCGCAGCGCTCATGGAACTGTCGCCTGAGCTCCTGCGCTCGCTCGGCAAACGGAGGCTGTGCCGCCTTCGTCACGAGCGCGTCGTAGGCATCCTGCAAGACAGGCGTCACCCCGAGACTGTCGCCAAGCGGCGCGCCGTTGGCAATCGCACTGTGCCCAGCGGGGCGACCCTCGCACAGGCCGCCGGGACGGACTGGTCCCAGAACGACCGGGACAGCCTCGGCCGGCAATCTGGACAACGGGGGGATGGACCTCATGTATCGCGGCGTATTGGCCAGCGGCCTGATTGGTGCCAAACCATGGTCCAGGCGCTGCTCGTCTTCAAGGCTGCGACCCAACCAGTTGCCCGTGGCTCAGGCCGTCACCATTGCCTTCATCGGCGCAGTCGTCAACTACTGCGTGGCGGCGACCCTTTTGTTCGTCGAGCTTGTGCGAAAGGTTCCCATCGCTGGACTGCGGCACTGGGGTACCGGCACGCTCGCCTTGGGAGCGGTGCTGCACCTGGGCTACATCATTCTGGCGAGCGTTACGTCGCACAAGTGCCCGGTGCTGAGCTCGCTGCCGCTCGGGGTGAGCCTGACCGCATGGCTCGCCGTAGCGCTCTGCCTCTGGCTCGGTCGCTCGCGCCTGTACATCCTGGGCGTGTTCATGGCTCCGCTGGCGTTGACGCTTCTCGTCGGGGCCCAATTCGTTCATTCCGACAACCGAGACGCCGCGCTGCCGCGTTCGCTCCTGGCGACTCACGTCACCGCGAATCTCCTGGGTCTGGCCCTGTTCCTCATGGCAGCGGCCGTCGCCACGTTCTACTTGGCTCAGTCGAGCCGCCTGAAACGAAAGGACGCGCGGCACGCGACCGCCAGACTTCCACCGCTGGATGTCCTCGAGAACGTCGAACAGCGCCTGTTGCTCGCCGGTTTTCCACTCCTGACTTTCGGTATCATCAGCGGAGCCGCGTTCTCGAAGAGCCTCGTCGGGGGCTCGGAGCTGGCGCTCCTGCGCGCAGGTCTGGCGGCGGCCGGATGGTTCATGCTCGCCGCCGTGCTGCTGTTGCGTAGACTCGCCGGGTGGAGTGGGCGTCGCGCGGCATGGGGCACCATTACGAGTGCCGCGTGCGTCTTGCTCGTCGTCGTGGTCTACGCACTGCGGCCGGTTGTTGGAGGCGGGCCATGATCGCGGTGGTCGGGCTTTCCCATCGGAGCGCTCCAATCGACATCCGGGAGAAGCTCGCCGCGACCCCCGAGCTGACCCACCGTTTGCTGCACGAGTTCGTCAGTCAACCCGGAATCGGCGAAGCGCTTCTCTTGTCGACGTGCAACCGCGTCGAGCTCGTCCTCGTCGGTTCGGAAGGGCCTCACGGTCAAGAAGGTCCTGCGGCGCGTATCGCCGTCGATGCTTTCGTGTCTCGCGCGCCGGAGGCTCGCCCCTACGTTTACTGCCACCACGGCGCCGCCGCGGTGCGGCACCTGTTCCGGGTGACTGCCTCGCTGGATTCGCTCGCCGTCGGTGAGCCCCAGATCCTCGGCCAAGTCAAGGAGGCCTTCGAACTCGCCCGCGCGGCCGGGACCGTGGGAGGAACGCTGTATCGGGTCGTCACCCGCGCCCTCAAGGCCGCCAAGCGCGTGCGGAGCGAGACGGAAATCGGTGTGGGACAGGTGAGCGTACCCACCGTGGCACTCGATCTGGCAGGTGAGATTTTCGGCGATCTTCGGGGCAGGACAGCCGTGCTCGTGGGCTCGGGTGAGATGGGCGAATCCGTCGCGCGTCTGATCCGACAAGCAGGCGCCCGGCTGCTCGTGGTCGGCAGGAGCCCCGAGCGGCTCGAGGAGCTGGCCTGGCGCTTCGACGCCCATCCGTGGCCCTGGGACAAGCTCGAAGAGGCTCTGGTGCACGGCGACATCGCCATCAGCAGCACGAGCGCGCCGAGCTTCGTGATCGAGCGCGACATGGTCGCGCGCGTGCGTCGTGCCCGTCGTGGCAGGTCGCTGTTCGTCATCGATCTCGCCGTGCCGCGCGACGTCGACCCGCGGGTCCATGAGCTGGATGACGTGTTCCTCTACAATGTCGACGATCTGTCGCGTGTCGTTGCATCCACGCAGCACCATCGGCGGCTCCAGGCCGATCACGCCGAAGAGATCATCGCGTACGAGGCGGACAGCTTCGCGCGATGGGAGGAAACGGCGCAAGTGACGCCGACGATTGTGTCGCTTCGGTCGCGTCTGCGCGCCACGTTGGAAGCCGAGCTCAACCGAAGCTTGCGCGGGCGACTCAAGCATCTGGGCGAAGAAGAACGCACGGCCCTTCGTGCGATGCTGCACGCCGCTCTCAACAAGATGCTGCACGAGCCCAGCGTGCGGCTGAAGCAGGCGGCCGCCGGCGGTTCGGACGAAGCCGAGCAGCTGGCTGCGGCGTTGAACGAGCTGTTTCAGCTAGACTGCCCCGTCGAGCGCCCTTCAGGGGACGGTTCGAACGCTCCAGGTCTGGACGAAGTCGACGGCAGCACACCGGCGCCCGACAGCGCGTCTGCCGAGACGAGCCCGGCCACTACGGCTACCAGCGCAGCACTGGGACCGACAAGGCCGGAGGCACACGAGGCGAATTGACCCGCTCTGTCCTCGGGTCGAGGAACGGACACTCGATGAACGGACCGCATCTCACGGTGGCAACCCGTCGCAGTGCTCTGGCTCTAGCCCAGGCGCGCGCGTGGCTCCGGATCCTCTGCGGTTCGGCTCCCGAGCTCTGCGTCGAGGAGCTGCATGTCACGACGACCGGCGACCGCATCGTGGATCGAGCCCTCACCGAGATCGGGGGCAAAGGGCTGTTCATCAAAGAGATCGAGCAGGCACTGCTCGACGGGCAGGCCGACTTGGCGGTGCATTCGATGAAAGACGTCCCGGCGGAGCTCGCCCCGGGCCTCGTGATTGGCTGCATCCCGCGTCGAGAGGACCCCCGTGACGTCGCGGTCACGCGCGGTGGCGTTGCGCTGGCGGAGCTGCCCACCGGCAGCCGAGTCGGCACCTCGTCCCTTCGTCGGTCAGTGCAGCTGCGGGCGTGGCGGCCGGATCTGGCCATCGTCCCACTGCGCGGCAACGTGGACACCCGACTGCGCAAATGCGCTCAGGGTGAGGTAGATGCGGTGGTGCTCGCGCGGGCCGGGCTCATCCGTCTAGGTCGTGCAGAGGAAGCGACGGAGACGCTCGACATCGACCTGTGTCTGCCTGCCGTTGGCCAGGGGGCGCTGTGCATCGAGCGGCGTTCCGACGATTCTGCCACGGCTCGCTTGCTCGAGCCGCTGCATGACTGCGAGACCGCCATGCGAGTCGCGAGCGAGCGGGGCGTCCTGCAGGCCGTTGGCGGCAGCTGTCAGCTGCCCGTGGCGGCTCATGCGACCTTCGATGCCGGCGAGCTGTATCTGCGGGCGATGCTGGCCGAGCCGGACGGAAGTAGACTCCGCAAGCGAGAAACGCGAGGGCCATGGCCGAAGAGCGAATCCGACGCCTGGGCCATGGGCACCGCTCTGGGGGCGGAGCTCGTTCGGTCGTGAGCTCGGCCGTTTACGCCGAGGCTGGCTCCGAGCCGGGCCGAAGCTTCTCGACGGTTCGCGCGCGGTGGTCGCATCGGCTCGAGCATGGCGCGTGGCGCGGGCCGCTTTCGCGAATCGTGAGTGAGGCGTGGCAACGAACGGCACGACCGGTACGCCCTCTCGTCCTGCCGGAGCGATCGATTGTGGTCGGCGTCGGGGGCGCCACGTTGGGTGGGTCAGGCAAGACGCCTCTCGTCGTGGACATCGCTCGCCGGCTGTCCACGGCAGGAGTCAGTGCCGCCGTCGTGGGTTCGTCCTACCGGACTCGCGTGGGCATTGCCCGTGTGGTCATGCCCGACGACCTCCCCGCCTGCGTTGGCGACGAAGCCGTCATGATGCGATCGGCACTGGCGCCATTCGGCGTGCCGGTGATCGCGGGGCCTGCGCGGCAGCCGGCGGTGGATCTGGCCGCCAGTCTTGCTCGGTGTGTTATCGTAGACGGCCTTCTTCAGACCAGACCCGAACGACTTGCGCTGTCCGTGCTGGCTCTGGATGCAGCCGCGCCCTGGGGGGCCGGTCGATGTCCGCCAGCAGGTGACCTCCGCGCTGCTCCCGATGTCCTGCTGGCTGCCTGCGACTGCGTGCTTCTTGGGGTCGACGAGACCTCGAGACCCGTGAGATCCGTGTCCGAGGGACGATTCGATGGACGTCCGGCTCTGGTCTGGAGGCGCTGGCTCGATCGAGCGTGTTCTGCATGCGGCCCGCCAGTCCAACTGTCCGAGCTCACTGGCCGACGCGCTGGATTGCTTACGACGGTTGCCCGGCCGGATCGGCTCCAACGCCAGCTCGCGGGCGCAGGCATCCGCATCGTGGAGCATCGGCGCTTCGCCGACCACGCTAGTCCAAGCGCACTCAGGACAGGGCCAAGGCCAGTGGGCGTCGATCTCTGGCTCACAACGGCCAAGTGCGCACCGAAGTTCGGCCCGCTGTTCGAATGCGTGCCGGTCTGGGTACTGCAGGAGCAGGTTGCCGTTCCTCACGCGCTAGCAGACCGCATCCTCGAGCACGCGGGGGCTCGAGCCGCCCTCGTTCGTCCCCCGAGCGGGCTCGGTCGCGCGGTGGTGCCCCACTTCGGGTGGTGACGACGCACGTCCGCCGCGTCTCGGGGTCCCCGCTGCGAACAGGCCAGGAGGGCTTGTCATCAGGCCGCAAAGCCATGTTAGAGTCCCGCCCATGTTCGCACGGATCATCTCCCGGATTGCGCTCGCCCTCTGCTTCGTAGCACCGCTCGCTGTGGCCGGCTGTGAGAAGAAAGTTGAGAACCCCAACCTTCGCCCCGGCGAGATGCCCGTCGGTTCCGAATGGCAGGGCGTCTACTACAGCCCGACGTACGGCAACCTCCACTTGGTCGAGGACGGCGACAAGATCGACGGCAAGTGGCGCACCACGGGTGGCGAGGCGTGGGGCGAGCTTTCGGGCAAGGCGACTGGCAACCTGCTGAGGTACGAGTGGACCGAGCACAAGATCGGTCTCGTCGGGCCGTCCTCGACTTCGAAGGGGAAGGGCTACTTCAAGTACTCCAAGCCCGAGAACGGTGACCCGGACGAGATCAAGGGAGAGTGGGGACTCAACGACTCCGAGACGGGCAACCCCTGGTCGGCGATCAAGCAGAGGAACGTGAAGCCGGATCCCGAGTCCGTGATGCCCGATGAGGTGGAGGGGCACATCAGCGGCGGCGACTGGGACAACGAATCTGGCAAACCCGCGTCGGACGAAGAAGAAGAAGGCGGCGGGGAAGAAGACATGGGTGAGTAGCTCTGCGGACAGTACGCGCAGGCTCACCACCTAGAGCGACATCCAGTCTGCGGGTAGGCTGCGGGGACAAGCGCGCGCGGAGACCCGGCTTGCGGACGTTCGGGTAAACCTTCCCGCCGAGCGTCCGTTTGAGAACGTAGACCCCCTTCGCGGGCTGCCCTCGAAGCACGGGCGCAACAGCCATGAATGTCCGCTCCTATCCTCACCCTTGTGTAGCCAAACGCCACCTGCCCAGTCGCGCATCACGAACGCTCGCCCGTCTGGCCGGGCTCATCCTGCTCGCCACCAGCGTGCCGCTCGTCTCGGAAGCTGCAGCCGCATCCGGGATCGGCCTTGACGCGCGTTCCGAGCGAGTCGACACTCAGCCGCGTCCCAGCCCGGAGCTGGCCATGCAGGGCACAGCTCGCTGCGATGACGCGATCCAGCTTCCGGACGGGTGGACCTGTCACCGCGGCCGAAGCTATCGACTGTACGGGCTGCGTCTGGCACTTCGCGAGACCCGAGCGACTCAAGCAGTACAGTAGCAGGCTCTTGCGGGTTGTCCGCGGTCGATTGACCCCTGCCCGCGGCGCCGTACAGACTGGCGCATGGCGTGCCAACGTCTCTGGCCCGACGGCGTGTGTGCTCGAAAAAGCGAGCTTGCGCTGCTTACGAGCGATGCCGGGTTTGCCTCGCGCCTTCTCCGGCGAACGCTCGACTGGGAGGCGAGGCTCCTGCCCAGCGTCCCGCAGGAGCTCGTGCGCGGTGTGTTCGAGAAGCGGCCGTTCGTGCACGCTGCGCTCCCCACGGGCCTTCGCTGGATCCGATCTGTGCTCGCCGTTGGGGACGCTCCTCGCTCGCACATGGACGTGCTCTGGGAGCTCGGCCGGCAAGGGGAGTCGGTCCCGTCCGGAATGCTTCTGGTCGCCGGGAGCGGCACTGGGTTCCACGGTCAGCACGCACGCCCCTGGACAGCGGCGGCCGGCAATCTGCACCTGTCGGCACTCTTCCGGCCCGACATCGTCATGGACGCGGCCGTGGCCACGGTCGCTGCGCTGCCGGTGGTTGCCGTCGTCAACGCGATCGATTCGATGGGCGAGCTGACGGGATGCGCGAGGATCAAATGGGTGAATGACGTTCTGATCGACGGCGCCAAGGTCGCCGGCGTGCTCTGCTCGACGAAGCTCCAGGGCAGGCGCCTGACGGAGCTGACCATGGGTATCGGGCTCAACGTCGAGGTAAGGCCCGACGTCGAACCGACGGTCTTCGTGCCTCGTGTGGACTCTCTCAGGAGCCATGCGCCGGCTCTGACGCTCGGCGAGGCGTTCGAGCGCGTGTGTGTGGCACTCGATGCATCGATGTCGCTGCTCGTGGAGCAAGGTCCAGCGCCGCTGCTCGACTTCTATCGGCGCCGGTCGTTGGCGCTCGGACGCACGGTGGAGATCTGGCCCGACGACGCCACTTCGTCGCCGGGGGACGTCGTTACGGGCACGGTCACCGCGATTGGCGACCAGCTCGAGCTCATCCTGGACCACGGACGGCATGCCGTGTTCTCCGGACGGGTGCGGCTGGTCGAGGAGTGAAGGAGCCGTGAACCGGCCCGCTCTCGTGAGGGCCTGACGCATTCCAGGCGAGGCGGCCGCCCGACAGGGTGCGAGCGCACCTCCCGCCCGAGGCTCATCCGAGGAACGGATAGCGCCAGTCTTTCGGCGGCGCCAGGTTCTCCTTGATGGCCCGCGGTGAAACCCATCGCAGCAAATTGAGCGGTGAACCGGCCTTGTCGTTCGTGCCGGATGCGCGGCTGCCACCGAAGGGTTGCTGTCCGACGACTGCGCCCGTCGGCTTGTCGTTGATGTAGAAGTTGCCGGCGGCTTGAGTGAGCGCAAGCTGCGCCTTGACGATGGCGGCGCGATCCGTCGCGAAGATGGCGCCGGTGAGTGCGTAGGGGCCGGTCGCGTCGCACAGACGCAGTGTCTCCTCGTACTCCTCGTCGGGGTAGACGTAGACGGTCAGCACGGGCCCGAAGATCTCTTCACGCATGAGCCGGCAATCGGGCGCCTGGGCCCGTACCACCGTGGGTTCGATGAAGAAGCCCTTTTCGGCGTTGCAGCCGCCGCCGAACAGGACCTCGTAGCCCGAGTCGTGCTTGGCTTCCTCGATGTAGGAGGCGATCGAACGGAAGGCAGCTTCATCGATCACGGCACCCATGAAGTTCGAGAAGTCCGAGATATCACCGACTCTGACTTCAGCAAGCTCCTCGAGCAGGCGCTTCCTGAAGGCAGGCCAGAAGGAACGCGGCACGTACATCCTGCTGGCCGCCGAGCATTTTTGTCCCTGATACTCGAAGGCTCCCCGGAGTGCGCCCGTGACCGTTGTCTCGAGGTCTGCCGACGCGTGGACAAAGATGAAATCCTTACCACCGGTTTCACCGACGATGCGCGGGTAGACGCGGTACTTCCTGATGTCCTGACCGATCGCGCGCCAGATCGTCGAGAACACCTGAGTGCTCCCCGTGAAGTGCACACCGCCGAGGTCGACGTGGTCGAGTATCGGCGCTCCCAGCTCCGAACCCGGACCGCATATCATGTTGATGACGCCGTCCGGCAGCCCCGCTTCCTTCCATATGCGCGTCATGTGGTATGCGCTGAGCACCGCCGTCGAGGCGGGCTTCCACACCACCGTGTTGCCCATCAGCGCGGGAGCCGTGGGCAGATTCCCGGCAATGGAAGTGAAGTTGAACGGGGAGACGGCGAACACGAAGCTTTCGAGCGGCCGATGCTCCATGTAGTTGATCGTGCCCGGTATGCTGAACGGCTGGTCCTCGTAAACGCGATACACGTAGTGGGGATTGAATCGCCAGAAGTCGATGAGCTCACACGCCGCATCGATCTCCGCTTGATGGCACGTCTTGCTCTGGCCCAGCATCGTGGCGGCGTTCAGGACGTCACGATAGGGGCCGGCCAGCAGCTCGGCCGCGCGCAGCAAGACGCAGGCACGAGCGTCCCATGGCATCTTGGACCACTCAGCGCGCGCCTCGTTGGCGGCCTGCACGGCCATCTCGGCATGCTCGCGGGTTGCCTTGTGGTAGCGTCCGAGCACGCGAGAGCGGTCGTGCGGACAACGGATCTCCTCCGTATTGCCGGTCCGAACCTCTTGTCCCCCGATGATCATCGGAATGTCGATGGGGTCGCTCAGCTGCCGCGCGAGCTCCCGCTCGAGCGAAGCACGCTCGGTGCTTCTGGGTGCATACGAGCGGACAGGTTCGTTCGTCGGTTTCGGAACGTGGAAGATGCCATTGAACATCGCGATTTGCCTTTGCTGGGAGACGTGCCGGGGATGAGGGGTTCCTTCGCGGCCCCTGCCCATAGCACGAGCCTGCACGGCGCGGTGGGCGAAATCGAGGGCGCCGACGTCCTCGAAGCACGAAATGGGCTTGACGGCGGCGGGGAAGGGGTCAGATGGGGTGGCTTGCGGAGGCGCGACCCTCGGCGGGGATCCGCCACGGCACGAACCTCGGGACCCGACGACGATATTCTCGGTACGCGTTGCCGAAGCGTGCGACGAGGTCGGCTTCTTCGAGCACGCTGGCCATCCAGATCCAGGCCGTCCACAGCACGCCGAACAGCAAGCGGTCGCTCGTCAGCTCGGGAGCCGACCAAATCAGCACCAGAGCGCTCGCGTACGTCGGATGGCGAACCCACCGATAGGGACCGCGTGTCTCCAGTCGCGCGGCCGCCATTGAGGCGTGCCGGTTTCCCCGCAGCGCAGCGAGTCCCAGCGGGTCGAACGAGCGCAGGGTCCAGCTGCTCCATGCGAACACGAAGAGCGCCAACCCGCAGGATCCCCGAGCGATCCAGGCGTAGACCCCACGCAGCACGAGGAGGCACGAGTTCGAGCGCTGCCAGAGCGAGGCAACGAGCGCCAGCACGAGTCCGGACACGATAGCGTAGATGACGCCGTGGTAGTCGCGTGCGACGATGGCTCCAAAGCGCCTGCGGAACTCAGCGCGCGCCATGCCGCTGTGCTGCAAGAAGAACAGCAGAGACAAGCATGCGTCCCACGCGAGCAACCCCGTCTCGCTCCAAGCGAACCGTTCCACGCCCCCCAATCCCACCACGCCGAGCACGATGAAGGCTGCGATACCGAACGAGCTCGCCGCCGCGACCGCAACGGCGCCGTGCTTCGAACGAGCCGTCACTTGCCACCTCGGCTGTCGGGCAGTGCCTGTCCGCGGTGCCACCCCACGGCACGCTCGCCCACCGAACGCGGACGCGTCAACGCGCGAAAGGCGCGCAGCCGAAGCGTCGGGTGAGCGAGGGGCGCTCTGGGTCGCCGCACAGAAGACAAGACCCGGCGAGTTCAGCCCGCCCGGATGCCATGGTCAAGCGTTGCGCGACCTCTTACGTTGTGGGTGGAATTCGAACGCCCACGGATGCATCAGCTCTGCAGGCGCGTCGCCGCCGCGCGCCACGTCGGCGCCAGGCCGAACCGCACCCGGACTCGCGGACAACGGTGCGGCACGCTGTTCGCAGGGCGTCGGCGGGTGTCTCCGAGCGCCCTGCTCATCGTCGGCCTGTCCCTTCTGGCAGGCTCTCTAGCCGCTTCGTCGCCCCTGCCGGTGCTTCTCGCTTGTGCCCCGATTCTCGTGTGTCTGCTCCGGCGCGGAGAGGGTCGCCTGGTACTGGCGGCGCTGGGTTGTCTGGTGCTCGGCCTGGCGCGTGCGTCCCTCGCCGTCGACCGATTCGAAGTACGGCGTGTCATGGCGCGCGATGCCCTGGGTGCGCCCGCGCGCTGCGCAGGCGAGGGTGTCATCGTCGCGTCTCCGACGCTGGTACGGGATGCCGTTCAGCTCCAGGTCGAGTTCGAGCAGCTCGACTGCGAGGGGCATAGGGTCAACGGGCCGATCCTGACACGCCTCTACGGGGGTTCGAACCATGCGGGCCGTGGGGACAGGCTGCGCGCGGTCATGCAGCTTGCGCCGCTCCGGCTGTTTCGCAACGCCGATCTGCCGAACCCCGTGTACGCTGCCGCAGTTCGTGGCGTCCTGCTCAGCGGGTCCGTTTTGGCGATGGAGGTCGTCGCGACGGGCCACGGCTGGCGACGGGTCGTGGACCGCGCGCGCGAGCACGCGCGAAGCCGTATCGTCGCCACGTTCTCCCCTGCCGCCGCGGCTCTCGGCCGAGCGCTGGTCCTCGGCGAAAACGATCTCAGCGACGAGGATGGCGACGCGTTCCGCCGCAGCGGCTTAGCACATCTGCTCGCCGTGAGTGGGACGCATCTGGTGTTTGCCGTCGTCGCATTGGTACGGGCTCTGAGTTGGGCCCTGGCGCGTATCGAGCGATTGGCGGCGACCGTGGATGCTGGAAGGCTCTCCGCTGCTGCGGGAGTGGGGCTGGCTCTGCTCTACGCCGACTTCGCTGGCGGCAGCGGCTCGGCATGGCGTGCGGCCTGGATGTTGACAGCAGGCTTCACGGTGCGCGTACTGGGGCGCCATCCTGACGCGCATTGTGCGCTCGGCGCCTCTCTCGTCACGGGAAGCGTCGTCGAGCCTCTGGCTGCGTTCGATGTGTCGTTCGTTCTGTCCGCTCTGGCGACCGGCGGCCTGCTCGTTTTCAACGCTCCGCTGGCGACGCGGGCGCGCTGCATTCGCCACGTCCCACTCAGGCTTTTGGCGCTGAGCCTGACGGCCACGACGAGCGCGATGGTGCCGTGCGCGCCTCTGCTGGCGTTGCTCGGACCGACTCTGAGCATTGCCGGGCTATTCGCCAATGTGCTTGCCGCGCCGGTGGGCGAGACGGCCGCCCTGCCCTTGTGCTTGGCGCACACATTGCTCTGGTTCTGGCCCGGCCTCGAACGCGGCGTGGCTCTCGCGGCTTCGGGTGCGCTGCTCGTCGTGCGCCAGGTCGCCCAATTCAGCGCAGCTCTCGGCTGGGCTGCCGTGACCGTGCCGCCCCCGGGCGCGTGGCATTTGGCGTTGCTCGGCACCTGTGCCGGTCTGCTTCTGCTTACGCGTTCGTCCCTCCGGCGCGGACAAGTGGCGCTGTGCCTCGTGGCCGCGGCGCTGGGCCTCGCGGCCATCGAGATCGGCGCCGTGTGCGCCGGCAGGCCTCGCGCGCTCCTGCGCGTGACCGTGGTGGACGTTGCCCAGGGTGACGCGTTGCTGGTCGACTTGCCCGATGGTTCTCTGATGTTGATCGACGGAGGCGGTTTCGTCGGCAGTCCGGTGGACCCAGGTCGAGCGGCCATACTGCCGCTGCTCCGTGCTCGGCGCCGAGACCGCATCGACGTAGCGGTGCTCACGCACGCGCACCCCGACCACCTGATCGGCCTGCGTACCGTGCTGGGGCAAGTCAAAGCCACCGAGCTCTGGACATCGATTGTGACCGAGCGGCAGGGTGCGACTCGGGACCTTGCCGAATGGCTGGCAGATCTGCGCCGGAGCGGAGTACGGGTGCTCGGACCCGGACAGCTATGCAACCGACCGCACACGTTCGGCCATGCCTCCGTGCGAGTGCTCGGTCCTTGTCCAGGCCCAGGCGATGGCAGAGGTCTCAACGACAACTCGCTCGTACTGCAGGTTCGCTTTGGCCGCCGCGCGGCCCTGTTGCCGGGAGACGCCGAGCGGCTCGAAGAGAGCGAGCTCGTGCGCGCGTACGGTAGCGGACTCAAGGCAGACCTACTGAAAGCCGGACATCACGGCAGCCGCACCTCGACGAGTCCGGAGTTTCTGAGTTTGGTTCGGCCGTCCACCGTCGTCATCTCCTCCGGAGTCAGAAACCGTTTTGGCCATCCGCACGCACTGACGCTGGACCGACTCACGCGAGCGGGCGTGTCCGTTGCGCGAACGGACCGAATGGGCTCGGTAGTGTGGCAGACGGATGGAGAGAGCGTCAGCGTGCGGACCTTCAGCGAGCCGAGGTGACCGCGGGGCGGTGGCGCGTGCCAATGCATCGTTTCAATTGAAACGATGCCCAAGAACCAGGGGTGCCGCGGGTCAGATCGCTGGAGTGCGGTGGGTTTTTGCTGCGCTCGCCCGGTCGGGGGCGGCGAAAAACCAATCGCCTCAATCGAAACGCGGCAGTAGTGTGTGTCGCCCTATGCCCCGAGCCCAGAACGAACCGTTTTCAGAGCGTCCGAAGCGAGCAGGCGCGCCTGGCGACCGGGCGGCGCTCGCCACGCTCATCGCAGCGTCCATGGCCGGTTTTCTGGGCGCCCTGGCGGGTTCCTCGGTCAACGTGGCCCTGCCGGCGATAGGAGCCTCACTTCACGCCGATGCGGTGAGTCTGAGCTGGGTGGTCACGGCCTTCCTGGTCGTCTCCGCGTCGCTGCTCCTGCCGCTCGGTAGCCTGGCCGATCGGATCGGGCGACGTCGGCTGTTCGTTCTCGGGCTTGCTGTCAGCGCGGGCACGGGCATGGCCAGCGCAGCCGCACGGAGCGCGTCAGGCCTGATTGCGCTGCGCGCCCTCATGGGCGTTGGCGGCGCGCTGCAGTTTGCTACCTCGTTGGCGCTGGTCGTCGCGCTGACACCGGCCGCGAGGCGAGGCGCGGCCATCGGAATCGCCATCTCGTCCGTCTACGTGGGGCTCGCAGCGGGTCCGTTCGTTGGTGGCATCCTCACCGAGATGTTTGGCTGGCGCAGCGTCTTCCTCGTGCCGGCTGCAGGAACCCTCCCCGCGCTCGCGCTGGCGCTCCTGGGCGTGCCAGACGACGCACGCGCCGCAAATGGGCAGCGGTTCGACGTGCGCGGAGCCCTCGTCTACGTTGCTGGCCTCTCATTCACACTCTTCGCGTGCTCACGCCTCACCACTCCTTCCGGCGTCGCGATGGGCGTTCTGGGCGTGGCCGTATTGGTCGGTTTCATCGCGCTGGAGCGACGCACGGCCCAGCCACTCATCGATCTCCGCCGGGTGCTGCACAATCGGGTCTTCGTACTCTCGAACCTGGCTGCGATGATCCACTACGCCGCGACTTCGGCCGTGGGCTACTTCCTGAGCCTGTATCTGCAGAGCGTCCGGGGCCTCGGCCCGCGCGAGGCTGGACTGGTGTTGGTGACGCAGCCGGTCTTCATGGCGCTGCTCTCGCCGTTGGCTGGGCGCCTTTCCGACCGAGTCCAAGCGCGCTGGCTCGCTTCGGGTGGAATGCTCCTGAGCACGTTGGGTCTATGGCTGTTGGTCCAAGTCGAGGCGGCCACGTCGCTTGCCGTGGTGGTCGCCGCGCTGGTCACGCTGGGAGTCGGCTTTGCCATGTTCTCGTCTCCGAACACCAACGCGGTGGTGAGCTCAGTACCCCGCGGCGAGCTCGGGGTGGCCAACGCCGTTCTCGCGACCATGCGCAACGTCGGACAGGCGTTGTCGATGGCCTCAGCGCTCCTGTTGGTTTCCGTTCACGTTGGCTCGCAGTCGCTCGGCCCGCTCGCAGCGCCTGGGCTCATCGACGCGATGGGCACGGCCTTTGTCGTCTTCACCGTTGCAGCGCTGCTCGGGGCCTTGGCGTCGCTGGCGCGTGGGTCTCGGGTGCCCCCCGGGCAGAGCACGAAGTAGCCGTCGTTGGTTCGGGGAAGTGACGGCGGAGAAGGTAGGAGGATGCACACAGTGTCGTACTATTGCGGCCCAGATTGGTTTTCGCGGTTGCTTGTGTCGCGCAGTTCCCATCTGCTTCAATGCAGGCACACGACCGTCATGGAGCGGACGGACCGCGTGGTGTGAGTGGACGCTCGTAGACCGAGGGCATGACAATGATTCGCAACCCAAGGAACCCATGGTTTTTCGTTTTCCTGACTCTGTGTGTCGGCTGCGCGAGCCATTCGTCAGGCAGCAAGCGCTCGGCAGGCGATGCAGGCTCCGAGAAAGAAACGTGCCCTCCGGGTACCAAGGGATGCCCCTGCACCGAAGCGGGCTATTGCGGCAGTGGTCTTGTCTGCCGTGCCAACGAGTGCGTGAAGCGTGCCGTCCCGCCTGACGACGACAAAGGTGGTTGGAGTGACGGCTACACTCCGCCGTCGGGCGACGACGACGGCGGTTCCGCCATCCACGACGTTCCAGGCTTGGACGCGGGCGCCTCGCCCCTCGAAGGAGAGGGCGGCGCCACCGGGGCATGGCCTTCAGAGACCGGCGGGTTTGTCCCGATGACGGGTGGCGCAGCCAGCTTCGGCGGCTACACCAGTCGTCCGGCCGCCGGTGGTGCCGTCACCGGTACGGGCGGAAGCGTGGGAGTCGGAGGCACGGTCATCGGCGAGGGCGCTCGCGCGGGGGCTGCAGGCGCAGTCGTCGGCGTGGGCGGGAACATGGGCGAGGGAGGTGCTGCCAGCGGCGTGGGTGGGAACATGGGCGAGGGAGGTGCCGTCAGCGGCGTGGGTGGGAGCATCGGAGTCGGAGGCACGGTCGTCGGCGTGGGCGGGATCGTGGGAGTCGGAGGCATCGGCGTGGGTGGGAACATGGGCGAGGGAGGTGCCGTCATCGGCGTCGGCGGGAGCATCGGAGTCGGTGGCACGGTCGTGGGTGGTGCAGGGGGTGTACCTACTTGCGATCCGACCTTTGGAAGCGGCGATGCATGCGGTGGGGACGAACTGGGCTACTGGACGCTCGAGTCGATGTGCACGAACGACGGCCTTCTGCAGCAGCTGCTGTCGGCCTGCGAAGGCGCTACGGGCGAGGACTACTCGTTCGCGGATGGTACGCTGACGCTGGACGGTGAAACGTACAGCAAGTGGACGTACCTCTATCGTGTCGTCGACCTGCAGGTCCCGGAAGGCAACCCATGCCTCGACGAGGGAGCCGTCACGTGTACCCAGCTCGAGTCCGAGCTGGAGGCAATCGACTCCACTCTGACAGCTTTCTGCAGCTCCGACTACGCGGACGGCTGCGATTGCCAGGTCTTGGGCACGACGTCGATGAGCACATCGGGCACCTATGCGGTGAATCGAACCAGCGGTCAGCTGACTCTCAATGACAGTGAGAGCATTTACGACTATTGCGTCCAAGGCGACTCCATGACCGCGCGGCAGACATCGGATTCGGGCCCGGAGGCGGGCCTCGTCCAGCTGTATGTGCGATAGGCCACACTGGCTAGTGACGGAGGCGGCGCAGGATGTCCCAGTAGGCTCCGCGGGCACCCGCGGCGATTGCGTCGACTAGGCCTTGGTGGTCATTGTAGTTGTGGTCGGTCCCGGCTGTCGCGGAAGGACGGTCGTCCTCTGGGACGAAGAAGCGCTCATCGTTCGACACCAGCTCTCTGACCAACTTGGCGGGCTCCTCGCCGAGCGCGGGCGAGACGTAGAACGTGGGCTGCAGCAGGTCGATGCGGCCCGAGTACTTCCGGAGGATGCCCGGGACGCCTTCCAACGGCCCGAGCTTGCACAATTGAAGGACGACGGGCGTTCCGGGGTAAAGGCGCATCCCGAGAGCTGCGCCCACCGCGTCCGGTGCCAGGAGCTTGAAGAACTCCAGAGTGTCCGCAACGGACTCTGGGGTCTCGCCCGGACCGCCGAGTAGTAGATCGACCATGCATGTGATCCCGTGCTCACGGCAGAGCCTGACCGCCTGTTCGATGTGCTCACGGTGATGCGCCAGCCGGTACGATCGGAGCATCAGCTCGCTGGCAGTGTCGCCCGTGAAGTTGATGCCAACGCATCCGGCGCGACGCATCGTCGAAGCCAATTCCTCGTCGAACGGCCTGATCGTCAGGTACGCGTACCACGCCAGCCTGCCGGCGATCCGACGCCGAACGATCTCTTCACAGACGGCCAGGGCGTGTGCCCGCGGCACGTTGAATTCACCGTCGCACAGATGCAGCACGTCGATACCCTGCTCGAGCAGGGCCTCGATTTCCGAGGCGACGTCAGCGGGAGGCCGCATGCGAGCCCTGTTGCCCTTGGCCAGGGGATCGGCGCAGTACACGCAGCGGCGGGCGCAACCTCGCTTGGTTTCCACGTTGCCTTGGCCGCCACGCCGGAAGTACTCCGCGTTTTGAATCGCGTCTCGGGCCGTCGGGAGCGCGAGAGAGGCCGGCCATGACGGCCCATTGGCGTGCCAGCCATGCTCGTTCTGCCAGACCAATCCAGCGACTTCAGATAGGTCGCGCGCGCCATGAAGCGCCTCCCAGAGCTCTACGATGGCAGGCTCGCCGTCGCCGCGCACGGCGTAGTCCGCTCCGACGCGCGCGGCGATGCGTTCGGGGAAGATGGAAAGCCCCACGCCACCGAGCACGATGGGCGCATCCGAACAACTCCGGGTCTGCTGGACGACGCCTTCCAGCAGCCCGAGGAAGGAGCGCGCCGAGGGCCAGAACGAGTCATCGACGTTGCGGAACGTGACGCCAACGAGCCGAGGCGACCGTGTCGCGAAGTACGCATTCAGCGCGGCACCGGCGTCCTGCTGCAGGGCGAGGTCGAGCACATCGACGTCGATCCCGGCTGCTTCGGCCGCCCCTGCCACGTAGTCGACCCCGATGGGTGCGACGAGCGGTACCATCGAGTTGGCATTGATCAGAAGGAGCATGCGGTCTTCCTTCGCCCTGGATTGCGCCCACCGAAAGGCAAAGACACGTTCAACAACATGGGCGGTTGACCAGATTGTCTCGACGCGCCCTCCTATGGCCGCGTCCCAGCAAGGCACGTGGTTACCGAACTCTCGAGTCGCCCAGCGACGACGTGTCTGCCGCGCTGCAGACCTGACTGTGGCCAGTGTGCCACCCATGCCGAGCGCACGGGTCGACTGCCGTTCGCCGGCCCGTAACAGATCTCTCACCCCACGGCTACGCGGCGACGTTCGCCTGCTACGAGCCACAAAAAAGGTGATGGCCCGGGGGGAGGATGACCGGGCCATCGGAAGTTCGCTGCCCTTT
>JAFGIS010000341.1 GCA_016929495.1 Polyangiaceae bacterium | reverse complement strand
TGCCGCTACGGCTCGATGTCGTGGTGGCCTATCTGGCCGCGAATATCTCCAATCCCCTCGTTGCGCCTTTCCTGCTCACGCTCGAAATCGAGACGGGATCGCTCCTGTTGACCGGTGAGCTCGTCCCCGCGGACATCGAGCGGTTCAGAGCGACTGGGCTTGCCGGGCTCGCTCTAGAGGGAGTGCTCGGATCGGTCATTGTCGGTCTGACGCTCGCCTCGATGGGGGCCGCGCTTACGGCGGCGCTAGTTGGCCGCCGTCGGACGGAACCAGACGAACTCGAGCAGGCGACGGTTCGCACGCTGGCGCGCTACCGCGACGCGCCCATTGGCGACCGGTCGTATGTCGCTGCGAAGCTTGGCACGGACCCCATCGTTGCGGCGCTCCACTCTCTGCCCGGCTCGTTCGGGGTGCTGCTCGACGCGGGTGCGGGTCGCGGACAGCTGAGCCTGCTGGCTCTGGAGCTCGGGAGAGCCACCCACGTCGTCGGGTTCGACTGGGACACGCGCAAGACCGGACTCGCCCAGCGCGCGGCCAGGGGCGAGGCACACTACTTTGAGGCTGATCTGCGTAGCGTGTGTTGGCCGCCGGCTGACACCATCCTCATGGCTGATGTTCTGCACTACCTTGCCCCGGACGACCAGGACGCGGTTCTGGAGCGAGCGGCGGCCGACTTGAGACCCGGCGGTCGGCTTGTGATTCGAGAGGTCGAAGAAGCGAGGGGCTGGCGTACGGTCTTCACTCGGGCGAGCGAACGAATCGGCAGCTTCGTGGGCTACAACCAGGGCCGTCGCCTGCACTTTCAACCCATTTCGCGCCTCGTTGCGCGGCTCGAGTCCCTCGGTCTCGAGTGCACGAAGGTTCCGGCGGGGACCGGACCGCTCAGCAACGTGCTCCTTGTTGCGCATCGGTCCTCGCTTGGGCGAACCCACTGTGGACAGAACAACGCGGCCACAAATAAACGACCAGCCACGGGAGGGGCTCGCCTCCAGTGGCTGGCCTCAAGCAGGGATTCAACCGATACGGGACGCTAGCTCTAACAGTGGAGACGACGTGCCTTCGGGATGTGCAACTCGGGGGCACGAAGCGGTCCTGCCGGCGGGGGCTCCGCCGACAGGACCGATAAGACCGATAAGTACTGGCTCTGAACGGAGGAACTAGAAGGGGGAGGCTGCCGCCGGGGACCTTAAACCCGACGGCAGCTATCCACAGAAGCGAGAGTGCTCTGGTGCCGGGTCGATTGCCCACAGCGCGCGACCACTACAAGCCAAAGCCCGGCACCGAAGTCCTGAACGTTCCAGTACCCGCAGCACCCGTGATCCGAATTCCACCGAGTCGGGGCTACCCACGCCGAAGCGGGGCTGGGTCCGGCCCGAAGTGCCTGCCGTGTGCCGCGATGACGTCACTTCGGATAGTTGGTCACGGAAGCGCCCCAAAACGGTTCACGACCGTAGGACCCCGGCATCCTCGCCGCACGTGAATGCACAGGTAGTGTCCCTGGGTAGCCTACTGTACGGCCGGCCCATTCTCGCGCAGCCTCAGAGCTACCATCTCTGCAGGGGGTGGAGCCTCAGGCTGGATGGTGACGTGTTCGATGCCGTGCTTGTGCTTGAGCACGGAAGCGACCTCGACGCACACGTCCGGACCGTGACTGCCTCGGGCGAGCGTCACGTGCACGGTCAGGACGTCGAAACCGTCCGAGACCCGCCATACGTGCAGATCGTGCAGCGCTGCCACGCCCGAGCACGCACGGATGGTTCGGTCGATCTCACCGATATCCAAGTGCGACGGTACGGCCTCGAGCAGTACGCTCGCGGTCTCTTTGAGCACGCGCCACCCGCTGTAGGCAACGAGCAGAGCGATCAGTATCGAGAGCACGGGATCGGCGCGTCGGATATCGAAGAAGACGACCGCGAGTGCGGCCAACATCGCGCCAACCGAGCCCAACGCATCCACCAAGACGTGAGCAAACGCCGCTCGGATGTTGATGCTGCTCTTCTCGGCAGAATACAGCATCCTGGCCACGACGGCGTTGACCACGAGTCCCGCAATCGCCGCCGAGAGCATCGCGGTTCCGCGGATCGCGCGAGGTTCGAGCCAGCGCTCGACGGCTTCTTCGACGACAAGGAGCGCGGTCACGGCCAGCGCAATCCCATTGATGAACGCGGCCAACACCTCTGCCCGGCGAAGGCCATACGTGGTGCGCTTGCCCGGAGGGCGTTGAGCCCAGGCCTGAGCCACCAGGGCCAGTGTCAGCGCGCCGGTGTCCGCGAGCATGTGCCCCGCGTCGGCAATGAGCGCCAGGCTGCCGCTCCAGTAGCCGACCAGTGCTTCCAGCAGCATGAACGCTGCCGTGAGCGCGAGCGCCATGGACAGGACTCGGCTCGGAAGCTTCCGGGTTCCGCTACAGGCGGTGTGTTCGGCTTTGCTCACGGTAGGCAGAGTCTGGCGTGGCGCTTCCCACGAGTCTCGGAGTATATCCCGAACCCGGTGGGCCCGAGATCCCCGCGGTGCAAGCGTCCCGGCAGGACCCAAGTCCGGAGCTCGAGAGCCGGACGCCCGACAAGCCGCGTTGGTGTCCCATCCGCCCCGGTCTGAGCCAACGAACGGGGGGGCAGCGACCGACCCGACATTCCAGACGAAACGAAGTACCCGTGCGCCGAGCCGGCTTGTAGGTTTGGCCGGCGCGGCCTCGTTGGCGATTGCGGCTATCGGACCGAGGAACTACACTGGGCCATGTTTGAGTCCAAGTTGCGTGAGTGCGTGACGTTTGACGACGTCATGCTGGTGCCCGCTTACAGCGAGTTGGTCCCCTCCGACGTGGAGGTTCGGACGCGTTTCACACGGAATGTGGAGCTCAACATCCCCTTGGTGAGCGCGGCCATGGACGCCGTGACGGAGGCGCGCACGGCCGTAGCCATGGCACGCCAAGGCGGGATCGGCATCATCCACAAGAATCTCTCGCCGGCAGCGCAGGCCGAGGAGGTCGACCGTGTCAAGCGTGCCGAGAGCGGCATCATCCACAATCCGATCACGGTGCGCCCGTCGCAGTCGCTTCGTGAGGTGCTCGCGGTCATGCGCGAGCACGAGATCTCGGGCGTTCCGGTCGTGGAGGGACACACGCCGGTTGGGATCCTCACCTCTCGGGATATCCGGTTCGAGAAGAACCTCGATCAGCCGGTGAGCGCCCTCATGACCACCGACCTCGTGACGGTTGCCCCGGGCTGCAAGACCGAGGAGGCCAGAGAGCTGCTGCACAGGCATCGTATCGAGAAGCTTCTCGTGGTGGAGGACGGGACTCTGGTGGGCCTCATCACCATCAAGGACCTCCTGCAAGCGGAGCGGAATCCGCTCGCGATCAAGGACCAACGGGGCCGCCTGCGTGTCGGTGCGGCCATCGGCGTCGGTTCGGACCGGCGGGAGCGTACGGACGCGTTGGTGGACGCGGACGTGGACGTGCTGGTGATCGACACCGCACACGGTCACAGCAGAAACGTGCTCGAAGCGATCCGCGACACTCGTCGTCGCCACCCCAAGATCGAGCTCGTTGCGGGCAACGTCGCGACGGCCGATGGCACGCGCGCACTGATCGAGGCCGGGGTCGATGCCGTCAAAGTCGGCATTGGGCCGGGCAGCATCTGCACGACGCGCATCGTCGCGGGTATCGGAGTTCCGCAGATCACCGCGATCGCCGACTGTGCGGTCGCGGCCAAGTCCTACGGCGTTCCGATCATCGCCGACGGCGGCATCAAGTACTCGGGCGAGGTCGTGAAGGCCATCGCGGCCGGCGCCGCGTCGGTCATGTTGGGTTCCCTGTTCGCGGGCACGGACGAAGCGCCGGGAGAGCTCGTGCTCTACCAGGGTCGCAGCTACAAGGTTTACCGGGGCATGGGCTCTCTGGGCGCCATGAAACGCGGCAGCAGAGACCGATACGGCCAGACGGGCACGGTGGACGAGAAGCTCGTTCCCGAGGGCATCGAAGGGCGTGTGCCTCACCGCGGCTCACTCGCCTCCATCATCACGCAGCTGGTTGGAGGGCTGCGTGCCGGGATGGGCTACACCGGTTCACGCAGCATCGCCGAGCTCCACGACAATGCGCAGTTCATCCGGATCACGAGCCAGGGCCTGCGCGAAAGCCACGTTCACGACGTCATCATCACCGAGGAAGCTCCGAACTACCGCGTCTGAGCGCAAGACCCATTCCAGCCTCGGCGTTTGCCGAGAAGCTGACGACCGAGGCAAACGAGCGGCACCTGGAGTCAGCGGTCATGTTAAGCTACGGCTCAT
>JAFGIS010000027.1 GCA_016929495.1 Polyangiaceae bacterium | reverse complement strand
GCGGGGACCGAGATCTGACCCTGCGCGGTCACTTTGGATTGCGGCAACGTCATGACAGTATATTACTCCGGTAATGCAATCCGGCAACCGGCCGTGCTCTGCTACGGGCAAGGGCCCTCCGATCCTGGTCTGTCCCCCTCTGAGCGCAGCCGACCAGATGCCCTGCGGCCCTGCGGCCCGCCCCCCTCGAAATCGTCGGAGTAACGTCGGACACCCTCGCGAACGGACCCCAACAGGCCCATCCGTCCCTCAGGAACACCGCCGTCCGGCCCCGTTCGCGCTCGTTCGCAGACAAATCCCAGGATTCAGGTTCCGGCGGGGCAACCCGTGGAGGTTCAAGGCATCTCTCGTGCGCTGATTCAGAATCGTTGGGGAATCTGGTATCGGCAGGCCCGCCGTTTCCGGACGACCCCGACCCCGTGCCTGATTGCCCATGCCTGAATCTCCGGGACGGCGACAGCGAGAGGGGTGCGCTTCGACACGCGGAGGCCGAGCTTCAGAAGCTCGCCTCGAATGCGTTCGGATCCCCACATGCAGTTGCTGGCAGCCACTTGTCGGATGAGGGCGATGAGCTCGGGTGCAAGCTTCGGTTCGCGCCGTGCGTATGCCCTCGACCTGCACCGCCAGAAGAGCCGGAATCCAGCACGATGCCGCCTCAGCACGGTGTCGGGCTTCACCAGCAGCAGAGCATCACGCCAGCGCGGTGCCAATCGGGCGAGTAGCACCAGCAGGCCTCGCTCGTGGGGCCGGCGCGTCGGCCTCTTGACCCTGCGAGACGCTACGATCAGCTGCTGACGGAGCAGGGCGTTCTCCGCGACGAGCTCCCGGCGAGATCGGAGGAGGTCAGCGGCGAGTCCAGTGACCAACGGCAAAGGACGGGTGAGGCGCCGCCAGGTGGCGTTCAGCCGCGTACCTCCTCCGCGCGGATCGAATCTGACGCGGCCTGGCGCCGCCAAGTCGCTCGTCTCGCCCCGAGTGACACAACAGCCACAACAAGCGGGGCCTGCTCCGAATGCCCGCTCAGAACCGATCGCGACTGCCCCGGCGGCTGCCGCCACTTCTCCTGGAGCCGCCGCCCGTGCGGCCCCCTCCACCTCCACGGAAACCACCGTCGGAGCGGGCGCGCTCTTGCGCCTCGTCGACACGGATCTGGCGACCGTCCAGTGTCGTCCCGTTCAGTTGAGAGATCGCGGCGGCCGCCGCCTGATCATTGGCCATGGTCACGAAAGCAAAGCCTCTAGGCTGCCCCGTTGCCCGGTCCAGGGGGATTGCCACCTCACGCACTTCCCCCGCCGCCGCGAATGCGGCTCCAAGCGAGGCCTCATCGGTTTGGAACGAAAGGTTTCCTACGAAGAGTCGATTTCCCACTTTGTTGTTCCAGTTCAGGGCCAGGGTCATCAGTGAACCGACGACGGAAACGCGCCCGTCGAGGGAGTCCGGAGCTCGAACACCCTCGTGGTTCGAGCCCCCAACCTACGCGACGTGGCAGCCCTGGACAGAAACGCGCGAAGGCCGGCAAGACGCTCGCAGCGTACCCTGCCGTTCAGGGCGGCGCAAACGCCAACGCTCGAACGCGGCGGAAGAATGGGGGAATTCAGCCATGCGAGCCCCTGGGGGCTACGCTCCGGGCATTCGCGCCGCATCGTGAGGTCATTCCGAGGCGCGCCGCGCAAGTTCGCTCGACCGGATGGCGATCCTCGGCCAAGCAGAATCGGGACGCGACCTGGCCCCCCCGAGTGACGTGCTGTTTCAGCGCCGAAAGGTCTCTCGGGTGGTCCTCACTCTCCGATTGCCACAGCGGTTCGACCGACGCGCTGTCATGGTCCCGGTACGCGCGGACGTCCGGACCGCTTCTCAAGCACGGAGCGCCGCGGGCCGATGCTGTCGGTCGAACCACCCGCACCCTGGTTGCAGCTGACGTGGTACCTGGCCCGACGGACTACAATGTCGGAGGAAGCCGCGCAGTCCGGCCTCACGCGCTTCGAAGCGGACAACTCGCATCCGCCGTACACTGGGCTCAACTGAGCAGGCCGTTCTGGAGCGCGCAGCGCACGATATCGGAGCTGCGGCTCATCCCCATCTTCTCGAGGATGCGGCTGCGGTAGCCTGCAATGGTGGTGCGCGCCACCGACAGGCGAGCCGCGATTTCTTTGATGGCAGTTCCCGCGGCCAGCAGCATGAACACCTCGAGCTCCCTGCTGGAGAGGGCCTCGTGCGGAGGGGCGGGCGGCGGCGGCACGAACGGTGACTGGATGTGGAACGCCAACTCGTCCGTTTGGGCGCGCGAGGCGTGCCCGAACGCCGTCTTGGTCCTCAACGACTACAACAACATCGAGTACGAGGGGTCCGACGCTCACTTCATCGAGATCGTCAAGACGATCCAGGCCGCTGGTGCGCCGATCCACGGAGTGGGCGCCCAAGGGCACGATGCATACAAGCTCCCCATCGCCACAGTGAAGTAGTCCATGGACCGGATCCACACCGGGCTGCCTGTCTACATCAGCGAGTACGACGTCAACCTCGGCGACGACTCGGAGCAGTTCCCCGCCTTCCTCGAGACCGACCACATCCCCGGGATCACGTCGCGGGGTTGGATCACGGGGAGCACGTGGGTGACCTATGGTGGCCTGGTGAACCTGTCCGACGGATCGTTCCGGCCCGCCATGACTTGACTCATGCAGACCTTTGAGCGTCCCCCCGCCGCGACCGTCCACGACATGGCGACCGCGCTGGAGTGCGGCGCGGGTCCTCGGAGTGTCCTGACCCGCAGCTGGGCTGAAGGATTCCGTGGTCGTTGCACCGCTGCCGCGCCGCGTGCCGAATGCTCTGAAATTCGCTCGCGGATCGAATCGACGGATCATCCATCGGGCGTCCGGAGCGGAGCGGCGTCTCGAAATAGCGACAGGCAGCGGCAGGAACAGTGATCGGATCTGGTCGCGACCTGGCCCCACATAGGCAGGTCCTGCTGTGCTTGGCGTCTGCCTCGGCATGGCTTCTTGCGCCGCAGCGTTCTCCTACTGCACGCGTTGCGCCGACGACGTCGTGAACGAAAAGAACGGGCCTGAAGGAACGATGAGCAGGAAGAAACCCGGCGTCCGCACGAAAATCAGGGCCGGAGGCGACTGCTATCGTGATCGGATCTGGTCGGAATGCGCATGGGCACTACACGGAACGATGAACAGCAAGAACTCGGGTACCCTCGTGAGACTCTCAACGGCTTTGCTCTTGACCCTCATCCCCGCCTGCGGCTCACAAAGCTCGAACGGCCAGGTCGGTGGCGGCGCTGGGACCGGCACGGGTGGCGTCTCCGCCACCGGCGGGGACAACGGCGGCTTCAGTCCCAGCAGCGGGGGTAGCAGCACCAGCAACGGAGGTACCAGCGTCAGTAGCGGCGGTACCACTGGCAGTAGCGGCGGCACCAACGTCAGCGGCGGCGCTGCCAGCGTCAGTAGCGGCGGCACCAGCATCGGTAGCGGCGGTACCAGCGCCAGTAGCGGCGGCACCAGCACGGGCCGCGGCGGCACCAGCACGGGCCGCGGCGGCACCAGCGCCAGTAGCGGCGGCACCAGCACGGGCCGCGGCGGCACCAGCACGGGCACTGGGGGAGGCACCGCCAGCGGCGGCGGCGCGCCAGGGACCGGCG
>JAFGIS010000340.1 GCA_016929495.1 Polyangiaceae bacterium | reverse complement strand
GCCGCTTCGAGAGGCTATCTGCGCAAGCTAAGACCGTCCGAAGGGCACGTACTGCGCGCGACGGCGGCGTGCATCTTGCGCCGATGTGAACGGCCGTTATCTTCATACCGCTTGGCTGAGCCGTGCCTCCATGGCTTGCGAACCTGTGCGGTGGCTCTAGCTCCGGCTCTGGCCTGACGCGTTTGAGCTTTGTCCGCGAGGCCCAGTGCCTGATCCCACCGCGCTGCAGATGATCGCGTAAGGCCGCGGAGCCCCGCCGCGCCAAATGTCGCGCGGAAACTGTCCGGTCCCCTGGGCGAGTTCGTGGAGGGTTCGCTCGATCCGTTCGTCGTCCCATGTGAAAGTGCCGACGTGGCGCCCCTGTGGCGCGTCGACGCCAAGCCTGTTTGCCCAATAGCTGTCGCTCGCCGCGTCTCGATGGTTGTGCCGGCGCGGCGCCTCCTGCCAGAAGATTGCCTCCACTAACGGCTCGGCGGTCAACGCACCGGTCGAGCTTCGCCACCACGCCGTGTCGGTACAGTTCGCGAGGTAGATGGCGCGCTTCGCGACGTTTTCCTGAGGCGTCCCGCCTATGTTGACCTCGCCGCCGATCAGCTTGATGTCGTTGCAGCCGTTGATCTTGATCGGACCTGTCACGGCTTGATTACGAAGGTGTGGCCGGCCCGCGACGCGGCCCGGGCGCCCGGTGCACGATGCCTCTCGACTTCTCGCCTCGCTGGAGAGCAGCTCGTCGTCGGGTGCTAAGCCGCTTGTTGTCAGGCCGCGCTTCCGAGACTTTCGTCTACGGGAACCTGGCGTCTGCTCGTTATGCGGCGTGTGCCATGCGGACGAGGTCGGAACCATCTGTCCAGGCGTAGCTAAACCGCAGGACGCGGGTATGCGTGGGTGAGCATGGACCCCCGAACGGTGCGGTTGTTTCAAGTTGGGCCGTGGATTGCTCTTTCGTTGCCGCTGGCGTTTCTTTTCGGACGGGTAGGCGCGGGGCTGGTGTTGGGTCTGACCGCACTGTCCGCACTCGGCTGGTCCGCGCTAGCGCGTGGGCACTACAGACGTCGCAGAGCGGTGATTTCGTCGAGTCGATCGGAGGGCGAAAGGGTAATGCAACTGAATGCGTGGCTCGCTTTTGGCACGCCAGTGGCCGTGGCTGCCATCGCGGTCAAGCTCGCTCTGCCCGCTGTCATCGAGCCGGAATGGACATCTGGATTCCTTGCGGCACCGCTGCTCGGAATTCTGCTGTCGAGTGCCATCGACTGGTACGTCATCCTGCCGTTTCGCGACGGAGTCGAAGGTTTGCCTGCCTGCCGGATCGATCGGGTTTCGGTTCAGGCACGTCGCCGCTACACAAAGCTCTGGGTTGCCCACCGCCTTGCATGCGAGGTGCTGATCGCAGGGGCGCTCCTGGTAGCGGCCTGGGGTGTGATCAGCCATTACACCGGGGAGCCAGGAGCGGTCCTCAGCGTGATCAGTTTCCTCGGAGGCGCATCCGCCGTGATTAGCGTCGCCTGGCGGCGCTGGGTGCTAGGAGGGTTGCGCTTCTGCCTACGTCAAGGTCCGGCGCTGGGCGCTTGGGTCACGGGCTATAGCTATACGCGGGACGAGGGACGGCGCAGGTGCCATGGTTTCCTCCGCGATGTCTCGCTCGACAACGGGTTGAAGGTCGCGCGCACCCCGGAGGCTCAGGAGCGCTTCATCGCGCTCTCCGACGCAGTTCCCGATATCTCGGTGGCCCGCGAAGACTATGCCTGCACCGCCGCCATCTGCAGGGGATGGCTGCGCTCCGGATCCGAGATCAGCTGCGAGGTGCATCTCGTCGGTGCATTCACGGACAAGCGTGGGACGCGCCACGCTGGCGAGGTTTAGGCGTCCCCGCAGTCAACGAGAACCCGGCATGGCTAAGGTATGCAGCCGCTGGTGCGGCTCGCGCATCCCGGGTAGAGGGTTTAGGCTGCGCTAGCTGGAAGAGGTAGGGGTCGAGGAGCTGGTACTCCCCGACCCCCGGTACTACGTCACTTCACCTTGCGGACGCCCTTGAACGGGCGACCGTCCTGCTTCCGGTCCATAAAGCGGCCGGTGTCCGAGTCCCGTTTCATCCAGTCCCCGTTAGGGAGCTGGAACTGCTCGCGGTTCCGGACAGCGCCACGCCTATGGCCATCTCCTACAGGAGGGTTCGTTGCCATAGCACCTCACCTCCCTATCACCGTCCCAGATTTCCAGCCGAGGCTGGCGAACGGCGACTCCCAAAGTCTAGCCGCAGGTATGACAGCCGGGTCCGCGAAAGCGCGACTCGAGGAGGATCTGCCGCGGCCTTCGACTCGTCGTCATGGTCGCTGCCGGCTAGCGGGGCCGTGTGCTAGATGTACTGGAACGCCGACGCCGAGTGCTCAACGATGAGTGACCTGAATCCCGCAGCCCTGGCCTTGTTGGCAGCGTCCCTCGCCGTCTGCATTTCGGTCATCTCGACTCTTCGAGGGGAGGGAGTCGGTCCGGTGCGGGCCGCCATAGACCTCACGGCCCTTACGCTCGCGACACTCATCGGTGCCGTAGCCATTGTGGAGCTATCCCGTCACGCCAAAGGTCTCCTCACGTCCACGCTCCTTGGGGCTGGCGTTATCACGCTGGTGTTCCTGTTCGTCGCTCCCATGTGGGCGGCTCGATTGATGCAGGCGTTGGTCGTGCTCCAGTCTTGGCGAGGAGCCGCAAACGCGCTCTCGTGCGGCGCGACTCTCGGTTTCGCAGCCTTCTATGTCGGGTCCGTCAAGTGGCTGCCCGAGCTGTCGCAGATACTCGGCGCGGCATTTATGTGGGTTGCGGCCCTAGTCGCGCTCGGATTCAACATCGCTGCTCGTCGCAAGATCGTACGAGCAGTCGAGCTGTCGGACGCAAGACCGGAGCATCCTGGGATGGTCCACTTGCGGCGCGAACTCAATCAAGCCAACTGGGGCGTGGCTATTACCCTCGGCTTCCTGGCGAGCTTGGGACTGAGCCGCATTCTTTCGGGTGCGGTCGATTCGACAGGCGAGACCATGGTGGCGATCGCCATGACCGTCCTGCTCTTCGGCTCGCTGTCCGCAGGGCTCTGGCTCGACGTTCGCGGGATCGCATGGAGCAGGGCGCTGGGACGTAAGAACGAGCCGATCGCAAGTCGCTAGCAAGCTCGAAGTCCGGCGCCTGGCGATCAGAAGGAACCGCACCTCTTCGCCCCGGTAACAACGGATCGGCACTCACCCGCGCCGGGTCGCTTCCGCGAGAGGTTTGGCCCGATACGCCAGACCGGCCGTCTCAACGTAGGTAGGCCGGAAGCGGCTCCGCGGCACGTGTGGCAGCGGCGCGGCTAGGTACGGCGACGCTCGAGCTGTTCGGCGTGCTCGTCGTCGAACGGCAATGGCGCGAGCGGGTCCTGGGTGCCGAACTCGTCGAGGTCCAGGCCCTTGCCGTCCGCGTAGGCGGCCCCCGGACTGTCGAGGAAGTCGACGTCGGCGGGGATTTCGATCGATGGGCCCTTGCGCTCTTCCATGCATCCCATTTTACGGTTTCGTCTCGCTGCGGGGCGCGGGCAGCTCGTCGTCACCGGGCCCCCGAGCGAGTAGGTCGAGCGCCTCGGCGCTCTCTCCCACAGGCGAACGAGCCGAAAAAAGGCCTCGTCGTCGCGCCGGCGCGCGAGCAGCTCGTCGATCGTGCCCAGCACGTCCCCGGTCGCCGGATCGCGCACGAGATGATCGCCGTCACGCATCGCGCGGCGCCCGCCACACGACCCTGGCGGCCCCCCACGGCACGTCGAGGACGTCGAGCGTCTCGCCCTCGTCGTCGATGAGCTCGACGAGCCCGAAGGTCTCGCCGGGGATCGGCTCGGACACGATCGCGCCGCGCGTGCCTGCGGGCCAATCGGGCAAGGGCCCCTCAACGGGCTGGCCGTCGAAGTCGACCGGCCGGCCGCCTGCGCCGATCCACGCCTCTGCCGAGACCGGGGCTGTCAGCTCGACGACGTCGTGCTCGCGTACGTCCTCCATCAGCGCGCCACGATCCTCTCGGCCTCGACCGCGCGCTCGCGGCTGCCGTCGGGCAGGGTGACCACGATCTCGCCGTCCTCCTCCAGCCGCAGCCGGGCGTTCTCGATCTCAAGCCCCCCGACCCTGTCGGAGGTGTCGTCCGGGTAGAGGAAGGCGTCGCCGTCCTTGGTGTCGCCGGCGCCGACCGGGTCGCCCGCGTCGCCGGCGATGCGAAGGTGGAGCTGGTCGGCGAACCCGTCGTAGCTCGCGTACTCGAACTGGTAGGGGCCAATCGAGATCATCGAGACCACCCTACGACCATTGGCGGTCCGGCGCGACCGCCGGCTCCATCAGCGCGCCGCCGAACCTCTCCGTAGTCGACTTCGGAATCGACTTGGGCATGGACGATGCGGTCGAGGGTCTTTTCTTCGACTGGGGTGAGAGGGATGCGGCGGCCGCGAGCGTCGAGTTTGCGTACCTCCAGGCGCTGGATGCCCTGCAGCAGTAGCTGGGCCGCGCACTCGGCTGCGCGGTCGATGTCTTGTACAGGTCGGGCGAGCCTGCCGTCTGGTTCCCACACCTCGAACGTCACGTCGCCGGATGGTAAGAGTCGGATACGAGAGCGGATCGTACCGCCACTCGCCTGGGCCGGAGGGCAGACCAGCGAACCTCGAGATCGTCTAGCGCTTCGTCAACTTCATGCAGTGAGCCATGGATGTCACGCATCGTTCCCGACACCCGGATCCGCTCCGTCCAGTTAGCCATATTGTCCATCTCACGCAAGGTGGCGGGCGGTAACCAGTGGATCGTATGGCCAGCCGGGATGGTTGCGCGTCCTAACCAGCCATCGACAGGATCATGTTCGGTGACGACGGGCTCGAGGGTGAGCTTGAGCTCTGCCGCCACCGCAGGTCCTAACCCGACGTTCGTAGTAGTCACGGCCCCGTAGCGATCAGAGTCTTTGCGAAGATCGATCGCAAGCCGCGGCTTGACCGCCTCACGACGAGCGATTCGCATCTCGCCGACCGTCTGCTGAGTTTGCCATGCGTAGTAGCCAGTGATGACGACCAACGCGGCTGTAAGCACCTCGATCACGCGCAGGGCAGGTCGTTTGAGATGTCAAAATTGTCCGGAGGATGGACACGTCGGCTGAAGCAACACTAGTACCGCACGCTGCTCTTCCCGTCGCTCAGTCGGTCAGCGGGACGACAGACAGATGGGGTCGCCGCCTTCATTAGTGGATGACCTACCGGACCCCTTAGGCGGAGTTGCCGGGGATGAAAAGTCGCGCCGTCGGAGGCGATGTCGTAGTGCTCGGGGCACTGCCAACCGGGCTTTCTCGACGGGGTAGCCGTTGTTCGGACCGCGCCGAGAGTGCGTAGGAACTCGCGGTGGGTGCCTGGGCCGTCGTTGAAGGCGGTGGGTCTTCGTTTTCGGTTGGGGTGAGTTGACCGGCGGCTTCGCAGGAAGGGCCATGAGCCCGCGAGGGTGGAAAGGGATGCCTCCGCAACCGCGAGTGGTGTGTCGCTCAAGGGGGGAGCGAGCGGTCTCCAATTTGCGAGGAGAGCCGGGCGTCACAGAGCTTTGTGTCGGATGCCGGCGAGTTCCCCCGGTCGATGCGGTCGTTTTCTCGTGATCGTGTTGGGTGCTGGTAGTTCTGTGAGGAGGCGCGCGGCGTACGCGACCGTGTCGACCTGGTCGTCGTGAGCAGCGTTTGGAAACGCGATCAGTTCGTCTTCCCATTCGGACAGCCAGTGCACGTGGCGCGGGTGGAAGACGCGGTGCTCGTCATACCTGGCTACAGCGACAAGCGCGCGCGAGAGTTTGTCCTTGTCGGGCCGAAGCCGACGGATCGGCAACCCCTCACGATTGAGTTCTTGAACGACACCGAGGCCGTGACCGAAGTCCTCGACCCCGATGAAATCGGGCCTCGGGTCTTGGCGGTTGTATGCGCGGCGTACGAATCCGCCGACGTCGTGCACCTCGAAGCGTTGGCGTTCGCGATCGACTAGCAAGAGGTCGCGGTCGGGGGTGGCTGCCCAGGTCGAGATGACTGTCCAGTCGGCGCTCGTCTTCTCCGAGGCTGCGACGTCGACGGTCTGGAAGTGGATGCACCATTCTTTCCCGATCGGTTTGCTCGAGCCGTCTTCCTGTTCTAGGAGGTAGAGCTCGTCTCCGGGCTGGTCGCGCCAGTAGCGGAACTGGTGGCGCTTGAACATCAACCCTTCCGGCGGGGCGGGACGTTGCTGGTAGAGAGCCGACCACCAGTAGCCGCCGGACACTGCGCGCGTTCGCTGCGCCCACGCCTTGTCGTAACCGAGCCCGGGACATAGCGGTTCTCCTTCGTTGCGACCTAGGGTGTCTCCGGGTTCGGCGAGGGTGGGCAGGTTGAGAACGGTCCAGCTTTCGCCGCCGTCGTTGATCAGCCGGCCAGCGAGGTCGTCTTCGTGCCAGCGCGTCATGACGAGCACGACCGCGCCGGGATGTTGGAG
>JAFGIS010000339.1 GCA_016929495.1 Polyangiaceae bacterium | reverse complement strand
GACGCGCCGCGGATCGTGCTAGCTCGATACGGCGAACAGAACCCGGTGCAATGCGTCGACGAGTTCTCGTACGAGTGCTGCGGGCGCCGCGTCGATGTCGCGTCTCGTGTCGACTCGCGGGGGAAGGCGCCGACGAACCGAGGAGACGTGGCCGTCTGGACCCTAGCAGCCGCTCCTGGCTGACGGTGGAGACACGATGCCAGATCGATCGACCGACGAGAGCCAGGCACGCGCACGGGACGGCGCGACGGCGCCGCAAACACCCGGCTCGCCCGATGGGCCGACCGTCTCGGGCACGCGCGCTTCCGTGACCCTCAGGGTCCGGCGCCAGGAAGGCCAGAACCCACGCGTCGAGTGGGACAGTTTCGGTATTCTCCGCCGTCCGGGCATGACCGTGCTCGATGCGCTGTGGGCGGTACGGCGTGACCCCGCGACCACGGACGGACGCAGCAAGCCCCCTCCGGCCTTCGAGTGTGGCTGCTCCTCGGGCGCGTGCGGCGCGTGCACGATGGTCATCAACAATCGCGTACGACTGGCGTGTCGGACGCTGGTGGACGACGTCAGCCCCAAAGGCGGACCCATAACGCTCGCGCCGCTAGCCAAGTTCCCGCTCGTACGCGACCTGGTCGTCGATCGGGCTCACGCCGAACGAGCGCTCTGCGAAGTCAGGGGCTGGGTCGAGCTCGGTGACGAGCCTCCGAAGCCTGCACCGGAGGCTCCCGCCCGCCAACGGCAGCTCGAGGCACTTGGCCGCTGCATCGGGTGCGCGGCCTGCATGGAGGTCTGTCCGCAATACGGCGAACACAGCGATTTCCTGGGTCCGGCAGCGCTGGCCCAGGTCACGCGCCTCAACGAGACCGCTGTGGGACAGTGGCAGAAGACCGATAGGCTCGCTCTCGTCATGGCGCCCGGAGGGATCGCCGATTGCGGCAAGGCCCAGAACTGCGTCGAGGTGTGCCCTGTTGGAGTCCCAGTGGTGGACGGGCTACAAAGACTGGCCGGAGCGACGACACGTGAAATGCTGCTCGGATGGCTGTTGGGGCGATAGCTAGAAAGGACGTGAGGAGCCAAAGTGCCGAACTGCTATCTCCTGGCCGTGTGCAGTGGGTCGTCTCTCGACCAGCAATCGAACAACGTCACGCTGTTCAACTTGGTCGAGCAGCTCAATCTCCGTCCCGGCGTCGAACCACCCCGCGGTCTGATCCCGCTCGAAATCCACGCCTACTTCGAGCTCGACCCCGGAGAGGTGGGATTCGAGTTCGAGATGCGTTTCTGCATGGTGGCCGAGACCGGGCTCGAGACGGTCAGTGATACTGGCAGACACAAGCCGACCGCGGCTCGATACCGTACGCGCACGATCGGTCTACCCTTGCCCCCCGTCATCGGCCAGTACCATCTCAGGATCGACTGGCGCCCGACGGGTAGCGAAGACTGGCACCGAGAGCCCGTGGCGTGGCCGCTGCTCATCGCCGAAGCGCCGGTCCGACCGCGCGTGACGCATTGAGAGGCAGAGGCGCGGCAGAGGCCTTGCGGGCTTCCGCAGGGCGCACACTGCGCAGAAGGCGCACGAACTCCATTCAGGGGATCTGTGATGGATCGCGCATCGAGCAACTGTCGAAGTCCATGGGACGGATGGCAGCGGCCGGAGCCGGCGGTTGAAGGATGGCGTTCTGAGCCAACTGCCAGGCTGAGGCGAATGGGACGCTCGAGAACAGCGGCTCCGGCCCAGGGAACCGGTTGCGGTATGTCGCTCCGGGACCGTTTCTGAAACGATTGATCTGGAACACCCAGAACGCAGGGCGATCGTCCAGGGCGCGCAACCTTCGGGCCGTCAAGTACGAACAGTACACCCCGGAGCGGAAGCCCGCATCATGCACCGCTTGTACCCAGCTCTGGTAGTAGGCGGCGAGCTGTCGTGAAACGGGCGGGCCCGTCTCGATATCGAGGTAGAGAATGGATCCAGCTGGAATCCCAGCGCCCGCGGCGAGCGTGACGGCGCCGCGCGGACCGGTGACGTCTTGGACGCCCTGCGCTGCGGTCAGGACATGTGACCCGGGCGTGCCCGCCTCTTGCTGGCCCACGTAGATCGGTGCGATGCCCCAGCCGAGGCCCCTGAGAAACGCGAGTCGATTCATCCAACCCAGATTCCGACCCTGAGACGGCGCGGGCGTGAGGTAGAACCCGGTCCACGTGATGTTGGTGTTCTGCCACAAGTTCGTCATCGCGGCATCTCCGGGGTAGCCGGCGCGGTCGATTCCCGCGAAACCGAGCATCACCGGCGCGCGTACGCCGCTCGTGAACAGACCTGACCAGTGGTCGGAGATCCTCTTCGGGTAGTGCGCGTCGACGCGGTCGAGCGCAATATCGTACCGCCAATAGTCGCCGCCTCTGAATAGGTACGCCTTGCCGTCGCCCCAATTGATGCAGCCGTCGATCGCGTCGACCTCACGATCCGGGTAGCGCAGGCCGTGCCAGTTCCCGGCGATCGTCAGCGGATAGCCGGGATCGGCTCGATCGAGGTGCATGTCGTAGCGCCAATAGATATTGCCCCGGAACAAATAGGCCTTACCGTTGCCCCAATTGACGCAGGCATCGACGCGATCGAGCTCGCGATCTGGGTATCTCAACCCGTGCCAATTGCCGGCAATCGGCGCGGCGCGATCGACCCGGTCCAGCTTGGTGTCGAATCGGTAGTACCAGTTTCCGCGGAAGAAGTAGACCCTGCCGTCGCCCCAGTCGAGCGCGGCGTCAATCCCCGACCTTGGTAGGCCAGGCCAGTAGTCCCTGACCAAGCGGTACTGACCACGAGGCGGAAGAAAGTCTGGGTCGGCCGCGTCGCGTTTGACGTCGTAGCGGCAATACTCGGTCACCGTGACGACGCCTGTGGGAGAGCCCAGATTGCGCCGCGTTTCATGGAAGAAGTAGACTTTGCTCATCGCTGCTCCCGTTGCTGCTCCCGGAGCTCCGTCGCAAAACACGGCCTCTCAAGACGAAGCGTCACCCTCCCGGGTACGGGCGGGTATTTTGTCCTGAGCGCCGGCCACTGTTCGGTCCGTGTGATTCGTCCCTCGAGGACTACGGAAACGAAGGCTGCGTCTTCGGCACGCAGCCTCAGCTGGCCGGAAAGCGCCAGCTCGTCGAAAAGCAGCTCGCCTGCAGCCGAAGAGCCCAGGGCTCCTCGGGCTTCGACAGGAGAGACGAGCGCGTCTCCCCACGGCAGCTTCACGTTCGCGGCGGCTCCGAGCTCGACATGGGACTTGCCTTGCGACGGGTCGCCGAGCACACTGGCGAGTCGGCGCGCCAGTGCCGCGCCGAGCGCTTCCCGCGTCGCTTTCGGGATCCGTTCGATGGCGCCAGAAGCGGCCTTCTGCAGGCCCGCCACGAGCACGGGCCAGGCGCGCCTACCCACCCAGAACTGCTCGTCGAGCTGCGAAGTCCCCGCATCGAGCTCCACGCTCGACCAGCGCGTCCCCACCTGCTGCGTCAGGGCCACCCGCGTTGGCATTCGGCCGTCGAGCGCTACAATCTCGATGATCCCCTGCGACTCTTGGTATTGGGTCTTTCCTCGGAAGTTGCCGGGACCGGGATCGTTGCTGAACGCGATGGTTGTCGTAAGCCGTTCCGACCAGCGCTGGCCCAGCGTTGCGAGCGGAGCGTCGCACCGAGCAGATCCCGCGGGTACAGGACCCGAAGGGGGTCGCTCTCGTCGCGACGCGTTCGGCACCACACGACCAAGAAGCGCGCCGCGCGCCAAGGTCGTCTGTGCCGGTCGTGCGCTCGCCGACGGAGCCGTGCCGGGCGGTTCTGAGTCGCGCTCGTAGGCACAACCGATAGCAAGCACGCAGGACAGGCCCGTCAAGGCCGCGCGCCGCCTGTCCAGCAAGGTCGATGATTGCTCCGCGATCGCCACCGTTCGTCCGGGTTGATGTGCTTCTACGACACTCGCACCGCGACCCGCTGGTCGCAACGACGAAATTCCTGTTCGCGCCGTATGCGGCGCAGGTACGTTGTCCGAATCTATCAAACCCAACCAGCCGGGCAACCGCGGTCTTGATACCGCGCGAGCCCACCCCCAAGGCGGGCACCAAGATGGCCGGAACGACGCGCACCTCGTGTCCACATGCCACAGCCAGATCGGCGACCGCGAACGCCTCCGCCCAGGTCTCCGAGACGACGCCACTATGCCTCGCGCCCGACGCGTCCGCGCTCGGCGAGTTGGCGAAGGCAGTGCTTCGTCTTCACGTACAGCGCCCCGTCGAGTTCGTCAACAAAGCACCCAGCCGCGATCGGTGGTCCGCCGGCCGAGTCGCAGTCGCCGGAGGTGGAGGTCATCGCGGGGTCCAGTTCGGCTGAGTGTCAGTTC
>JAFGIS010000338.1 GCA_016929495.1 Polyangiaceae bacterium | reverse complement strand
GCGCTTCATCGTCGCTGGCCTCCTGCACCAAGTGGTCCTACCACCAACTCCGGAGAAATGGCACCTGACTCATCCGGTCGAGCGAAATCTCCAAGACTCGAGGCAAGAGGCAGGATCGCTCACTGACCCGCCGAGCAGACTTTTTCGCACTTTCCGGTGAGCAACGGGCGCTCGTCGGTTCGCGCAGCCATGGAAGCTGGCTCGGAACCGGCGCCCTGTGGGCGGCGACGGTCGGCCAGGCGCAACCCCCGCGGAGGATTCTCCGAAAACGTCTCCGGAGCGCGTCACCGCCACGACGAACCGGTCCGTCAGGCGAGCCGGAGCCGTGGTTTCGGTCGAAGCCGCTCCGCCATCCTCGCCACGAGCGTATCCGATCGGTGAACCGCATCCCTCGCAGGTCGACGCGGCTCCAGGTGAGGAGTGGTGATGACGATCAGTTCCTGGGATTCCGGCGGGCGTCGGCCCAGTTCGCTGGGACCAGCTCGTTGATTCTCGCCTGGGGCCAGCCGCGTGAAAGCTTCTCGAGCACGTCCTTGAAATACTCCCAAGGCTCAGCACCGTTGAGCACGCATCCGCCGATCAGCGTGTAAGCGATCGCGGCGCGGTCGCCGCCAGCCCTGCTCCCGGCAAACAGGTATGCCCTGCGGCCCACCGCCGGAATCCGGTGCATCCGTTCGATCGCTCCGTCGTCCAGCGGCAGCCGTCCGTCCTCGAGGAACCGCCCAAGCGCCACCCATTGCCTCGTGGCGTAGCCCATCGCCTTGCCGAGCCGCCCCTTCGGCGGCTCCGCCTCCACCCGCTCGGCGATCCACGCCCCCAGCGCCTGGTAGACCGGCCGCGACTTCTCCTGTCTCATCGCGAGCCGCTCCTCAGGTCCGACGCCTGCCTCCGTTGCCTTGCGCTCCACCTTGTACAGCGCCTTGATCTCCTTGAGCGGGATCGCAGCGCGCAGGTCCCCGCTGTCGAGCGCCTCGACGAAGTACCGCCGCGCGTGCATCCAGCACCCCACCTCGATCGCCCGGGAACCAGCCCGGGCGAACACCTCGTCGAAGCATCCCCCGGCGTCGCATTGCACGTAGCCGACACGATCCTTCAGCGCTTCGTGCACCCAGTGGTACCTCTGGTCCGGCGTGAACTGGTAGTAGCAGTGCCGCCCGTCGCCGATCTGCCCCCACAGCTCTCCGTGCGCGATGTTCGCCGGGTGCTCGCGGTCCAGCACCTTCAGCGGCGTGCCGTCTGTCTGCACGAGGAAGCTCGAAAGCACCAGCGGCTTCTCCGCCTCCGCCACCGGCTTCAGAAGCCCCATCGACTCGCCGATCCAGTCGCTCAACGTCGAGGTCGGCAGGTCGACCCCGAGGCGCAGGTAGCGCTGGCGCTGCCGATACAGCGGCAGCCCGTCCCGGTACTTGCCCACGATCAGGTCCGACAAAAGACCCGCCCCGGGCACACCCTTGTCGATCACCTTGTCGGCTACCGGCGCGATCGTCACCGCCCCCTCGCAGATAAGGCAGGCCAGCTTCTCTCGCAGGTGGTCCTTCACGTAGAAGTGCGCCGGCACGAACTCCAACGTCGAGCTCCGCTCGTACCCGATGCAGGTGCGCTCGCCGTGCGTCTCGTCGTTCGGACAGACTCGTTCGCCGTCGGGCACGCGGATGATCTCCTCCTCGTGCGGCAGGTTCTCAGGCAGTGGGCGCCGGCCGTGAGGCCGCGCCTTCTTCTTCTTCTCCTTCGTACTCTCCTGCTCTACCGTCGCGTCGTCCCCCTCGACCGCCGGCGTTGAGGGCGCGGTGTCCTCGAGCAAACCCAAGAGCAGGTCGAGCTGGGCCTCGGGGATCTTCTCGCTCCGCTGACCCCAGCGGTGCCGCAGCAACTTGTGGACTTGGAGCTCCAGCTCCGTGTTCCGGTCCCGGAGCTTGCCCAAGAGCTCGATGACCATCTCCACCGCCTCGGCCACCCGCCCCAGAGCCACCAGCTCGAGCAGGTGCTCTCGGATGACTGGCAGGTCCTTCTTGGCAACCGACGGCGATGTCACGTCCGTTGTTTGATCACAGCCCAAAACACTGGGTCAAGAGGGATCGTGAAAGTCTTTCGAATTCGGATCCTTGGCGCGTCGTCACAACGCAATGCTCGCGTACCGACGCCTCACGACGCTGCACGTTGAGCCGGATTCCACAGCCTCCGTCGTCGCGTCGCGCCCAGGTCGATGCCGTCGAGGATCATGGCCAGCTCCGTGGCGCTGACCTCGACCTGGGCGCTGTCCGGCTCCACGGGCTTGAGGAACCGGAACCTCCCCCGCTCGAGCCGTTTCGCATACAGCGAGAAGCCGCCGTGGCTCCACCACAGGACCTTCACGAGGTCGGCCCGCTTGTTGAGGAACACGAACAGGTGCCCGCTCAAGGGGTCGTTCCTCAGGATCGACCGCGTCGCGCCGGCCAGTCCGTCGAAGCTCTTGCGCATGTCGATAGGCACCGTCGAGATGTAGACCTTGACCGAGCTCGGGAGCATCAGCATGGCAGCGCCTCCAGCACGGTGACGACGCGCGCCAGCGTCTCGCTGTCGAACCCCGCCGGCACCCTCACCGCGCGCCCGCCGTGGACCACCACCTCGAGCGGGCTCGGGAAAACGGTGGCCCGCGTCGGCTCGATGCTCTCCGCGACCACTCGGACCGGCACCAGCGAGATCGTGTGCTCGGCCGCAGTCCCGACCTCGTTTGCGACGAGAGCGCGCGGAGAGGGGAGCTTTTCTTTCCAGCGTCGAATCCGCTTGTCCGGGATACCGTGCCGTCGCGCGAAGTCCGCAATACTAAGCCCGCTGTCCGCGAACCGTGCCAGCACGACCGCTGCCTCGCGACTGCTCCAGTACCGGTTGTTGCGAACCATCCATAGGGCCCGCTCGAAGACCTCGTCGTTCTGCTCTTTCATGAAACCTCCGTCTCGGAGGTCATCCTGAGGCCGGCATCGTCACCACCGGAAGATGCGGTTCACCGGACGGATACG
>JAFGIS010000026.1 GCA_016929495.1 Polyangiaceae bacterium | reverse complement strand
GGCGCAACGACCGGGGGCCAAGAGACAGGTGGAACCGGTGGCAACCAAGCGGGAACCACGGGCACCGGTGGCAGGAGCAGTGGCGGCCGAGGCGGAGCAACGGCCTCTGGTGGAGCGGCTGAGACGGGAGGTGGTGGGCAGTCCGGTGGCTCCGGCGGCCAAGGGGGAAGTACCGCGACTGGCGGTCAAACCGGCAGCACGGGCGGCAGTGGTGGCTTGGCGAGTGCTTGTGTGGGCCAGGCAGTGCCCACGGCCAATCCAGCCGCGGCGGGCCCGTTCGAGGTGGCAGCCGACAAAGGCGTGGGGCCCTTGGCGGGCTATACCCCCGATCCGATCTACGGAGACCAACAGCAACGCTTCAACATCTATCGTCCGAAGAACCTTGCGGACAGCGGGTACTGCCACCCCATCCTGGTTTGGGCGAACGGTCACACGGACAACCCCGAACCGAATCCCCCGGATTGTGTTGTCGACTCGGGCGCCAACAAGTGGTGCGGGCAGTATCTGCCTCTGATGGAGCATCTGGCCTCGCACGGTTTCGTCGTGATCGCCTCGCTCAGCACCACCACCTCCAGGGGCGACCCCCTGCCCACGATCGCCGGCTTGGACTGGCTGCTCGAGCAGGCCGAGGATTCGACCAGCCCCTACTATCACCACCTCGACACGGCCAACATCGGCCAGCTCGGCCACTCGGAGGGCGGGATGTCGACCTGCATGTCCGCATCCGAACCTCGCTACAAGGCCCTCGCAACGATTTGCGGCACCAGGACGCTCACGGGCGTTCACACCCCGATGCTGTTCTACTGCGGCGGGAAAGACACTACGGTGAAATGCGACGGCGTCAAGGATGTTTTCCTCACGGTCAAGGACCAGCCTGCCTTCTTCATCAACGAGCTGAACTCGGACCACGGTTGGTGGGTGTACCAGGGAGCCAGCGGCGTCTCGCTTTCCATGGCTGCCGCATGGTTCAGAGTCCACCTGATGGGCGACACGGCGAACCGCAACTACTTCTACGGCGCAAACTGCAAGTTCTGCACGGATAGCCGCGTGCAGGCCGAGCAAAACAGCCTGATGACCGAGTGAACGGGTCGCGTGCGAGTGCGAGCACCCGCGCAATCTGGCTGTGGTGGAGCCCCCCCGTCACCGGTCACCGTGAGTGGCGCGCACACCGATATTTCAATCGTGGGTCCGTCATGTCATCGGGCCCGCCTTTGCGCGCCTTTGCGCTCTTCATGGCCGCTCTCTATCCGCTTCGTAGGGTGAACGATGCAACCAGCAAGGTCGCGGTCGCGAGCGGGGCCTTCATGCTCATGCGACGAGAAGATCTCCGGGCCCTGGGCGGGTTCGAACATGCGCGCGAAGCCGTACTCGACGATCGGCGGATTGTGGAGGTGTTCAAACACAATGGTGGCCGCATTCACGTGGCCCCATCGGAGAATCTCGTGCGCACGACCTTCCACGAGCGCGCGCGCCTGGTGTCAACGCGGGCAACGATTTTCGAAACGCTGCGGGACGAGGTCGAGCCGCAGGGACGCAAGGCCAGCTGAGGGCTAGCCGCGCACCGGCTCGCCAACCTCCTCGGCCTCCCTCGCCATCCAGTACAGGCACCTCAACAGCTCGGCGTCGGGCGTGGGATAAAGGTGCAGGCTTCCGCCGTTGCAGCGCGGGTGGTGCTCACAGCTGCCGCAGCGACCACGCTTGGTCCAATCGCGCTGGCGAAACACCTGGTAGCGCGTCTCCCAGACGTCCCGGAACCGCTCCGTCCGGATATCGCCCTGATCGAAGCCGTCTCCAAGCTCCGGACACGCACCGATGCTCCCATTGGCGCGGATCCCTCCGGTGGTGATGCCAGCGCGGCACTGGGCGAGAAACGGGCGCACGATACCCTCGAAGCGATTGCCCACGAAGCCTTCCTCGCAGAACTGGGGACGAGGATTCATGCGGTCGCTCCGCGCCTCACGCACGTACTCGAGCAGCTGGCGGATCTCTGCCGGTCCGGGAACCAACTCCGGGTGCTGGGCAGCGCGGCCAATGGGCATGACCGGCGCGATGCGCCAGTTCTCGATGCGCAACTCCGAGAGGCGACGGCGCATCGTGTCGAGCAGCGGGACCACCGGTCGGGTTATGGTGGAAATAATCTCGAGCCTGCCAGCGTACCCTGCCTGCCTGAGCTGCCGGATCGCGTTTTCTGCCTTGGCCGTGGCCCGGGGGCCGCGCAGCTGGTCGTTGACCTCACCCGGCGCGTCCATGCTAATCGAAATCGAGCCTATTCCAGAGGCTACCAGCTGGGCCGCCGTCCTGTCGTTGACCAAGAAAGCATTGGTCACGATGCCGTAGTTGAAACCGAGGCGGTGAAGCTCCGTGAACAGCTCGAACACACCAGGCTTGATCAAAGGTTCTCCACCGGTGACCGCGATCATCACCTGGCTCGGCTCGAAGTCGGCTGCAATCTGCCGCGCGATCTGGATCCACTCGCCCACATCGAGCTCTTCGGAGCCGGCGTGGGGGTCGCAACTGCTGCCGCAGTAGACGCAGCGGAGATTGCAGCGACGGGTGACTTCGAAGAAGAGATAGCGCAGCGGGTGTTCTCGCGTCAGACGCGACAGGCGCTCCAGGTGGCGCGTCCAGACGGCTTCCCGCCGATGCTCGGCATCGGTCTCACCGAGTTCTTCGATTTCCAGCTGGTGGACTTCGTTGGATAACAAGCTCACTCCTGCCGACAAATCGGCCACGTGCCCGTGTTGCCACATCCGTCATCGTACGTGTTGGTCTTGTCGCAGTACCACCCTTCCCCGTTGTCCGCGATACATTGGGCGTCGTCCGTGCACGGCGGCGGGCCGTAGTACGTCATCGGAACGCAGGCGTCCGCGCCGGAGTCGGGCGCGCCTGCGTCCATGCCAGACGTCTCTTTGCACAGGGGCCATGTCGATACGTTGCCGCAGCCGTCGTCAACCGTGTTGGTCTTGTCGCAGTACCACCCTTCACCGTGCTCCTCGATGCATTGGGCGTCGTCCGTACACGGCATCGGGCCGTAGATGTCCAGCGGCTCGCACGCGTCCGCGCCCGAGTCCGGCACGCCCGCATCCATGCCAGACCCCTCTTTGCACATGGGCCACGTCAACAGTCGGCCGCATCCGTCGTCGTACGTGTTGCTCTTGTCGCAGTACCAGCCCTCGCCGTTGTCCTCGATGCATTGGGCATCGTCCGTACACGGCATCGGGCCGTAGACGGTGAGCGGGACGCACGCGTCCGCGCCGGAGTCGGGCGCGCCTGCGTCCATGCCAGACGCCTTCTTGCACACAGGCCACGTCGTGAGCTGGCCGCACCCATCGTCGAACGCGTTGGCCTTGTCGCAGTACCACCCTTCGCCGTAGTCCTCGACGCATTGGGCGTCGTCCGTACACGGCATCGGGCCGTAGATGTCGAGCGGCTCGCACGCGTCCGCACCACCCTCGGGGCTTCCCGCGTCAATGCCCGCGCTGCCCCCTTGTCCAACAGGCTCCGGGCCGCCACCGGTCCCGGCGGCCTCGGGATCCGAGCCTCGCCCGCCGGTCACGCCAGAGTCGGTGTCGGTGTTCTGGCCGCCTGTGGCAACAACCTCGGCGTCCTGGGCGGCACCGCCGCCAGTGCCTTGCGGACCCGCTCCGCCTTCAGCGTCTGACCCGGCGTCCCGGGGTGCATTGCCCGCGCCGCCCGTCGCCTTGGCTGGCGTGTCCGGACTGCCGCCCGAGGCGTCAGCCGTCTGTCCGCCGCTGCTGCCCCCTGTGGCCCCATCGGTTGCCTCTTCTCCCAGCTCACGGACCGGGCTGCTGCAGGCCGCCGCGGACAAAGCCAGTACCCACACTGCACAAGTTCTTTCAAGGCCCATCGCTGCACCTCATGCTCAACAACGTCCCAAACCCTGGGTGCTGATCACGGTTTGTTCTCTCCGAGGAGCGTACGCATCCGGTCGGCGTGCGGCCCGCGAGGCTGGCGGCGCAGGAACGACGAGGCCACGAGCTTCGCGCGAGCGCGATCTCCTGCACGAACCAGGCTCTCCACGCGTAGCAGCGTGGCTTCCGGTCCCAGTGAGCCCTGCGGGAACTCCCGGTCGCGCCGATCGATCGCGACCAGGGCAGCACGAGCGTCCCCCCGAGCCAGAGCCAGCCGTGCCTCCCTGAGCAGCGCGACCTCACGGGTCAGGCTTTCGGACTCGGGTTGCTTCACTTCACTGGACCGCGAGAGTCGAGGTGCGTACGGGTATGCAGAAACCCGAGGCTCTGGGCGCACTGCCGGATGCGTGGCCTCTTGAACAACGGGCTCGGGCGCCGTGGGCGCACCGACCTCATCGTCGCCGGACATGGGCGCCGCCATCTGCACCTTGCCCGGCCCGCCAGGGCCACGAACAGCCGCCGCGGGATTGTGACGGGCTGCGCGGGGGTGCAGCGAAGCCTCCACGGCTGCATACGTGCCCACGGTGGTCGCCGCTGCCAGCAGACCACCAACGACCCCCTTGACCAAGGTCAAGCTCCACGCCGACTTCGCAGCCAACGCGGACGCACCCGTGGCCGCGCTGCCATGCGCCGCAAGGCTCAGCGTAGCGCTGAAAGCAGCCAGTGCGGCCGCTTCGGAACGTGGTGACGCCCGATCCGCAGAAGCCGACAGGAGCACCCTGCGCTCGAGCGAGTCTTGATGGCCTTCGACCAAACGTCTCGGGTCTCTCATCGACCACCTCCGTTCGTACGAGGCAGCGCGCCAAGGCGTCGCACCTCTTTGCAGAATCGGCTTCTTGCCCGTTTGAGGCGCGAGGCCACGGTACCGCGCGGGATCTCGAGCAAGTCGGCTGCCTCGGCGCTCGGCATCCCCTCGAGCTCGTACAGGACGAAAACGGCACGCAGGTCCATGGGCAGTCTGTCGAGCGCCAGATCCAGCATGAGCCTGTAGCGACACTGCTCGGCGGCTTCGTCGGGCCCAGGCGCCGGGTCGAGTTCGGCGAGCAGCGCCACCTCGTCCGGCGTTTCCCGGCGTTTTCGTGCCTCACGCCTCGTTTCTGCAGCGACCAGCAGGGCCGTCTTGAAAAAGAACGCTCTTTCGTGGCCCGGCTCGATCCGATGACGTTTCTTGGCGGCCACCTCGAATACGCGCTGTGCGGCATCGTCGACGGCAGCATCGGGACGGATCCCCCAGCGCCTCAAGCAGCGCCAGATGAACTGATAGCTCTGGCGAACGGCGCGTTCGAGCCGGCAGGAGGCGTCTCGCTCGAGCGCCAAGGCTGGCTCGCGCTCGGCGAGCACCAACTGGGTCGACACAGGTCTCTAGACCAACAACGCGTGGCACAACCGATTCTGATCACGGGAATTGTGCGCCGAGCCCGAAGCCAGCGCCAAACGCGGCGGCCGGGACGTCGTAGACCACATCGTCAGGGGCCGTGGGGTCGGCACGATCGAAGTAGAAGTGCGGACGGACCAGTGGGCGTGCCGCCGCGGCTTCGACGAGAACGGCCCATGGGCCCAGCAGCACGATTTCCGACCGCAGCACGCCGCCCGGAGCAGCCCAAAGCGCGCGACGCGTGGTCGCGTCCGCGGCTCGCGACCCCGTGCTGCTGGTCTCGCCAAGTTCCATCATCCCACAGGGGGACACAGCCGCGCCTTCCCCCACCTCGAAACGTATGCACAGCTCCGCCCGCCCAGCCGTCCAGCGCATGCGTGCGTCCCCGATGTCTCGCTCGATCTCGCCGCTCCAGGTTCGGGTGACGGAAACGCGTCCCTCGACGGCGTACCACCCTGATTCAGCCCATCTTCGCACACCAGCGGTCAAACGGGGCCCGAGCGCCCAGTTGGGCGCGACCCCGTACTGGACGTGTATTGCTGCAGCAACCAAGGCGGACCATCGAGCCGCACTCGGAGTTGCGACCCGTTCCGAGGGGACTCCTGCAGGTCGGGCGGCACTGGCACGGGTCGCCGGCGCGGACCGGCGGCGTTGCGCGGGACGCGCGTCCGATCCGGCCCCGGATCCTGGCGTCCCGGCGTTGCTTTCTGGCTCAGCAGCCTCGGCCCGCGCCCGGGTGTCCGGATCGATCAGCACCGCGCCCACCAGGGCCAGGGCTTTGACGAGCTCCAGGCAATCGCGGCTGCGCAGCTCGCGGGTGAGACTGGCGTCGCTCGACTCCGGCATGCGCAACGTCCCACGAAAACCCTGCGACTCGCGTTCGATCTGGACGTCCAGACTGCTGCGAGACGCATCCGTGACCTCGGGCCGAAGCCGCTGCACCTGTTGCTCGAACACGCGTGCAGAGGGGCATTCGGCCGGAGCCTGGTAGACCACGCGAAGCTGCGGCCCTGCGGCGTACACCCACGTTGCCGTCACCGCGGAGGCGATGAAGACCCCAAGGCCGATAGCACAATGGCGACGATCCACCGCGCGCAAAGTGCAACGGCGCGCAGCCACCGTCAAGCGGCACGACCTCGCGCCGCGGAGACGAGCGGTGTTTGACGTGGGAGAAGCAGCCCGGAGCGAACGGTTGCTGCAGCGCGTACGACCGTCCGTCGCGCTCCGCCCCCGACGCCGGCGAGCTCACGGCGCGGGTCGTGCCGGCTCGGAAGGCTCGGCGCTCGGCGCGATGGGCAGGCTCAGCATGACCACCGACAGGTTCTCTCCGCCGATATCGCGAGTCCATGCGACGAATCTGCCATTCGATGCTATCGAGGTCACGTCGCGGGCGCGGCCATGGATCTTCCGGGGAGTCGCGCTCGGGTCCTCGGGGATCTCGAAGATCCCCTCGAAGGCCGCGCAGTAGATCCGGCTAGAGACGGCGATCGGCGAGCAGATGACGTTGGCGACGCTCTGCTCGTGCGAGAGGTCCGGCGCGAGCCTCCGTACCTCGATCTGGTTACCGTCGTAGTAGCATATGTCGCCGCCGGATGCCGCGAGCATCGCGGGAGTGCGTCCGCTCTTGGGCGCCGAGTAGGTGGGAGAGCCGCCGGCCACGGGCACGCTGCCGAAGCGCCACGCCGAGCGACTCTGACGTTCGACGAACACCACTCGTCTCGAAGCCATCGTCATGGCCTCGATCTTCCCCGAAGCAAGCACCAGCCCCCGAGGTCTGTTGGCCCGAAGCGTCCGTATCTCGAACTGCCCCCGGCTCGGCTCCTCGAGCCAGACGAAATCCTTGCCCGATGCCGCCATTCGCACCGGTGCATTGGGTACGCGGGCCACACGCCGACTCTTGCCCCCGAGTTTGGGCACCTGACGGATCGCTCCGTCCGACCAGTACACGATGGCAGACCGCGTGAGCGCGGCGGCGGCGCCGTGGTCCACGGAGATCTCGAGCGGTTTGTTGCCGGGCACCAGACGGAAGACGACCTTGTCCGACAGAAGGTACAGTGCGTCGTCGTCGGCAACGAGCTCGGTTGCATAGGCCGATAGGGGACGGGTGATGAGCTCGACCGGATCGCTCCCGCTCTCCGCACTGGGTCCGGGCTCGACGAAAGAAGCAGGCCGGCGTGGCTCCGGCGCGGACACAGAACGCGAAGGTCGCGGCTCCGGTCCGGACACTGACCGCTCTGCCGACTTCTCCAGACGATCCTCGGACGTTCTACCGCATCCCACGGCGCCATCGAAGGCCAGCGCCGAGCCCAGGAGCGCGACCGCGGCCTTCGTGTTTGTGCTTCGTGCTCTCATCTCATCTCCAAACGCGGGAGCCTCTGCGCCATGCAGGGAGCACACGGCTCACGATCCCATGCCGCTGATCGGTAGCCCGCCGGCCGTCAGCAAGTACAGCAGCCGGAGCGTGTTCTGGAAGTACGGATTGTCGTCCTTCTGCGCCGAGCTCCAGGAGTCGCACAGACCCTGCATGGTTGCAGCGTCGCTCGAGACACCCGACAAAGCAAAGGCCCCGACCATGGCGCTATTGTTCTGATCGGTCCACTGTGAGGCCTGCTTGCCCTGCACGGATCCGGCGTACAGAGCGTCGAGGAACGCCTTGGCGCGCTCGTCGCCGAACCACCCGTAGTCGTTGGCGATCCGCCACGGTGCACGACAGGAGTCGTACCAGATCTTGCACTCGGTAGCCCCGAACGTGTCTGGCACTTGGCCGTTGCTGCACTGGCCCTGCTGCTCGGCCAGCTTGGTGTAGAACGCATCGGCCAGACCGTTCCACTTGGTGTCGCCGGTCACGCTGGCAAAGACGTGGAAGTAGGCGGGTGCGTAGTAGGAGATGTAGTCCCGGCTGTCCGCCGACAACTCGAGATTGCCCGGCTTGAGTCGCGAAGCATCCGTAGCCACCTGGTTCTTCCAGATCGCCTCGACGTACTGCTTGGCTTCATCCAAGTAGGCTCCGCCAGGCCAGCGCGCTGCAGCCTGGATCAAGGACATGGCAGCGTCGAGATCACCGTCCGTTGCACTGTTGGCGTTGCCGCCCGAAGCGGTGGGAGGACAGGTATCGAGCGAGAGCCAGGCCATTACTTTGCCGGAGCTGTCGTCCGGGGCGTTGTTGATCTGGGTGAGCTCCTTGCGAAACGCGTTGAGCGCGTCGAACGTCGCCTGGTCGTCCGCGGCCGCGGCCAAGAGCATTCCGTAGCCCATGCCTTCGGAGCAGGTGTTGTTGTCGCCTTGGCAGCCCGTCACGCGCGCCAGACCCGTCCCGCATTCCTTGACGTGAGCGCCCTTCCAGGTGGCGTAATCCGCAGCAAAGAGGGACGGAATGTCGGTCGAGCCGAAGGTGGCGCACGTGGCGCCCTGCCAATCGCCCGAGACCGTGCCGCCCCCGCCGCCGGTGGCCGACCCGCCAGCGCTCGTGCCGCCCGTGACCGAGCCTCCTACCGACGAGCCGCCGGAGCTCGTGCCACCAACCCCGGACGCGCCGCCGCTCGGGCTGCCGCCCGAGCCCGCAGAGCTGCTCGTACCCCCGCCCGTGCCGCCGGTGTGAGTGCTGCCGCCTGCGGAGCTCGCGCCGCCCGTCACGGTTGCGCTGGTCCCTCCGGTGCCTGCTGCTCCTGCGCTCGAGGTCTTGCCTCCCATGGCTGTACCCCCGCCGCTCGCCGTTCCGCCCGCAGCACTGCCACCCGGGCTCGTGGCACCACCTGTCTGCGCGCCTCCGGACGAAGTCGTGTTTCCCCCTGTGGCTGAGGCTCCTCCGCCCACATCGGTGCCGCCCGTCCCTGCGAAGGAGTTGGATGACCCGGCCGAACAGGCACAAAGACCCAAAAGGCCACATGAGCCGACCAGTGAAGCAAGGAGGCTCCGGGAACCAAGCAGGACGAGCGAGCGCGTCGGGCGGGCATCGTGCGGAGAAGGCATGACATATTGAACACTGGGCTGGGGGCCCTGTCGAGATACGCTTCGTAACACGGGCACGGACCCCCGTAGCGGCACGCCCCAAGAATAGGGCGGATTCGGGGCTTCTGGGCCTCATTTCCGCGTCTTCGCTCGGTGCCTGGGGCGGCAGCGCCAGCAGTTCCGATTGGGAGCTGATCGGCAGATGATGCGGACATGCTCTCGTCTTCCCGGAACCCGACAGAACCGAAGGGTCGCCGCGCGCGGGGGCCCGGCTGGTTCGGCTTGGTTGCGCTCGCTCTCCATTGTCCGCTCGCGGCGGCTCAGAGCCCTGCCACGGGCGGCGCACCGATGGTCGCACCGGTGTCGGACACGGCCGCCCAGCGCGAGTCCGACCCGAGCCAGTCACCGGCGGCCGCCCTCGACGAGTCCGGCAACGACACCAGTGCAGGCGGGGTCGTCAGCGCCTGGCTGCTCGCTGCGTCCTTGCAGCCCGATCCGATCGACAGGCATCTGTCGAGCCAAACCCGGCCGGCATGGACTCCTTTCGTCCTTCCAGTGGCCGGCGGCATGGATCGGCTTGGCCGGGGCGCTGTAGACTACCGGCCGAGCGGCCCGCTCGACCGTCTGCGGGGATCGCCGACGCCGGAGCTTGCCTCGCAACAAGACAGTCTGTACTTCTTGCTCTTCTGGTCGTGATGCCTGAGGGACTCGAGGAGAAGCTCGAGACGGTAGCGTCGGTCCCACCCGCCGCCGCGGATGCGTACTACGCCCACGGCGCAACGCTCGCTTGTCGAATCGACGCCGCGCTGCAGGTGCGTCCTGACAGCAGTCAGCTGATCGGACCGAACCCGCTGGCGACGGCGTTCGACAACCACGCCAACCATTGGCGGTTCATGAGCAACGTCTTCCGTCTCAACAACATGCAGCTCTTGGCCAGAGTGCTGCCGTGGGTCTACCGCGTGTACAGGGCGCGTGGTTTCTCCCTGGACTACTTCCCCTTCGTGCTCAAGAGCTTCCAAGAGGCGGTTCTGGCCGAGCTCGGTCCCGAGCTCGCGGCACCCATCGCGGCCGTCTACGAAAGAGTGCTGGAGCTGCACGAAACGACGGCCGCGCTCGCGGAGTCCGAAGGGAAGGAAGCGCCGGCCGAGGCGGTCTGGCTCACCCGGAGCCAGGCGTTTTGCGAGGCGCTGCTCGCGGCCGACGGACGCAGAGTCTACGCGTTGAGCGAACGATGGGTGAAGACCACCTCCGATATCGTGGACTTCCTTCAGATCGTAGTGACCGGGGCGATGATCGAAATCGGGCGACGCTGGGAACGCAACGAGATCAGCGTCGCCCAGGAGCACCTGGCGTCCTCGCTCGTGAACCGTGTGATGGCGAGTCTGTATCCGAGGATCGTTAGGGTCGTTCCGCACCGCGGAAGCGCGCTGGTCAGCTGCGCCGCCAACGAGTTCCACGAGATCGGGAGCCGCATTCTCGCCGATCTGCTGGAACTGGACGGCTGGGACGTGCAGTACCTGGGTACGAACACTCCGATCACAGAGCTCATCGACTGGCTCAAGGTCCGCCCCGTTTGTTTCGTGGCGCTCAGCGTCGCCATGCCGTTCAACCTCCATCAAGCGACCGAGGCCATCAGCCAGATCCGCAAACTCGAGCCATCGGTTCCGAAGATCCTGCTCGGTGGACGCGCCTTCAGTCTGGCCCCCAGCCTCTGGCGCGACGTCGGGGGCGACGCCTATTGCCCGACGGCAGAAGCCGGCGTCGCCGTGGCGCGCGCCTGGTCGGACAAGGATGCAGCATAGCGCATGTGGCACGAGCACGCCGCCGTTCTGGCCGAATTCATCGGCAACTCCGACCGGCACATCGTCGCTGAGCTCGATGGCGCAGGCGTCATCGTCGACTCAAGCGTGGGTTTCTCCCGGCTGCTCGGACGCAACGACAAGCCCGTCGGGACCCCTTTCTACGAGCTTTTCGCCGACGAGCGTTCGGACCGTCGTTCCGGCCTCCCCCAGGTGGGCTATCTGGTGGCCCGCGCGCGGCCACCAAGCATCCCGTCGCGACTCGAGGCGCAGGCTATTCGGAGCGGAGAGAAGTTGCTCGTCGTCGCCGAGCAGGTCCATGTGGAGCAGAATGTCGTCGAGCAACTCGCGCGGCTCAACGATGAAATGACGAACCTGACGCGTCAACTGCACAAGGACAAGGCCGAGCTCGAGCGGAGTATCGCGCGCATCAAACGGCTGGAAGGCCTCATCGCCATCTGCAGCTACTGTCATCGTATCCGCAACGAAACGCAGAGCTGGCAGCGGCTCGAGGAGTATCTCACCGACCATTCCGACGCACTGTTCTCTCATGGCCTGTGTCCGGAGTGTGAAGCCAAGTACTTCGGGGACCTCGTAGAAGAGTGAGCCATGGGGCTCGTCCTGGTTGCCGGGCGTTGCGCCGGGCGTTCGCGCAACGCCGCTCTGTGCTCCTTCCGGAAGGCCAGGGCCGTCAGGATGCTGGAGAGTACGGGAATCACGCCACCCACGATGCTGCCGTTCGTGAGCATGGCACCACCGAGGACGACCCCGTCCGGACCCGCCACGACCCGCCACGCAACCGGTCGTGCACAGGGCCACTGCTTCTGTTAGAGTCCGCGCATGGCTCGACCATCCACGCTGCATTCGAGGCAGAGTCATGGGATGTTGGCGGTCGCCGCGCTCGCATGGTCGGTGGGCATCGCGGCTGGCTCGTTTGGCTGTGACGAGCCTGCGACCGCTCCCAAGCCCAAACCGACCGCCAGCGCACAGCCTGCGGCCAAGGCTCCGCCTCCACCGACGGCGGCTGCCCAGGAGCCGGCGCCGCCACCGGCTCCGAAGAAGCCCAAGAAGACGCTCGCGGATTGTCCCAAGGGCAACAAGGTGACGATCGACAATCCGGAAATCGAGGCACAGGTTCGCTTGAAGGCGAGAAAGAACAAGGGCGATATCACGACGGCCGATCTCGGTCGCATTCGCTCTGTGAACGTGTCGCAGGTCAAGCTCACCGAGCTCGACATCTGCCTCTTTTCTCACATGCGCCAGCTGCGTGAGCTGTTTCTCGGAAAGGGGAACATCGACGATCTGTCGCCGATCTCAGGCGCAGCCAAGCTCGAGAGCCTCCGAGCGTCGCTCAATCCCATTACCGACCTGAAGCCGCTCGCGGGCATGACCAAGCTCGACCGGCTGGACCTCGCTCACACGGAGGTGACCGATCTGTCGCCGCTCGCGAACCTGACGAGCTTGACGGAGCTCTTGCTCGACAACACACCCGTCTCGGACGTCACGCCGCTTGCCGGCCTGACCTCGCTTGAAGTGCTGGTGCTCAAGGACACGCGGGTAAAGGACGTCTCGCCGCTCGGCTCGCTGAAGCAGCTCAAGACGCTCGACCTCAGAGGAGCCCCGGTCGACAACTCGGCCTCGATCGCGCGCCCGGGGCTCAGGATCCAGGAGTTCTGACGAGGAACGGGCGCAGCCGGTCCTCCGAATCGCTGGCGCCGCTGCTACTCGAATTGCTCGTCTGATTCGACGATCGAGCCTGGTTCGAAGGAGTCGAAGGTGTCGGTGATCACCTGGCCGTCCACGGCTGTCAGCCGCAGAGTGAACGCCCCCTCGCCGAATCCGGAGTCGTCGTTGAGCGTTCCGTCGGTTCCGCGCCGGAGCTCGACGAAGCTCGGGTGGTTCGTGCTCTTCACTTCGACCTTGGACAGGGGCACCTTCGGGTTTCTCACCCACAGGCTCGTCCACCAGATGTTCGCCTCGGTCTGCCATTGGTAGCGCAGGTTCCCGGACTCGGGGCACTTGGCGAGCCGCCAGGTCATCGGGCGTGGATACGCGTCTTCGGGATTCAGCTCGTCGTAGACCCCTCCTCTGCGGTCGGTCACGGCGTTCCCACGAACGTCGTGACGCTCTCGGCGTCCAGCAAGTAGGTGAACCGGGAGCTGCTGACGGACGCGGGCGTCTTCGAATCCAAGCTATCGTTGGACGACGTCACCCAGGGCGTCATGCTGCACGGCGCCGCTCCGTCGATGAAGACCGAGAGCCAGGTCGCGCTGGTGTTGCGATTGATGGCCACGAGGACCACAGTGTCGTCCGACGGGTTGTCGAACGCCGCTATCTGCACCCCGGACGGAACGTCGCCCGAGACGCCAACGCGCACGTATCCAGGGCGCACGAACCTGCTGAAGTTGCCCACGGTGAATAGCCGCTTGGGCGGGTTGGTCGTGTCGCCGCCCTTCAGCAGCAGCCCCTCGTTGTCGTCGGCCTGGCCAACCAGCCACCAGTAGTGCCACGCGGTCGCCCCGCCCGTGGTGACCGCCGCGTAGATCTGCTGTGCGATGCCAATCCCATTGTCGATGCTCGGGTCCGGCGTCAGGGTGTCGTACACTGCCGTCACCCAAATGGGGTGCGTGTTGCCCGGCGACGGTGAGGGTCGGATCAACGCGCTGTTGCCGATGTCGTGCGTTGCGAGCACATCGACGGCCGAACTCGCGTCCGGGTCGTTCAGGATGGCGTTCCCGTAGTCTTCGCCACTCCACAAGTTGGACCACGACTCGGTTTCCGGAGCCAGCAGCCTCACCGACGGGTCCAGTGCGTGAAGCTTGGGTCCCAGGACCTTGGCGAAGGCGACCATTTCGGTGGCCGAGTAGAGGCAGCCTCGAGAGCCCGCCGGGCAGGAGTCGGGTTCACTCTGCGGTGAGATTCCACACAAGTCTACCCCGCTCTGGTCCTTGAACCACGCTGGAAACGCTGCCAGCGTCGAAGCCCACGATTCGTAGGCGCTGGGGAGCAGGTGCACTGTAGCCTGATCGGTGCAGTACAGGGAGTCGTTGCCCTTGGAGTCCGCCGGCGGCGTCCACGCCGACGCCCACACCCTGCCGCCGAAGCTGGTGATGGCCTGAGCATCGGAGACCGCGCCCGACCCGATCGTCTGATCCCCCATCCAAGCGATGCCTATACGCAACAAGGACAGGCCGATGCCGTCGACGGGATCGAAGAAGAGCGTTGCCTGCTCTGGCGTCAACGCATCGCAATACGCGTCCGACGCCCCGAAACCCTCCATCGTTTGATGCACGTCGCCTAGCTCCACCACGGCATCGCTCGACGTTGACGTTCCCGCGCCGCAGCCTTCGAAGCCGCCGGTCGAGGTTCCGCCCGTCTCTGCTCCGCCGGTCGCAGTCCCGCCCGTCTCTGCTCCGCCGGTTGCGGTTCCCCCCGTCTCTGCTCCGCCGGTCGCGGTTCCCCCCGTCTCCGCTCCGCCAGTGCTGTTGCCGCCCGTGGCCTGGCCGCCCGTTGCGGTTCCGCCCGTCTCCGCTCCGCCGGTTGCGGTTCCACCCGTCTCTGCTCCGCCGGTGCTGTTGCCGCCCGTGGCCTGACCGCCCGTCGTGGTTCCGCCAGTCGCTGCGCCGCCCGTCGTGGTTCCGCCCGTCGCTGCGCCACCCGTCGTGGTTCCGCCCGTCGCCGTCGTTCCGCCAGTCGCCACGCCTCCGGCCGCTGCTCCGCCAGTCGGTGTGCCACCCGTGGCCATGCCGCCAGTCGCTACGCCCCCTGTCGACATGTCGCCGGCCGCAGCGCCGCCGGTCAGCGCGCCACCCGTGGCTATTCCGCCAGTCGCCACGCCCGTTGTCGCCATGCCGCCGGTCGCAGGCGCTCCGCCTGGGTCGGGTGTCTCGCCCGTTCCGGCGGCTCCACCGCCGCCGAGGTCTCCACCTCCAGCGCTTGTCCCGGCCGTATCGTCGTACCCTCCGACTCCCCCTGCCTCGGCACCGGCCTCGCCCACCGGACCGATACCGCCAGTTTCGCTGATGAACGCACCGGCCTGGGCCGATGTCGAGCCAGCCTGGGCGCCGTCGCCGGCTGCACCCACCGCCGAGCTCCCCGCCGCGCCGCGGGCACCGTTGTCGAGCAGGTCGTAGCCCACACGACAGCCGCCGTTCAACCCGAGCATGAACGCGATGAAGACGACCTCTTTGACGCGAGGAGACACAACCTTCTTGGCGGGCGCTGGGCAGTACCAGGCGAACCCGAGCTGCCCGTAATGGTAGGTACGGCCGAGTAGCCCAGCGGCTAAGGGAAACTCCCACCCTTCCGAGGGGTTGGCGCGCGCTCCTCGGAGCCCGGGCCTCGCAGCAGGGATGTCCCGGGTGGATCGAGCCTGCTCGGGCATGGTGGTGAGCCCAACTGTAGGCATTGTGGTGGACCAGACTACCTTGTCCGCCGGAGCGTCGACACCGAACGAGTCGATGGTTCCCGGGCCCTGAAGGGCTCGCCGTGCGGGCGATCTCGAGCGTGTGCGCGCGCGGCCCGAACGAGCACTTCCGGGAGCGCACTTCGATGTGCGGCGAGTGTCGAGTGTTTGTTCGCATCGACATTGACGGCCCGACGGGTCGTCGCCATCCTCGGTCGGTATGCTCGAAGGGCGTGAATCCGGTGTCTCGAACGGAACCGATCGCGCATCTCAGGAGGGCAACCCATGACGTCGATTCGCTTTGGTCTTGGCATGGCCGTTGGGCTGGGTCTGTGGCTCGCCGCGCTGGATGCCGACGCACAGCAGCAGCCTCTTTCACCCGGGGCGGCGCCGCCGGCTCCGACGGCTCCGGCCGAGACGCCCTCGGTGCTCTTCGAAGTCGACGCGGGCAGGGTGGTCGCGATCGCCGGAGACCAGCGCAGGGGCGTTCCCATCGGCGGTCCCATCGTAGCTCTTCACCACGCCGGCACCGTGCTCTACGTGGCCCGGGGTCCAGACGGTGTGGCGCTCTACGATGTCACCGATCCGTTCGCGCCGAAGCTGGTGCGTGAGGTGCCTGTCGGGGGCGGACACGCTACGGGCTTCTACGAGGCTGACGGCCTGGTGTGGGTGGTCATCCAGTCCAAGACCGCGATCGCGCTCGACGCCGCGTCGCCGCTGCCCGAGCCGGCCCGCGCGGCTGCCGCAAAGGCGGAGCCCGGCGCGGCCCCTGCGGCAGGACCGCCGCCCGCGCAAAGCGCCGAACCGGAAGTGCTGCCGGTCAAGGTCGCGGGTCCGGGCAGGATCGAGCTCCCCGTGGGCGCGGTCAACGGCGTGCGCGTCGGAGACCGTTTCGTGGTGCTGCGTTCGATCCCCATCGCAGGACCCGAGGGCGGAGAGTTTCGCGGCGAAGAGCGGGTGACGGTCGCCGAGGTCGTCGCCGTGGAGCCGGGCCGCGCGCTGGCCGAAGTGGGTCGCAGTGCGGAGGTGAGACCAGCTGACCATGCGCGGCGCGCCAAGCCCGACGAAATCGAAAGCAACGCGTTCCCTCCGCGCCCCGAGGGCGTGGCCGAGGCCTACCTTGCCTTGCGGCCCCTGTTCAAGATCGGCACTCCGCTCGGCCTTGGTGTTCTGGCGGATCTGGAAGCCACCTACTGGGACAAGTCCTTTTTCGCGGCACTCAGCGTGCAACCGCTCGGGCTCGGAACCAGCGCGGACGGCAACATCGTGACCACCGCTGCCCTCGCGGAGGGAGGCTATGACGGCCGTGCCTTCTCGGTCGGCCTCGGACTCGGGGTGAGCTGGACCAACGGCGACGTGGACGCGATGCTGGAGGAGTTCGGTTCGGCGGACGAGGCCGCGGACTCGAGAAACGTCACGGTCGAGGAGACGCAGGAAACCCACGCCGCGTTGACGCTCTCGCAGGTGGCTCGGCTCGGCGCCCGCGACGGGCTCCATCTCTCGCTCAGGAACCTCCTACTGTTACACGAAGACTCCAGCACCGACGAACGGGGCTTCATCTACGGCGGCACGACGGGCAGGCTCGTCGTGCCCATCGACAACCCCACGGATCTCCTGTTCGAGGGAGGCGGCGGGGTCATGGGCTACTGGTTCGCGGGCGCCGGCATCGCGAGCTGGGTCGTGGGCAATGGCAGCCCCGGCTCGTGGCGTCTGGAGGCAACAGCCGGAGGGGCAGGCATTTGGGGATCGAAGAAGGTGACCGAAACGTACGGCACGCCTCCGACGCTGTCGGTGTCGACCTATTCGCAGGAGGTCGACGTCATGGGCCCGGCGGTTTCGATCGCGGTCGCCCATCGGTTTGCGCCGTAGGTGCTTCCATTCACTTCGCCCGTCCCGCCACGTATCCCAGGAGCTCTTTCGGGAGACGTTCAGGCGCTAGGGAGCATTCGGGCGGGTCCCCTGCATGCGTGTTCCAGAACAATATGGATTGTCCGCGGAGCTTCGGGGCGTCCGCGACCAGCGCCGCCAGTGTCTTGGCCGTGTAGGTGCGCTCCAGCACCAGCCCAGCTCGCTCCCGAGCCAGGTGCATGGCCCGCGTCCCTTCGGCGGTCTCGATCGCGTAGCCGCCCCCGAGATGTCTCCCGTCTATCGTGAAGGTGGACTCGTCGATGGCTAGCTCGGGGAACGTGTCGTCCAACGCGCGCAGCTCGCGACCGGTCGCCTCGTACAGCTGGCGGAGCTTGTCCGGGCTGGATGTGCTCGGGTTGGAGGCCCGTACCGCGACCAGTCGAGACCTGAGCCGGGTCAGCCGAAGCCCGAGCAGCAGCCCGACGGCGCAGCCCATGGTGCCGAGCGGCACGTAGATCCGAGCCGGTTCGGGGAGCCGTCCCTCGTCAACCTGACGTTCGAGTTCCAGGGCCGCTTCGACGTAGCCGAGGTTGCCGAGTGGCGATGTCCCTCCCAGCGGGACCGAATAGGCCGATTCCGGGTGGCGAGCCAAGGCCCGCTGCCACTGCCGCGACAGGTCACGTGCGGTAGGGACATAGTGGATCGCCGCCGCGAAATGCGCACTGGCCCGAAGCACGCGCGCGACTTCCGTGCCGGGCGGCTCCGGCATCAGCAGTAGCTCGACGGAAAACCCGTGCACGCTGCCGTGGATGGCCGTCGCCAGTGCATGGTGGGAGCCCACGCTGCCTGCAGTAACGAGATGGGTGCAGCCCTTCGCGCGGGCGTGACCCAGGAGCAGCTCGAGCTTGCGCACCTTGCTGCCGGCATAGGTTCTGCACGCCAGGTCGTCGCGCTTGACGTACAGCCGCGAGAGCCCGACGCTTTCACCGAGCTCGCCGGCCTCGGTGACCGGACTGGGGCCCTCGGTCAAAGGCAAGCGAGCCAGGGTTTTGGACAACCCGGGGAATCGCTGCAAGAGTAGCCCCTGCGGCCTGCTTTCGGCAGCGAAGAGCGGCGATGCGGCGAAGAGCAGGCTCGAAGCCAAGAACAGCCGGCGGTCCACGAAATGATCCTGATGGGTCTCAGACGCTGGACAAGGGGATTCTGTTCAAATGCGCGGGACCCGCGTTGCCGCGAGGATTTTCCTGCTACGTGACGGATCCCTTCGAGGTAGGATCCGGGCCATGTCGTTGGGCGCTCCTCGATGGCGCGTTGCGGCTCTGGTCCTCGCGCTGGAGGCGCCGGGGTGCCACAGGTCCGAACCGGGGGGTGACTCGACTCCCATCGTGGCGGCGAGCAGTACGCCCGGCCCTCGGGCGGCAACACTCGACGCCAGAGCCGCTGTCCCCGCCGATCCGGATCTGCTCGAGTTCCGGCGCCTCTTTGCGCTCTCCGAGCCGGGTGAATCGTTCATCAGCGACAATGTCGTGAGCAACGAGACGAGCCTGCTGCAACCGGCCCAGCAGCTGACCGCGGTCCGCGGCGGAGCGTACATCGGCGTGGGGCCCGAGCAGAACTACACGTACATTGCCCTGAGTCGACCGGCTCTGGCCATCCTCCTCGATCTTCGACGAGACAATGCTCTGCTGCACCTTCTGTACAAGGTCTTGTTCGATGGGGCGACCTCGCGCCTAGAGCTGCTCTGCCTGCTGCTGGGTCGTCCCTACGATTCGACGCTCGAACCCGAACCCAAGGCCCACGCCGATACCGTACTCGCTGCTCTCGAAACCGTGGCTCGGGACCGAACCTGGTTCGATCGACAGCACGGGCTCCTGCAACAGCGCCTACAGAGTTACGGTCTTGGGCTCTCGTCTGCCGACATCGAACGCATCGACCACATCCACGAGCTGTTCTTCCTGCGACAGCTCGAAATCCGCTTCGAGCTCCACAAGTCCAGCGGACGCATGTACCCATCCCTCCGCAGTCTGCTCGTGCTGCGAACGCCGTCGGGACAGGGGACCTTCTTGGACAGCGAAGATTCCTTTCGGTTCGTGCAGACTCTGCATCGACGGCACCGCATCGTGCCCTGCGTGGGAGACGTGTCCGAGCCTCGACCTCTGCGAACGATCGCCGAGGCGCTCCGCCGTCGAGCCCTGCCCCTCAGGACGTTCTACATCTCCAACGTCGAGCAGTACCTGATCGGGCAGCCGAGTTTCGCCGGCTGGCTCGACAATCTCCGCCAGCTTCCCCAGGACGAGCAGAGTATCCTGCTGCGCTGCTATCTCGATCAGGGACAGCCCCATCCCCGCCAGCAGCCGGGACGACGCACGACCACTTTTGCCCATCGCCTGGGAGCGTTTCTCCGGAGCACGAAGAAGCGTCCGCCTCGAAGCTACTTCGATCTGGCCACCCAAGATGCTCTGCTGGTCCGATCGGGGACTGTTTCGTCACACTGAGCCCACCCGTGGGAGGCGAGAGGTGCGGGGTCCCTGGATCCACCGTTCCAAGGGTAGTTGGTTGTCGGGATCTCGGACGCTCTCGCCCACAGCTGCGGCGGGGCTTGGTCGGAACCGGTCGGTTTCGCAATGCGCCTGCTGCACCTGCTCGGCATGACCATACGACTCGAGCACGAGGCTCTGAGCGCGATCCAATGAGCGGTCACCCTGTAACGGGCTTGACACGCCTGGCGTTCCGCGTGACGGTAGGGGATACTGATGGCTTCTGTGATGCGCCTGCTCGGCGCAGGCATGCGCTGCCTCGTGGTGGTGATCGTCTTCGGCTGCTCCTGCACGGGCGCGGGTCAGAACGATGGCAAGACCTCCGGCGGCGGTGCTGACAGCGACAGCGCTGGCGCCAGCAGCAGCGGCACGAACGCCGGCGGCGCCGACAGCGCCGGTGCAGACAGTGGCGGTACGAACACCGGCGGCGCCGACAGCGCCGGTGCGAACAGCGGCGGTACGAACACCGGCGGTGCCGACAGCGCCGGTGCGAACAGCGGCGGCACGAACACCGGCGGCGCCGACAGCGCCGCGGCGAACAGCGGCGGTGCGAGCAACGGTGGTACGAATTCCGGCGGCACGAACACCGGTGGTGCCAGCCGTGGCGGTACGGACAGCGCCGGAGCGACGGCGACGGGCGGCAGGACCGGGAGCGGTGGCGCCGCCGGCAGCTCGACCTGTGCAACCCAAACCCTCGTCGAGGGGACATGGGTTCAGACCAATTGGCCGGCAGGCAACAGTTACTTCCGCCTCTACACGAGCCAGGACACGGTCGTTGCCCGAACCTGGGACAGCGACCAGGGTGGTCGCGTGTTTCTCACGGCCGATAGCGGCGCCAAATGGACCGAGATCGGTTCGGCAGACAGCGGCACCGACGCTCTGTCCATCGCTATCGTGAACGGTGACCTACTCGCCGGTACCTGGAATGGTCTCTATCAGTCGACCTCGGCTGGCACAAGCTGGAACGCTGTCACGCCCACCGGAATACCCGCCGATACCGCCATCTGGTCTCTTGCGACGATGGACGCCACGCTCTTCGCCGGTACGAAGGGAGCGGTCTACAAGTCTTCGGACAACGGCAACACCTGGACCGAAGCCAGCTCGGGAGTACCGGCAAGCGCCACACTGACCTCCATCGTCGCAAGCGGGAACACCCTCCTCGCAGGCAGCGACAGTGACGGGGTCTTCGTGACGACCAACGGCGCAGCGAGCTGGACTGCCGTCAATTCTGGCCTCGCCGATACGCACATCGCCCAGCTCGAGGCTATCGGCACCCGATGGTTCGCTGTCACCCTGAAGGGGGTCTTCGTTTCCGAAGACGAGGGCACGAGCTGGACGGCAGACAGCTCCGGACTCAAGAGCATCAACTGCTTCTTGGTCGTGAACCAACAACTCCTTGCCGGGACCGAGGAGAGCGGCGTCCATCTCTCGGTCGACAGCGGCACCACCTGGACGGCGTTCGGCTCGGGGATGCCCGAGAACACCCGCGTCTGGTCCCTGAGCGCAACGAGCGACCACCTTTTCGCTGGCACAGATTCCGGAGTCTGGCGTGTCAACTGCAGCGGCTAGCAAACAGAACCCCCCGAGTGTGTCGAACCGGACGCTCAGCGATTCCTCCGCCAAGGATGCCCCTCATGCGTAACACCGCCGGAGCCAGAAGAAGCCCCCCCTGCATGGGGAGGCGCGAGTTCCTGCGCGCACTGGGGGCAACGACGGTCGGAGCCGTCGGCATGACGGCTCCCTTCCGTTTTGCCAGGGCCGCCATAGACCCAGGCCAGAAGGGCCTGTACATCACGGATCTGTGCACGGCGACCCTCCGAGGGTTGAACAGCAACTGCACCATCATACGCCTCGACACGAACAAGGGCATCGTGGGATACGGCGAATGTCGCTGTGAAGACACCAACTCCCTCAGCGAGCTGCGAGCCCTCAAGCCGACGATTCTGGGGATGAATCCAACCCAGATTGACAGGGTGTTCGGCGCCGTCAAGAACTACGGGGATCCCTTCAGTCACCAGACGGATACGCCTCGGCACACAGGAGCCATGTGCGCCATCGAGTGTGCTTGCTGGGACATCACCGGCAAGGTGTACAACGTCCCGGTATGGAAGCTGCTCGGCCGCAGACTCAACGACAAGATCCGACTGTACTGCGACACGCCGCAGCAGAACAGCATTGCCGCGTTGCGGTCCAACGTTCAGGCCCGTCTCGATCAGGGGTTCACCTGGTTCAAGACGGATCTCCAGCGCAGCTACCTGACGAGCGGCACGGACTACACTCTGCACAACGAAAGCGGCTACCCCTACCAGTGCATCACCGTGAACCCGTCGGGATTCGACAAGTGGGCGGAATACGTTGCGGCCTACCGAGAGATGATCGGCGAGGCACCTCTATCGTCCGATCACTATCAGAATTGGGCGAGTGCCGCCAACCTCGATGTCCCCTCGGCCATCGCGCTGGCCGATCTCATGTCAGGGCCGAGCTACCAGGGCATGTCCGGGGGATGGATGGAAGATATCATCGCGTGGTACTACCCCGAGCAGATCAAGCAGGTCGCCGACGGCACCGACATGCCGATTCTGACCGGCGAAGACATGTATTGCCTCGAGGAGCTCCAGCCGCTGGTCGATGCAGGGGCGATCGACTACTTCCACCCGGATCAGTCCACGTTCGGCGGGATCCACCAGACCCGGCTGGCCGCCGAGTACGCGTGGCAGAAGGGCGTCCGGACGGCGCTACACATGTCGGGCTCACCGTTCACGTTCGTGTGCAGCCTCCATATCGCGGCGGGCATCCCCGAGTTTCTCGCCATGGAACACCACTACACCGATCTGTCGTGGTATGATTCCCTGGTCGACGGTATTCCGAAGCCCCTGGTCCAGAACGGATACGCAGCCGTCCCGGACGGTCCCGGACTGGGCATCACGCCGAACGAGACCAGCATGAGAGCGCATCTGAGCGGAAGCTACTTTGCTTCCCTCACGTGACGGACTTGGCGCGGGCGAACCACCCTCGGCGCTCGGCCCCTACTGCGACACGGGCTCCTGGGATCTTCGGTCATGCTGGACTGGCACTGTCTCCGAGACAGGGCACTATCGCATCATGTTCCGGGCTCTCTGAAGATTCACCCGTGCGTTCATGTTGTTGGGGTCGACTTCCAGGGCCTTCTGCCAGTTGTCGACCGCCTGCCTCAGCTCGCTCCTCTGCGCGAAGATGACCCCCAGCTGGTTGTATGCGTTGCCGGAGTCGCGAGGGGCCATCTGCACGATCGCGCGGTATTGTGCTATCGCTTCGTCGATGCGGCCAGTGTTGAGGTAGAGCAGCGCCAGATTGTATCGCGCCGCCGATCCCTCCGGATGGTAGTAGATGGCCTTCTTGGCCTCGACCTCCATCTGATCGTACTTGCCCTGCTTCCCGTACGCGTAGGCGAGGTCACTATGCGCCCCCGAGAGCTCGGGAGCCAGCTCGATCGCCCGCTTGAACTGGACGATCGCCTCATCGAGCCGCTCGCTGTTGAGGTAGCACAGACCGAGGTTGTGAATACTGACCACATCCCAGGGATTGATCTCGATCGCCCTGGTGAACATCTTGACGGCCAGATCGCGCCGTTTCTCCTTGTCGTAGAGCGTGCCCAGATAGGAATACGCCGGTCCCGAATTCGGCTGGACCGCAACCGCGTGCTCGAAGCTCTTCCGGGCCGCCTCGAGCTCGCCTGACATCATGTGTACGTTGCCGATCCGGGCGTAGAGCTCGGACTCGGTCCTGATGTCGCGCGGAGCGGTCTTCTGGACGAAATGCAGAGCCGTCGAGTATTCCGCCAGCGCCCGGTGGTACTTCGTCTGCGTCTCGTAGATGAAGCCGAGATTGAGATGAGGCCGATACTCGGGGTTCTTCACGACGAAGAGATTCAAGTTGGAGACGATCGCTACGCAGACCGCGCCAGCCAACGCCGCGATGCCGGGGCGCCAGGCTCTGCCTTTGACCGCATCGGCCACGAACGTCACGAAGAAACCCGAAAACACTGCCCAGACCCCCATGGAAGGCAGTCGATAGCGGTCGACCACGAAGAAGACGAGGCACGGCAGTGCCTGGAGAATGCAGAAGGCTCCGAGCTCCAGGTGCCTTCTTGCGTGGATCGCCACGATCAGGCCGATCAGGCCGGCGGCCAGTATCCAGGAGGACGGGACGAACGGGATGTTCCTGTAGATCGAGTGGTCTTTGGCGTAGTAGCTGTCCGTGTTTCGGTAGATCTCGTAGTCCGCGAAGTACAGAACCAGCTTTTTCAGCAGCAACGTGGCCTCTTGGCCCGGGTGCTTCGCGATGAAGTCCCGCGCCTTCTTGTACCAGTACGCGTCCCGGTCTGCGAACGAAGCCAGCCCAGCGACTCTGCGCGGTTCGTCATAGAATTCCTCGAACGCGTAGCCCGGCTGCAGGGTGGCGGTCTCGTCGTACCTCTCGTTGTTGCCGATGTAGAGATTGATACCCCCATTGGCGGAAATCAGGGTCGGGTGGTTTCCAGCGATCACGTTGCGCAGGGTACAAGGGAGTATCGTCGCCAGCACGATGGAGGCGTAGAGCACGGCGTTACTGACCCGCCGTCGCGTCCCCCCCTGTCTCTTGAGCAGCACGAGGACGTACAGTGGCAGGAGCAGGATATTGGTGGGTAGCGCCAGCAGGGAGAGACCGAAGACGATCGCAGAACCGACCAGGGACAGGATGCGGGAGCCCTCGAGTAGGAGGTAGAAGGAAAGCAGCGTCAGGAAGATGGCGACGGTCGGGATCTCCATTTCCGTGCTGAAGTAGATGGACGGGAAGTAGAAGGCGTAGACCAGGGCGCCGATGAAGGCTGCCCGGGCGCCGAAGAAGCTCTTGCCTATCAGGAAGAGCAGCAGGCAACTCGAGGCGGACAGGACGACCTGGAGGAACATCGGCGAGAAGTTGCTCTTGCCCGAGAAGAGGTAGCCGAGAGCCAGGAAGTACGGATAGAGCGGCGCCTTGTACAGGACCCCCTGCATCTTCAGGCTGAAGATGTCGCCGTCCAGGATCCGCCGGGCCCATTGCTCGTGATAAAGGGCGTCCGCGACATGTACCTGGAAGAACGGCGACTTCGAGGCGGCGACCAGATAGATGAATCTGACGAGGAACGCGACGGACAGGATGATGAGCGGGAGCCTGTGCCTGTCCGCAAGAGCGAGCAGGCGCCGAGGGTGGATGCTTCGTTTCCGCGACGCTGTCTCTTTCTTCATTGTGCTGTCGTTCGCGGGTACGCCACTCATCTCCGCGGTGCTCCGACTCTAGCACCCGAGGCGGTACCGAGGAGTGAGAGGTGCCCACATTGGCCCCTCTCGGCTTCTCCCGAGCTCGCGGCGATCCTGGACGTCCACCCGTGAGGATGATAGTCTCTTGAATCCTCATGATGGCCACGCGCACCGCGAGGATCCTCGGGTTGCTTTCGCTCGCGTCGGTGTGCTCGGCTCGAGCGGCCGGTGCTTCCGAACCTACTTGGCCCCGAGCGCGAGTGGTGTGGCAGGACGCTTTCGAAGACTCGGCGATCCCCGAAAGGTGGGAAGACCAGGGGAACGGCCAGATTGTGGTGGCTGCGGACGCCGCGCATCCGCCCAGCGACCGTGGCTTGTCCGTAGACGTCACGGGCGAAGACCAGGCTTACCTGCAGCGCTACAACCTCACCGAGTGGCCCCACCTCGAATTCCGCGACGATACCTATGTCCGCTTCTGGTTCCACCCCCACGGGGTCTCCCTTCCAGAGGGTGAGACGATTCGTGTGATCGTGTTGCGCGACGCGGACTGGAACGTGCTCGGGGGGTTGCGGGTTCAGCAGGACGGCGAGGCCTACTGCGCGGTCGTGGAGCTCCCCGACGGGACCATCGACTCCGAGCCGGTGGCGCTCAGCAACGACTGGCACACGATCGTCTTCGGCACCCGGCTACATGACTGGGTCGGGGTGTGGGTCGACGACGAGCCACCCAGGGTGGTGACGGGTGTGGAGCATTCCGCGGACTCCGTCCAGGTTCTCATCCTCGGCAAGGGCGACGGCAATTGGAGCGGAAGCACACCGTCTGGCACGGTGTTCTTCGACGATGTGACTCTGCTTTTCGCGACTCACTCCGAGCTCTGGGTCGACTCGGACCGAGGCGACGACGAGGCCGCGGGCACCTCCGCGGGCGAGCCGCTGCGGACCATCAGCGCGGCGGCGAAGCTCGGTTCGCCCGGCACGGTGGTGCACATCGCTCCGGGCGAATACCGGGAATCAATCGTCTTCCCGGTGGATGGTAGGGTCGACGAGCCCATTCGATTCGAGGCGAGCGACGGTCGGCACACCGTGCGCATCCTTGGTTCGGAATCGGCTGGTTCGGTGCCGTGGTCTCGTCTCACCGACCCCTCGGAGATCGCGCTGCCGGCCGGAGTCGACCTGGCCGAGGCTCGGATCTGGAAGGCCGACGTGAGCGCGTGGGGACTCGAGCGAGCGCCGAGCTTCGTTGCGATGCACGACGCCAAGGGAGAGATCACTCGCTTGCCTCTCGCCCGCGAACCGGATTGGACCGTGGCCGCACCGTACAAGCACCACGAGTTCTGGTGGGCGGCCGAAGGGGGCTCTGCCGCGTCGACCTGCGACCCCGTGGCAGAACCCGACTGCGACAAGCCTGAACGATCGGATCGCACCCTGGTGGACCAGAGCGACGATCCCGAGCCGCCGGGAGTCGAGCCAGGCAGTCTTGCGACACTCGGGGATATCAGCGGTGCCACCGTCTTCGTGAAGGATTGCATCACCGGACACTACACCTACCGCCGACGGGTCGCCGAGACCGTCGAGCCGGGCAAGGTCCGCCTCGAGAACTTCCCGGAGCAGTGGAGTGGGTATTGCCGGTTCGATGGGGACCCCAACGAACCCGCCCTGGGCCTGCATTCGAAGTACTTCGTGGAGGGGCTCTCCACGTTCCTCGATAGCCCAGGGGAGTGGTTCTTCGATCAGAGTACGCAGACCCTCTACGTCTGGACTCCCGACGGTCAGAGCCCGGACCAGGCCGGGGTCGAGATTGCGGTGCGAGCGGTAGGGCTGGACCTGTCCCATCGTTCCTACCTGGAGCTCGTCGACCTGGATGTTCTGTTGGTCGGTGACACCGCCATTCGGATCGCCAACAGCGATGACACGGCCGACAAGTCGCACGGACTCACGCTCCAGGGTCTGGACGTGTCGTGGGCCATCAACGGCATGTACCTGGGTCAAGCTCCGACCCGGGGGACGCCGGAAGACAGCCAGATCCGAAGCCTGACCCTGCAGGACTCGCGCGTTCACGATATCGATGGGCTGGGCATCTGGACCTGGACCGGCTCAGGCGACGACCTGGCGCAACCCGGCGTCACCGATCTGCGGATCGTCCACAACGAGTTCGCGCGATTGGGATTCCGAGACCAGGAGCAAGCCGGGGCGGGGCTATCTTTTCATCAGGCAGACCATGTGCTCTTCGAGGGCAACCACGTGCACGACACGGCCCACAACAGCGTACACTTCTCCCAAGCCAGGACGCGATCCTCCAAGGGCTACGCTTTGCCCCCAGAGGACATCGTGACCGGCGACATCCTGGTCCGCGACAACCTCTTCGAGAATACCGTGCAGAACGCCGCCGATGGTGCGGGGTTGAAATTCTGGGGCGCCGTCGCCGACCACTCGGACACGTTCCGCGATGTCCTGGTGGTCGGCAACGTCTCGCGCAACAACGTGGGCTGGACCTGGGTGTCCGAGAAACGGCAAAACTGGACCTACCACGGCCAGGGCGGTATGGGCTACTACATCGATTTCGCCGGGGGCATTCATTTCTTTCGCAACATCGCCTACAACAACGGTCTCGAAGCGTTCATGGCCAGCGGCAGCTGGATCGACCAACCGGTGGTTCTGGCCAACAACACGTTCGCGGATAGCCCCCATGGGATGGGCGTGGGAACGCGCGGCGCCGTTGCGCCCAGCAACACGGGCTACCGCGTCTTGAACAACCTTTTCCTTCACCACCGACGGTTCGCTCACTCCATCGGCGCCCCAGAAATCCTCGAGGGCGAGGTTCAAGTCGACTACAATCTCTACCATCTCAACGGCTATGAGCCCTGGCCCCACCACACCCCAGGCATCATGGCCGGCAACCTCACGGGCAATGGCTACCAGGAACTCCCGGCGCTGGCCGATGTGTGCGCCGCTGTCGACCAGGAAGCCCACGGCGTCGAGGGTGACCCGCGTCTGGCCGGATACGACCCCGCCGTCACGGACGGTACGTGGCAGGATTTCCGGCTCACGGCCGCGAGCGCTCGGGCGATTGACCACGGCACAGAACTGCCGGAGTCGCTGCTCGCGCTCCTCGACAAGTTCGGGATCGATCCCGGACAGAAGGGCGAGGCGCTGGATCTCGGGGCCATCGAATTCGATCCCGAGGATCCGGACGCACGGTTCGGCATCGACGTGGGGCCCAGAGACGTGAGGGGAGATGACTCCGAGGTCAGCGCCCCCTGGACGATCGCCGGGGGCGGCGGCGCCGCGAAGGAAGACGAAGCGACGTCGGACCACCAGACAGGCAAGAGCGGCAAAGGGTGTGGTTGCTCGCTGCCGGGAGGAAGTGCAGCGACACGGACCGGGTGGTGGCTCTTGGCTTTGGGGGCGGCCGCGCTGGGGCGGAGAGCGGGTTTGCGGCAACGGAAACCGGGGCCTTGTTCGCGCGACACGTCCCGCCCTTGACTTCGATGCGTTAGGCGGAAGACTTCCTGCGTGATCCGGATCCTGTTCGACGTGTATTCGCTCCTCGTGCTGGCTGCAGTCATCCTGAGTTGGACGCGGGTTGGCCCGGACAATCCGATCCGGAAGATCACGGATGCCACGGTGGAGCCAGTGCTCGGACCCATCCGCCGCGTGGTGCCATCGATCGGCGGCCTGGACATCTCGCCGCTCATTCTGCTCCTGGGTCTGCGGCTGTTGCGCAGTCTGCTGCTCGGCGGCTTTTGACAGGTTCCCGGAACGCGCACTAGCGGCTGCACACGGCCAAGACCTGCTTCAGGTCCGTGTGCCCGCTCAGTACTTTGGAGATGCCGTCTTGCAGCAGGGTGGTCATTCCGCCGGCCACGGCGAGATTTCGGAGTTCCTCGACCGATGACTTGCGCTGGATCGCACGCTTGATGCCGTCGTCAGCGACCAGGAGTTCGTGCAGGCCCAATCGTCCTCTGTATCCTGTATTCGAGCAGGCCAGGCCCGCTTCGATCAGTACCTCGCCCAGGCGAGTCCCCTTGCGTTGCTGAAGCGCGGTGGCGTTTTCGAGCGTGGCTCGATCGATGCGGCGATACTCGACGACCCGTCTGCTCGGAGCCGTCCAGGAACCCGAGCGTAACCACCGCCGCTGCCGGCGCGAACACCCGTTCTGCACTCACGCGGCCTCGCCGACCAATGGGCAACTCGAGGAAGGGGTTCGCATGCGGTACACTCGCGGAGCTCCCTGGAAGATCGGCATTGGCGGCAAGAACCTTAATGGTTGGCCACTGGCGACCAGGGGCGTCCAGCGAGAAGCGCACGAGCCGGCGGTCCGGATCCATGCGAGTCAGCAGCGTTTCGTCCTCGTGGAATCGGTGGCTGGTGGCGTGCGCGGGTGTGTATCGTCGGTAGCGTCTCCGGTTCTGCCGCGGTCACGGGTCGCGTTCCCTGCCGCGCTGGTCGTCGTGGTGGGTGCTACTACGCATCGCGCTCGAGGATGCGCTGCTCCGGCGTAAGCTCGCCGGGTACGACGAGTACGCTCGGCACGTACGATTTCTGCTCATTCCGGTATTGGATGACTGCGGCCCCGTAGAGAGCAGGCCCGCGGTCCGGAACGCGGCGAAGTACTCAGGGCCTCTGCCCTCGACGCGAGCCGCCGCACCTGCTCTGCTCCGGATGCCCTGACGTGGGTCGACGCACGGCCTAGATATCGAGGAAGGACCCATGGATACGAGCCCAGGCACCACAATTCACGGTTTCGTCGTTCGCCGGGTGACTCCGGTACAGCTGCTCGGCTCGCTGGCCATCGAGCTCGAGCATGAAGCAACGGGCCTGCGACTGCTTCACGTCAAGAACGACGACAACGAGAACCTCTTCTCGATAGTGTTCGCGACCCCGCCGTCGGACGACACCGGAGTGCCCCACATTCTCGAACACTCGGTGCTGGCAGGCAGCCACAAGTTTCCCGCTCGGGAGGGCTTCTTCGAGCTCACCAAGCGCAGCCCGGGCACGTTCATCAATGCGATGACGGCGAGCGAGCACACGCTGTATCCCGTGTCCAGCGCCGTTCCGAAGGACCTGTTCAACCTGGCAGAGGTCTACTGGGACGCGGTCTTTCATCCGCTCCTGACCGAGCACACGTTCCGCCGCGAGGGACATCGGCTCGAGCTGGCGTCCGCGGACGACCTCGGGAGCGAGCTCGTGGTCAAGGGCATCGTGTACAGCGAAATGCAGGGCGCCTATTCCTCGGCCGAGTCGCTCATCGGCGACGCCATGAACCGGAACCTGTTCCCCGACAGCCCGTACGGACGCGATTCCGGCGGCGATCCCGACGCGATCCCGACGCTCAGCTACGAGGGCCTACGCTCGTTCCACGCAGGCTACTACGGGCCGAGCCAGGCGATGGTCGTCGTCTATGGCAATATCCCGACCGAACGGTATCTGGCTTTTGCGGCGGAGCGCCTCGCCGGCGAGTCGCGCCGGGCTGCAGAGGTCAGCATCGCACGCCAGCCGCGTTGGACTGCCCCGCGTGAAGCGCGCATCACCTGCCCCGTTTCGCCGAACGAGGCCGGCCGCTCCTGGTTGTCGTTGTCGTGGATCTGCGGCGACGGCACCGATCCCATGGACAGCATGCAACTGGCCTTGCTCGAGCAGCTGCTCGTTGGCCACCCCGGCGCCGTGCTCCGCAAAGCCATCCTGGATTCGAAGGTGGGCGAAGACTTGGCACTCACGTTCTTGAGTGCCAAGTGCCTCGACGCGACTTTCAGCGTGGGCGTGCGTGGAACGCAGGTCGAGCGCGCCGACCAGTTCGTGGCCGTGGTGCTGGGCACGCTCGGGTCGCTCGTCAGCCAGGGCATCGACCGTCACAGCATCGAGACGGCTTGCCAGCAGCTCTCCTACGCGACCCTCGAAATAGGGGATCTGTTTCCGATACAGCTCTTGTGGAAGCTCAGCACCCAGTACGTGCTGACCGGCGATCCCATCCCGGTGCTGCGGTCGGCCGAGCACTTGCGCACCGTGCGTGAGCGCGCCCTGTCGGACCCGAGCCACCTGACCCGCCTGCTACGCGAACGGCTGCTCGACAACCCCCACCGCCTGCTGGTCGTGGCGCGGGGCGACCCGGAATTCGCGCGACGGCGTGACGAGGCCCTCGCACAGCGCCTCCGCACGCGCAAAGCAGCGATGTCGCAAGAACAGCTCGCGCGGATCGCAGCGGAGACCGAGGAGTTCGAGAGACTCGAGCAGCAGAAGGACGACCTGGAGGCCTTCGAGAGGCTACCCAAGCTCGGCCCCGGTGACTTGCCTCGACGGCCACGCACCATTCCGACGCTCTTCGAACGCGACGGACGACTCGAGTTTCTCGACAACCGTGTGTTCTCCAACGGAATCAACTACCTTCAGCTGGATATCGACCTCGCGCACCTGCCCGCTGCCCTGCTGGCGTACGTGGGGCCTCTGTCCCACTGCCTCGGCAAGCTCGGCGCTGGCGGGCAAAGCTGGGAACGAACCGCCGCGCGCGTTGCATCGTGCACGAGCGGCGTCTACGGCTGGGCGGAGCTCGACGCCCACGGCACCGACCCGTCGAACACCCTCCGCTCGCTGCGCCTGGTGACGAGTTTTCTGGATGGGCGCGCCGAGGAGGCGCTCGCGCTGGTCGAGGATCTGCTCTTCTGCCTCGACTTCGAGGACCAGACCCGGCTCGGTGAGATTCTGATCCAGGCCCGCGCTCGCCAGCGCGCTACTCTGGCCTCGCGAGCCTCCGAGCTCGCGAGAACGCATGCGGCGCGTCTGCTGAGCCCCGAGGCCTGGCTCAGCGACGAGGCACACGGTCTCGGGCAGATCAGGCTCATCGAACGACTTGCAGCGGGTTTCGCGGCCGCGGACGAGCAGCTCATCGAACAGACCGTCTCGCGGCTCCTGTCCCTCCGCGAAGCGATAGGCGGTACGGCGCGGCTCACCGTAAGCTTCACGGGTTCACCCGACGAACGCACGCTCGCGCGCGGCTACGCCGCTCGATGGGCCAACCGCCAACCAGCGCGTGCGCCCCAGCCGATCGAACCGACCCCGAACGGCTCGAGCCGGCGTGTCGGGCTCGCCAGCGCCATGGACGTGGCCTACTGCGAGTACGTGCTGCCCGGTCCCTACTACAACGACCCGCTGAGCTCGGCCCTGCAGATCGCTTCCACGTACTACCGGCAGCAGTACGTGATGGATGAGGTGCGGCTCAAGGGCGCAGCCTACGGCGCGTGGTCGTCCATGAACGCATTCCACGGCACCTTCGACCTCGGTTCCTACCGTGACCCGCAGCCCGTGCGCACGCTCGGCGTCTTCGGCCGTGCGCTCGAGGGTGTGGCGCTCCTGGATTGGTCGCCCTCCGAGATCGAACGCGCCATCGTCGTGACCGCGAAGGACAGCCTCAGGCCCAATCGCCCTCGCGAAGCCACCGGCTCGGCCCTGTGGTGGCACACGCACGGCCTGTCCGACGAAATCCGTACGCGGCACTACGAGGCCCTGCTCGCGGTGAAACCCTCCGAGGCTCGAGAAGCGCTCGAGCGTGTGCTCGGCCAGGACGAACGGCTGGCGAGCGTGTGCGTGGTGTCGAGCCGCGACAAGCTCGAGGCCGTCAACGCCGAACTCCAGGCGGGCAAGCTCGAGATAGAGGATGTGGTGGACTGACGCGCGAGCCCGGCGGGCTCTGAGCATTGGTCTCATCTCGGTGTGCAGTCGGTCCTGGACGTCCGCAACGTGACGCGCTCTTATACATTCGCCGGTCTTGCGGCGCGTCATCACTCGATCGTTCGAGCGTACACGTCGCCTTTGCTGGCGTTGGTGCCATCGGAGGCCTGGAAGTCGATCCAGGTGACCGCAGCGCGACTGACGGTGCTGCCTGCGAGGACCAGCGGCGACTGGCTGTCGGCGCCCGGACTCAGCAGATCCGAATCCATGCGATAGGCGCCTCCTGCATCGGCGTGAAACACGTCGCCGGCGTTCATCGAGACGTTGGCGACCACCGCGCTCCGAGGGAAGCGCAGGTCTTGCCAGGTGACGAAGACGTAGTCCCCGGAGCCGAGGGCGACCGCTGGCAGCAGTGAGCTCGCCGAGCCCAGCGTGTCGCCGGTATCCACCCGTGGGCAGTCGCTGAGCCAGGTCGCGCCGGCGTCGTCGGAGCGGTTCAGGCGGATGTCGCCTTTGCCGCTGCGCGTGTCCGCCCAGGCCACGACGACCCTGTCGTCGCGCGCATCGAGCGCCGGGTCGCTGGCATCGGCAAACGTGGAATCCGTGTTGACCACGAGTCCGTCGGTGACCCCCGCGACCGTGCTCCAGGTTTGCCCGCGATCATGTGAATACGCCACGCGGATGGCTCTGGCCTCATCGCGCAGGTCCGTCCACGCCACGTAGACGTTCTGACCTGCTGCACTCATGGCGATGCGCTCCGCGCTCGCGCCGGAGACGGCGGGCTGAAGCGCGTTGGCGGATCCAAGGGTCGGCGTCCCCTGGCTGAGGTCGATCCGCGCGAAGTAAGCCTGCGCTACGCCAGGCGTTCGCTTGTCGCGCCATGCAACGTACACCATGCTCGCACCGTCGCTGTCGATGACCGGCAGCTCACCCTTGTCTTGCCCTGCCTCTTGGTTGACCAGGATCGGCGCGGACCAGTTGGCCCCTCCGTTCTTGGAGTAGGAAAGACGGATGTTGCGCGTCGGGTCGGTGGCCGTTCCGGCGATCTCGCTCCACACGACGGCGAGCCGGTCGCCCGAGGCCGAGCCGCCGGCGTAGGCAATCGTACCGCGGGGCGAGTAGCAATCTACGCTGCTCGCGGGCGAGCCATCGATCTCGACGGTGTTGCCCCAGTTCGTATAGGGTGAATCGGCGCGTCGCAGGTAGATGCGCCGCACGTGGCTGCTGTTGAAGCGGGAGTAAGCGACGTAGCCCCGGTTGGCAGTGAGCATCGGGCTGGGCTCGACCTCGACCGCACCGTCCGAGCTCATGCGGATGTCGTTCGTACCCCATGTCTGTCCCGCATCCGTGCTCGCCCGTCCATAGATGTCTCCGCTTCCGGTACGAAGGTCGGAGTACACGACCAAGAACCGATCGCCGTACGACGTTGCAGCAAGGTGGAACGTCGAGTCGTGTGTCTGCGTCGAGCCATTCGTGTCGAGCCTGACGGCGGAGGCGGCCGGATACAGACAACCCTCGTTGACCTGTGTGTCGCAGTCGTTGTCGTACTGCGGAGCCGTCGTGCCCGCGGGGCCGTCGCAGATCTCGTCCTCGGGAGCCGTGGCGCCGCTACAGACCAAGCCACTGAGTCCCATGCATTGCTGAACGCCCCCGTTCACGCACGCTCCGTGCCCATCCCCGAGCCAACAGGGTTGCCCTTGCCCCTCCGGGTCGTCGTCGACCACCCCGTTGCAGTCATCGTCGATGCCGTTGCACGTCTCGGTGTCGGCAGGATCGATTTCGCCTTCGCAGGAGATGCCGCTCGAGCCGCTACAGACGGTCATGCCGAATTCGCATGGACCGACCTGCGTCTCGCCGCACGGCTTGCCGACCTGCGGTAGAGGATCCTCTGGAGTGTCTTCGTCGACGTCGCCGTCGCAGTCGTTGTCGATCCCGTCGCACACCTCGCGAGAAGGGCCCGTGACCTGAACGCAGGCTGCTTCACCGTTCACGCACAGCGTGCGTGATTCGCACGGCGCGCTCGGATTGACGGGCGGCGGGCACTGCTCGGGCAGCGGCGGGTCGAAACCTCCCAGAGGCTCGTCGTCTTTGACCCCGTTGCAGTCGTTGTCGAGCCCGTCGCAGGTTTCGACGCCGCCGTTGGTCGGTGAACAAAGGTACTCGCAGCCATTGAGCAGATTGCCGTCGGCATTGGCGTAGTCCGGCAGGCAACCGGTCGGCTCGCAGACGCCCTCGTTGCACACGGTCACGGCACCCGGGAAATAGGCGGCACATCCGACGTAGCAGCCTCCGCAATGCTCCACGCTCGTGTCCAAGTCGAAGTCTTCGTCCACGTCGCCGTCGCAGTCGTTGTCCAGGCCGTCGCATTCCTCGACTCCGCCGTTGGTCTCGGAGCACGGGTACTCGCAGCCGTTGTCGGGGTCTCCGTCGTTGTTCCGGTAGCCGACCAGGCACTCGCCCATGAGGCACGAGCCGTCCTGTGCGCAGCTCGATACGGCGAACGGCACGGCGCAGGTTGCGTCGCAACTGAACTCGCAGCCGTTGTCCGGATCCCCGTCGAGGTCGAGATACCCGTCGAGGCACGGCCCGCGCACGCATTCCCCGTCGAAACACGTTGGCTCCGCGTTGTCGTAGCGTCCCACGCAGCTCTGCCCGCAGCCGCCGCAGTTCAGCGGATCGGAGCTCGTGTCGACTCCATCGTCAATGAGATGATTGCAGTCGTTGTCGATCCCGTCGCACGCCTCCACGCCGTCGTGCGTGGGCGCACACGGGTATTCGCAGCCGTTGTCGGGATCCTCGTCGATGTCCCAGTAGCCAGGCAGACAGTCGCCCATGTGGCAGCTTCCATCGTCGTCGCAGAGCGCCGTCGCGAACGGGAAGGAGCAGGTCGCGCTGCAGCTGTACTCGCAGCCGTTGTCGACGTCGCCGTCTTGGTTGCTGTACCCCGCAACGCAGTCGCCGAGGGCGCACTCGCCGTCCACGCACGACGGCTCCGCGTTCGGAAAGCGACCGATGCAGCTCGTTCCGCACGCTCCGCAATGGGCGGGATCCGAGCTCGTGTCGACGTCGTCGTCGATCTCGCCGTTGCAGTCGTTGTCCAGGCCGTCGCACGCCTCCACGCCGCCATGCGTGGGTGCACACGGATACTCGCAACCGTTGTCCGGGTCGCCGTCGGTGTTCCAGTAGCCGGCCAGGCACTCGCCCATGGTGCACGTGCCATCGTCGTCGCACTCCGGTTCGGCAAACGGGAACACGCAGCTCGAGTCGCAGTTGTACTCGCACCCGTTTTTCGGGTTTGCGTCCTTGTCGGTGTAGCCTGCAGAGCAGACGCCCATCACGCACTGCCCTTTGCGGCAGACCGACTCCGCATTCGGGAATCCCCCGGCGCAGCGCACACCGCATTCGCCGCAGTTCAGCGGATCGGAGCTCGTGTCGATGTCGTCGTCGATCTTGCCATTGCAGTCGTTGTCGAGGCCGTCGCATACCTCGACCCCGCCGTTGGTGGGAGCGCACCGGTACTCGCAGCCATTGGCTCGCTTCCTGTCGATGTCATGGAACCCGCCGAGACACTCGACCAGCTCGCATGATCCCTTTTCGCAGGTGAACCGAGCTCCCGGGATGGAGCACGGCGTGCCGCAGGCCCCGCAGTTCTCGAGGGTCTTCTTCGAGATGTCCTCGTCTACCCGGCCGTCGCAGTCGTTGTCGAGCCCGTCGCATTTCTCCACGCCTCCGTTCGTCTGGGTGCAGCTGTACTCGCAACCGTCGACGTCCTTGTCGTTGTCCCAGCGTCCGGACGCGCACTCGAAGGAACAGATTCCGTTGTTGCACGACGCAATCATGCCGTGCGGGCTCCTGCAAACGCGGCCGCATTTCCCGCAGTTGAATGGGTCGTTTCTGGTGTTGGCGTCGCAATCCGTGTCCGAGGAGCCATACTCGCCATCGCTCGATGCTCCAGCGCTCGACGACAGTGCCGGCCGCCCGCCAGTGCCTTCGCCCGTGTCGGCGCTACCGCCCTCGCCGGCGCGCGGGCCGCCGCAATTGAAGCAGTACGCTTGGTCCTGGCAGGACACGAGCGTGGCTGGGCACAGCGCGCCGAGCACGAGCATCACGATCCGTTCGAGGAGCCGCGCGCGGTTCACGACACCACCTCCGCGCCCCTCGAGCCCTGGTGCCTGCGTCGCGTGAGGGACATCGCCATCGCCAGCAGAACGAGCAGCGCGCCTGCCATGCCGCCGCGCGGCGCGTGCTGCACGCTGCAGCCGCCGCCGCCGCTGGACAGCCCATACGCGTCGGGCTGGCCGTCGCCGTCCGAGTCGGCCCAACTGTGTTTGCGCCGGTCTTCTTCATGCGTCTCACTCGCGGGACCGCCCGCTTCGACGCTCGTCGGCTCGCCGTTGCCTCCCGCGGCTTCGGAGCCGCCCTGCAGGCTATCTTCACCGGGTCCGGCGGAGCTGCCGCCCGCGCCGATCCCGGGCACATCATCAGCTGCGCCAGCGCCTGCGTCGCGGGGCTCGACGCACCAGCCCTCCACGCACTCGAGTCCGCCTGGACACAGGACGAACTCTCCCATGACCGTACAGGGCTCTCCGCATTGGCCGGCAATGCACTCCGAGGCCCCTGGACACGGATCCGGCGAGTCGGATGTACCGTCGCAGTCGTTGTCCAGGCCGTCGCAAATTTCTTCCGTGGGCTCGACGGCGTCGATGCAGCCGATCTGGGCAACCACCTCGCCGTCGTCGCCAGTCGTCTGAATGCAGGCCAGGACGCCTCGTCGGCATTCGCCCGGCAGGGGTTCGTCTTCTGGCACATCGCGGAAGAGCTCTTCGAGAGTTTCAGTCAGACACGGTTGGCCGGCTTCTTCGAACGTACCGTCGTCAATGATGCCGTTGCAGTCGTTGTCGATACCGTCGCAGACTTCCGCGCTGCCCTCGACGGCTCCGACGCACTCGACCTGGGCTCCACCCCCCTTCTGTGGCACGCACACGGTCGTACCGGCCTGGCAGGGTGGGAACAGCTCGACGCCGCCAGGGAAGCAAGCAATGCCCACCTCGGGCAAGTCCGAAACCTCGTCGACCTCGCCGTCGCAGTCGTCGTCCAGACCATTGCAGGACTCGGTTGCCCCGGGGCCAACGAGCTCGCAATGGAGCTTGCCGCTGCGGCAGCGCTTCTCGCCCGGACCGCACTCGGTCGTGCACGCATCGCCTTCGCCCGGCATCGCGCCTGGACCATCGATCTGGCCGTCGCAGTCGTTGTCGATACCGTCGCAGACTTCCGCGCTGCCCTGGGTGGCGCCGACGCACTCGATGCTCGCGCCGCCGCCCTTCTGAGCGACGCATTCGGTCTTGCCTGCCTTGCAGGGCGGGAACAGCTGCTCGTCGTCCTTGAAGCAGGTGATGCCGACGTTGCTCAAGTCGCTAGCTTCGTCCGTCTTTCCGTCGCAGTCGTCATCGACGCCGTTACATACCTCACGCGTTCCAGCGGCCTCGCAGACCAGCTCGCCGTCCCGGCAGCGCTCGAGTCCCGGCCCGCACGACGTCGTACACGCCGTACCCTCGCCCGGCATCAGGCCCGGTCCATCCACCTTGCCGTCGCAGTCGTTGTCCACGCCGTCGCAGATCTCGGCGCTGCCCTGCGTGGCCCCAACGCACTCGATCGTGGCAGTACCGTCATCGTGTGCGACGCACTGGGTCATGCCGGGCTGGCAGGGCGGGAACAGCTGAATGTCGTCTTCGAAACAGGCAATGCCCACTTCGGCCAGATCCTCGGGCTCGTCGACATCGCCGTCGCAGTCGTCATCGATGCCGTTGCACACTTCCCGGCTGCCTTCTCCGCTCGCGCTGCAGCGCAGCTTCCCGCGCTGGCACTGGTAGACACCCGTGCCGCAGCCATTGCTGCACGCTACGCCCTCTCCGGGCATCGGACCGGGACTGTCGACGTGGCCGTCGCAGTCGTTGTCCTTGCCGTCGCACTGCTCTTCGGTCGGTGACTTTCCTCCCACGCAGGTCAGCTCGTTGCTGGTCGGGTCTCCGGCATCGGTCGGTACGCACTGCCAGCGGCCGGGTTCGCACTCGCCGCGATTGTCCCCGCACGGTCCGCCGACATCGAGCGGAGCGTCGTCGATCACCCCGTCGCAGTCGTCGTCGATGCCGTTGCAGGTCTCCGGACGCCCCGTCGTGAATCCCGTACACGTCAGCACACCACCAACGCACTGGGTCTGTCCGGGCGCACACACGTCGACGCCGTTCGGTGTGCACGACTGCCCGACGTCCACCATGCCTCCGGGCTCGTCTACGTCGCCATCGCAGTCGTTGTCCTTGTTGTCGCAGATCTCGTCCTCGGGTCCCTGGTAGTCTTGGCACACGAGCTCGCCGTCGTCACAGATCGTCTGCCCGGCGTGACACTCGCCGACGACTGGATCGCCCGGTTCGTCGGTGCAGGAAGCTCCCACGTCGTCAGGGTCATTGTCGGTCAGGCCGTCGCAGTCGTCGTCGATGCCGTTGCAGGTCTCCGACCTCGGACCACGGCTGATCACACAGGTGACCTCGCCATCGACGCAGGCCGTTTCGGCCGAGCACGGCGGATTCGAGTAGATGGGATCGCAGGCGTCCGCTAGCGGTGGGTCGAAGACACCTCCCAGAGGGTTGTCCACGTCGCCATCGCAGTCGTCATCCAGGCCGTTGCAGCGCTCCTCCGACGGCCCTGCTTCTCCAACGCATTCCTGAGTGGTATCATCTGGCCCGGTGCTGGCGCAAGTGAGCACACCGGCGTGGCACTCGCCGAGCCCTGTGTTGTCCGCGAGCTCTACGCACGGTCCACCGGAGTCGACCGGATCGTTGTCGATGAGCCCATCGCAGTTGTTGTCACGGCCGTCGCAGACTTCGCTGCTCGGTTCGCACGGCATGACCAGACCACGCACCAGGATGAGCATGTCTTCGAAGTCGTTGTCGCCGCCGCGGTACAGGTCTTCGAACCCGAAGTAGTAGTCATCCAGCGGCACGCCCTCGGCGTCAGTGACTTTGGTCTGGTAGATGAGATAGTGGACGTAGTTGCCGTCTCCGTTGATCGTTCGCTCGGTGTAGTAGATGCGCCCCACTTGGTCCGGATCGCCGGGATTGCCGAGGTTGTCTCCGGCGGCCGAACCCTCGGGGGTCACCAGAAAGAAGCCGATGAACCCGCCCTGGTAGCGTCCGGCGCTCCGCTCCGTCTCGAAGTCCACGGCGACCCGCGAATGGGTGTTGGGCGTCGCTTCGTAGTTGATCGGCGTGGTCGTAAGCACGGAATGTAGGTTGCTGAGGTCGGACAGGTCGTCCCCGACGTTGTACCAACCGAACGTGTTCTCGAACCCGGCGCCTTCCAGCAGGTCGATGAACGTCACCACTCCGAAGTGGCCGTCGTCGTCCTTGGGTACGAGGAACACCTCGGGCTGTGTTCCAGCATCGTACACGGGGTCGATCGGCCCCTTGGGGCCAGCACCACCCGTACTGGGCGGCGTTGTGGTGACGTTGTAGCAGGTCGAGCTGTTCCCCGGATCGGGGCATCCGTTCTCGCCCTTGTTGAGCCCGGGCTGGATAGCGGACCCTTTGGGGATCAGGGTGCCGTCGATCTGGAGCACCACTGCCTCGGCCGATACGGCCAGCGCCGTGGCGCCTGCGAATGCCAGAACCGCAAACTGTGAATGACCGTGTGACATGCTTGCCTGCTCGTTGGGAGACTCCGAAACGCAGTACGGACGGGCAGCGCGTCGCTACAGCGTTTTCTTCCTCTGCGGATTCGCGATGAGCGTCGCGCTTCTCCCACTCGCCACCACATGCGCGTGAGCTCGCTTCCACCGCGCTGCTCCGAGCAGACCAGCGCCCTTCCGTCGCCGAGCCCACGGCCGAACACCCGTGAGCTCGATCAGCGCGACATCGTGTCTGGGATCCGTCCCTCAGACGGGGCACTCGTCACTGGACGCAACGTGCGGTCTGTCCGTCACCTGCTGCAGGGCTCTGCCCAACTCGTCCGAAGCGAAGGGCTTCAGGAGCACCGAGACGAATCCGTAGCGATCGGGATGTGCCACGACCTGGTGTTCGGAATAGCCCGTGGCGGCGATCGCCCGCACACTCGGCTCGATTTTCGAGAGCTCCGAAACCAGCTCGACGCCATCCATTCCGCCGGGCATCGTCAGATCGATGATGGCGACATCGAACGTACGACCGCAGGCATGCTCCTGCCGGAAGCGTTCGATGGCCTCGGCCCCGTTGCTCGCGCTCAGGACGTCGTAGCCCATGCGCACCAGCATCCTCTCGGTGACCGCCCTCACGGCCTCTTCATCCTCCACCAGCAGCACCCTGCCGCTGCCGCGGTGCGCGACCTGTCGCGCGACCGTCGGCTCGGGACGGTCGTGGGGCGAAGCCGGAAGGTAGACGTGGAACGTGGTTCCGCGGCCGAGCTCACTCTCGACATCGATGTGGCCGCCGTGCTTCTTCACGATCGAGTACGCCACCGCGAGACCGAGACCGCTGCCCTGCTCCTTGGTCGTGAAGAATGGATCGAAAATCCGCGGCAACATTGCTTCGGCGACGCCGGTGCCGTGGTCGGTGAACGACACCCGGACGTACCTCCCGGGCCTGAGCGACGGCGGCAGGGGCGCGTTTTCTGGCACGTTAACCGCCGACACCGAGAGCGTGCCTCCCACGGGCATGGCCTGCCGCGCGTTGATGGTGATGTTGTCGAACACCTGGCGGATCTGGTTGCCGTCGATGTCGCAGAGCCACAGATCCCGCGCGAGAGCGAACGCCGGCGAGACGTTGGCGCCGCTGAGGCTGAAGCGCACGGTGGCTCGTAGCAGCGGCTCGAGATCAGCGGTCCGTGTCCTCGGGTGGCCGCCCTTGGCGAACGTGATGAGCTGCTGGGTGAGGTCCCTGGTCCTGCCGAAAACCGAGAGCGCCTCGCGCAGAAATGCGTGGGCCTCGCTGTCCGGGTGCACGCTGCTACTCGCCAGCTCGAGGTACCCGAACTGGGCGGTCAGCAGATTGTTGAAGTCGTGCGCGATCCCGCCCGCGAGCACGCCGAGCGATTCGAGCTTCTGTGCGTTCTGCAGGCCGGCCTCGATCCTCCGCCTCTCGGTGACGTCGCGCGAGATGCCGAGCACGTGCGTCGTCTCGCCCTGGTCGTTCTTGAGCGGGATCAGGCGGTTGTCGAGCCAAAGGGGCCCCGAGGGCAGATCGTAGTAGAGGTTTTCCGACACTTTCATCCTACCCGAAGCGAATACCTCGGCCACGCTCGCGCCGTGGCGGGACGCTTCCTTCGGGAAGAAGTCGGCCTGCTTCTTGTCCAGGATGTCTTCCGGCGTGCGGCCCAGCATGGCGGCCGCAGACCGATTGATGAAGCGCACCGTGCCTTCACGGTCGAGAATGAAGACCATGTCGGGAATGGCCTCTACCAGCGCGCGATACCACCGTTCGATCTCGCGGTGCGCCCGCTCGGCCGAGAACCTGGCCAGCGCCTCGCCCACCTGCACCGCGACCGTCTCGAGCGCGCGGCGCGTACCTTCCGGCATGGATTCGTGCTGATGCGACGCCATGTTGAAGACGGCGATCACTTCGCCCGCGTGCACGATCGGTATGACGGCGAGCGATCGGAGGCCCTCGAGCGCGTGCGCATCCTCTTGCAGACCCGTGATCTCCCCCAGCCTGGCGTAGACCGGCGTGCCGGACTGGACGAGCCGCGCTTGCGGCGCGTCGGCCGCGAAATGGCTCACTCGACGGATGAAAGCGTCCGAGAGCCCGCGGTGTACGACGAGATCGACGGCGCCTGTCGCTCGGTCGACGAGGTAGACCCCACCCGCGTCGATACCCCGCATTCGGAGCACACCGTCCAGGGCTGCCTCGAGCGCATCGCGCAGAGCGGGCGCAGCTCCGAGCGCGACGCCCAAATCGCGCTCCACCGTCAGAAGCTCCTCCGCGAGTTTGCGGTCGGTGACGTCGCGCACGAGGGCCACCGCACACCCGCAGTTCGGGTCCTGCAGCGGCGTGCTGATCTCCAACCACTTGCCGCGGTACTCGATCTCGAACGTCGGCACAGGCTTGCCGCTCGCTCTCGTCCGGGTTTTCTCGGCGAGCACCTCTGCTTCGTTCGGCGGCGTCAGCTGCCGGACGAGCCCGAACATCGACTGACCCACGATGCTCTCTCTGCTGATACCGACGATCTTGCACAGCGCTTCGTTGGCGAAAAGCACCTGGCCCTCGTGGTCGTGCAGAACGACTCCGTCGGGCGATGCCTCGAAGAACGAAGGCATGCTCTGGACGAGATCCAGCAGGGAAACAGTCCCTTCCGTCACGAATCGAGCTCCGCTTCGAACAGGACCATTGTGGATGGGTCGTCGTGTGACTGCAAGAGGTCGAGCACGACGATGGGACTCGGCGCCACGGGCCCGGCCATCGGCATCGAGTGGTCCGTCGGCCGAGACCCACCGACCTGAAGGCAATGGCGGATCAGTCCGTCGGCGGCAGCCGCCGCGGCGGGATCCGCACGGGCCGAGAGGGCGCGAGCGCCTGGGACGGACACGGGATCCGGTAGGTGACGTTTGCTCGGATCAACGAGGAGCGCAGGCCGTTGGCGTGCTTGATGGCGGGCACGGTGGTGTGGAACCGGCGAGCGAGCTTGCCCAGCGTGTCGCCCTTCTTGGCCCTGTAGGAAACGGTCCGCATGGGAGGTGACACCTTGCCGTGTCGAAGCAACAGCGGGTCGACGCGGCGCGCCGTCTCTTGCGCAATCGGGTTGTAGAACCTGACATGCAGGTGCGTCGCGTGGCCGCCGGCGTGGCGCAGTAGCGGCAGCAAGCGGCCCGGCACCCCGTCGAAAACCGAATCGAGCCAGGACGGATTCTCCCCGATGCTCTCGGCGTACTTGCGCAGCAGCCTCTGCAGCGACACGTCGATCAAGATCATTTCGACGTCCGTCTCCGCAACCAGGCACCGGATCAGCTGCCAGGTGCGCGGACGGTCCAGATTCGTGTCTCTGGCGCGCGTGTACCACGGGCTGTTGTCCGTGTAGTAGTAGCCGAGGTCGACGTCACGGCCCGATTGGTGGCTCACGTGAGGACTCAGAGGGCCGCCTTTCCTGCTGCTGATGTGTCCGACCGGCAGCGGGGAGGTGCCCGGAAAACGATCCGCCACGTCCTCGATGCACCGGGTCACGAAGCCCACGGTCTCCTCGGTGCCCCACACGGCGTCCGAAGACGCGAATCTCCAGTGCTCTCCCTCCGGCATCTTCACGCCGTTGAACAGGCGCCCGGCATTCGGCGTGCCGACGGACATCGAGCCCAGAGAATCGGGATCGGATACGAGCGCCTTCTCGAGCTCGTCGGTGGTCATGTGGGCCAGCGGATGCTCGATCTCCACGCCGACCTCGGAAGGTGCCGAGGCGATGTCATCGTCGAGCTCCGCGGCCGCATCGTGGTAGCCATCCGAGTCGCCGACCGCCGCTGGCGGGTTCGCATCCGATGGCGACGCGGGAACCGCGCGCTGCTTCGCCGTGCCCGGAGGAGCACCCTGCGGAGCCCGAACGGCTCCTGGTGCAAGAGGAGCTGGGCCCGCCTCGGGTGCGCAGCCCGACTCGGTGAACGCGACGATGGCGAGCAGTGTCAGGCCCTGAAGCAGCGCTGACAGGGTGTTGGGCGGGGGCACTGAACGAGGACGCTCCGGACGAGAAACAGCGGCGCAGGATAGCGGAGCCGGCGGCCGAGAGCAAAGGGGGGTCAGAAATGGGTGGGCGCGCACTTCGGTCCCAAGAGTGCGTAGCTGGCGAGCTGCGCAGCATGCACTCGTGCTCGGGACCTGCGAAGGCGACGATCTCTGCAAGTGCGGAGGCCAGACCGACGCCGACTACGCCACGAGCGCCCATGGGCCCGGCCGCATCCGCGTGAACTCGGTGCGGCGCCGAGGACCGCTCGGTGTGCCCCGCGGGCCAGATCGGCGGCCACGGGCAACGCAAGCCGAACCGTTGAACGCGCGGTCAGGCACGAATCTGGAAAACCGGCCAGCGCAGGCAGCTGCCTGGTCCAGAAATTGCGCCGAGCGAGCAGCGAGGCGCGGGGTCACGCAGGGTGCGAACGTGTGCGCAAGGCTCGCCCCAGGACGGCGAGTAGCTACGAACGAATTCACACCCGCCCGCTATGGACTCCTCGCACCAACGCGGCCTACCATTCGACCTTCGAGGCGGCACATCCCTGGCGGACGCGATGCGCGGCCGTGAGGGCAGGCGCCGCCGAGCGGTGCATGAGGGCAGCATTCTCGTTGGTGGCGCGTGCGCGCGCAGACACACGGAGAGAGGAGAGTCAGTATGACGTTCATGGAGAACGCGTTGCAGAACAAACCGTCGCAGGTCCGGTCCGTCGCGCTTCCTCGACGAACCATTTTCCGTGTCGATGCCATGGGCAACGACGTTCCCTACTACCCATCTCCGGTCGACTGGGCTAGCGAGGTGCTGTACTTCCTGCTGCCCGACCGTTTCAGTGACGGACTCGACGGCAGTCGTCCGGCGTTCAACTTCAACGGGCCTCCTTCGTCGGCGCGGCCGCCGGGCTTCCGATGGGACAACTGGGCTCGTGGCGGCGGAGAGCGCTGGCAGGGCGGCACGCTCAAGGGCATCACCTCGCGCCTGGACTACCTCGATCACCTGGGGATCACGGCGATCTGGGTCGGCCCCATCTTCAAGCAGCGCCACCACAGCAATGAGTACCACGGCTACGCCATCCAGGACTTCCTCGAGGTCGATCCCCACTTCGGTTCGCGGGAGGATCTCGTGGATCTCGTCATCGCCGCGCACGAGCGGCAAATCAGGGTGATCCTGGATGTCATTTTCAACCACTCGGGACACAACTGGGACTACGCCGACGGTTCGATCATGCCTCCCTACCGCGCCTGGCCGAGTTTCTACGAGCGCGGGCAGTGGCTCGACGCTTCCGGAAACCACACGCCGAACATCGGAGGCGACCGCGAGAACGGCATCTGGCCGGAGGAGCTGCAGCGTGACGATTGCTACACCCGCGCCGGCTCCGGAAGCCTGTCGGGAGACAACGTCGACGACGACCACGCGGAGATCAAGCGCAGCGACTTCCCCGGCGCATTCCGCGACTTCAACCTCGACGATGGTACGACGCTCAATGATCTCGCTCGCTGCTTCAAGTACTGGATCGCGCTCACCGACATCGACGGCATGCGCCTCGATACCCTGAAGCACGTGCCTCTCGGCGCTGCCCGCAATTTCTGCGGCTCCATCAAGGAGTTCGCAGCCAATCTCGGCAAGGCGGACTTCTTCCTCGTCGGTGAAGTCGCCGGGTCGGACGACAAGGCGGGTCGCTATCTCGACGTGCTGGAGCTCAACCTGAACGCGACGCTCGACATCGGCAGCTCACGGATCATGCTGACCAACGTGGCCAAGGGGCTCGAGCAGCCGTCGGACTACTTCGACATGATGCGGCCCTGGGACGAGAAGCTCGGCTCTCACCGCAACTCCGCCCAGCGCCACGTCAAGCCCATCGACGACCACGACCACGTGTGCGGCACGAAGGTGCGCTTCTCGTCCGACGCGTCGAGCAATCACCAGGTGTGCGCCGCGGCAGCCATCGATCTGTTCACGCTCGGGATCCCGTGCCTGTACTATGGGACCGAACAGGCGTTTGCCGGGCCGGAAAGGAGCGAGCGCGAGCAATACCTGCCGGACTACGGCCAGGGTCCAGACAAGTACCTGCGCGAGACCATGTTCGGAGCACCCAATCCGCGCAGGGACGGCGTGAACAGCCTGTTGCCCGGCCCGGCGGGAGCCGACACGACCATGCCGGGCTACGGCGCCTTCGGCACGTGCGGCGTCCATTTCTTCAACGAGAACCATCCTGCGTACCGGCGCATCCAGCACCTCATCATGACGCGCCGGACCTACCCGACGCTCCGCTACGGCAGACAGTACCAGCGCAAAATCCGCAACTTCGGCAATCCCTTCGCCTTCGGCCCTGGAGGCGAAATCATCGCCTGGTCCAGGATCCTGGACGAGGAAGAAATCCTGTGCATCGTCAACGGGCACGGAACGGCCAGCCGCGGCGCGGACGTGATCGTCGATCTCGCGCTCAACTCGGGAACGTCCGCGAAGTTCACCGTCATCGCCAACAGCGCCCAGGCCGCCGCGAGCGGCACCTACCAGGGCTCCCATCCCATCGGTTCGACGCTCCCGGTGAAATACGCAGGGGGCGTGGCCTACGTCGAGCTCCGAAACGTGGGGCCGTCGGAGGTCGTCGTGTTGACGAACGGGCCGTAGAGTCGAGACAGCACCACAGATCCTCGCAGTTCGGGCTGGACGCCGAGACCTCACTGAACCGGGGTCTCGTCCGTAGGGGCTTGCATGGCCGCCTGGTCGAGCGCTCGACGAGACCTGTCACGGCTGCGCTGCAAGCCTACGCCATCGGGCCAGCGGCATATCGAGTCTTGGCGCTTTCATTTGCCACCTTCGCGTCTTCCCCCGTCGACTTGTACCGTCCCCCTGTAAGGATTTCATTCCCCCGGCAGAAGGATCGCTTCCACACGCGGGGGGAAGCAGATCCTTGGGATATGGAAGCGGATCCTTGGGATATGGAAGGACAGAATCGGGATATGGAAGCGGATCCTTGGGATATGGAAGGGGAAAATCGGGATATGGAACCGAGATTCTGCCTGACTCGGACCTCGCCCGCGGCGCAGCCGTCGGCGGCCCATCGCCCGGTAGCCGATACTTCGGCCTGATAGCCTAACGCCGCGCTGGGCTCGCCGCCCATCGCATCCCATCGCATCCCAGGACGCCTTGCCAGAAAGCTATGTTCACGCCAGGCTCATCGGTGAACACGACCAAACACAAGCACTTGAAGCTGGATCAGTCCAAGATCGATCGCGCGAAGCGACTGCTCGGTGCGAAGACGGAGCAGGAGACGATCGAGCGGGCACTCGACCTGGTGCTACAAGAAGAGGCGATCCTCGCCGCGCACCGGCGCGTCAAGGCCGTGGGCGGCTTCGAGGCCGTGTTCCGATGAGCCTGCGCAGGGTGCTGCTCGACACGGATCTGTACATTGACTGGCTCAACCGGGGCTCTATCCCGAGCTCATGGTCGGCCGCGACCTGGTGCGGCACCTCGCGGCCGTCGTGGCGATGGAGCTGCGCGTTGGCGCCAGCACGCTGCCTGCGCGTCGCGCACTCGACAAGCTGCTGCGCGCCTATCGCGCGAGCAGCCGCGTGGTGGTTCCGAGCGCAGCACTGTACGACGAAGCAGGCCGCGTCCTGCGGAAGCTACGCGAAAGCGGACGCGAGATCCGTCATGCCGCCCTCGTCAATGACGTCTTGATTGCGCTCTGCGCACGCTCGGTGGGTGCCACACTCTATACGCGAGACGAGGACCACAGGGTCATCCGAGACGTCGTCGGTAACGGGCTCGAAGTCGTGCCGGCTGCAACCCCCTCCTGAGCGCCGCGTCCTCGCGGCGCGATGGGGAGGGGGTCGGCCCCCGCAGGAGGCCCGTTGGTGCCCTGTCTCCAAGACAGGACACACGCGCGTCGAAGATCGACCCATGACGCCGGGAGCTCCGTAGGGACTGTGTGACGGCACGGGCTGCGAACCGCGCCGTCGTGGGCTCGCTCTGCTCGAACCCCAGGAGACTCTCATGCGCCGCCTCACGGTCCGGTCGTTGGTCGTTGTTCCGCTTCTGGTGCTTCCGCGCGCTGCACTCGGCCAAGACACAGGGACAGAAGACGTTCAGCTGACGCCGGACAGCTCGACCGAACAGCCGCCGTCCGCTCCGGCACCAACCCCCTCGGACGAGCCTGCGCCTGCCGCTCGTTCGCACGCCGAGGCGAGCGGCAGTGCCACGATAGCGCCCGCTCCGAACCCCCAGCCCGCGCCTGCCCCTGCGATGGGGGACAGCGCCATGGGATCGTACGGCGGCCCCGTCACCGCGAACGAAGACGAGTGGCACTTCGGCTACAGCGGCTATTTCCGCGCCCCGATGCGGATCGGCATCGGTTCCCGCAAGAACGCCGCGGTCCAGCCCGACCCAGCCAATGCGGGCGAAGCCGCCGCGGTCGACGCGCTCAGCGACACTACCTTCCACGTTCCGGTCGTGCCCGATGACCAGTACCTGAGCTGGCAGCACACCAAGCACTCGCTCAAGGACTGGGCGGAGCTGTTCTTCTCGTACGGCAACTCGTGGGCCAAAGGCACCTTGGCCATTCAGGGTTTCCAGTTCACGGACGCGTCGTGGGTGCTTCAGATGGCGCAGTTCGGCGTATCACAGGGCTGGGTCACGATCACGCCGGACATGCCCTGGGAGAACGTACGCGTGATCGTCAAGGGCGGCAACTTCTGGAACCGCTACGGCCTGGCGGGGCGCTACGACGCCGGTGAGTACGACACCTATCTATTCGGTCGAACCCACGTCATGGGCGAGGACGTGCGTCTGGAAATCGACTCGGAAGGCTCCACCCTCGGCCTCGAGCAGGGATTCGGAACGCGCCAGCCCGATCCGAGCGTGTACAACCCAGCGCGTTTCACGCTGATGCACCACGAGCACCTGGACTGGGCCTATCAGGGCCTCATCAACATGAAGCTCAGCGCCCATTTCCTTCATGCGTTCGCACAGTCGGAGGTGCCCCTCATCGACCCGCAGCCGAACTGGGTCGAAGGCGAGGAGAACGTCAAGTACCGCTCGCCCGGACAGCCCAACGGCTCCTTGATGGTCTACGGCGTCGACGGCTCGTTCGACGTCGGCAGGTGGGGCCATCTGTACGGGGGTTTCTCGCGAATCGATGCCAAGGACGCCGTGACCGTCGCTCCGGCCGTGGAGCTCTTGCACTCGTACGGCGGCGGCGAGTTCTCGCTCGGCGTCACGGACAACTACCTCGACAGCTATCAGTGCCGCAGCGGCATCGATCCGACCACCTGCAGCGGAGGCAACGGCGCCGTCAACTCCCTGTTGGGCCAATGGGACCTCGGCCTGGGCAGCCTGCTCGAGTCGAGCCCCTTCGGTGCGGGCCGCGATCTGTCCATCAAGCTCTACGGGATGGTCAACCTCATCGAGAGCGACGACGAGCTCCAGGACGGCACGAACAAGCTCAAGTTCGGAGCCGACCTGTTGCTGGACGTGTTCCCCGCGCTGGCGATCGGCACTCGGTTCGACCACTTGCGTCCGAATTCGGGCTACGCCCAGCAGAACTTCTCCATCATCTCTCCGCGTCTGGTCTTCCGCTCCCAACTCGTGACGCGCGAGCAGATCTCGCTCCAGTACTCGCGGTATCTGTACGCACAGCGCTTCTGTCCGAACGGCGCCTTTTCGTCGCGCGTGGCCGACCAGGACTACTCGCCCAGCCTGAACGACATCTCCTGCACCCAGGCACCGCCGTCCCCGGTCACCGCTGGGTTCGGAGCCCATCCCCTCAATCAGGACGGCGGGGACCGCGCCACGACCACCTTCGTGCCTGACCTGAACGTCATTGCCCTCGAGGCCAGCATGTGGTGGTAGTGTTTCCGGGTCCTGGGCCTGAGCCGCAGAAGTTCGGGTTTCAGGGTCAACCCCATGGCCCCGAATGCGGCGCCTGACGCCCAGGTTCCACGCTCGCTTGCACGCCAACGCGCGGGCCCGTAGGCTGACCGGCTGAGGATCCCCCGCCTTGGCCGATACGTCCGCCGCTCCGGTAGAAATCGTTCCCGGTGTCCGGGTCGCGGACACGCTGGACGGCAAATACCGGATCGACCGCGTCGTGGGCAAAGGTGGGATGGGCGTGGTGGTCGAGGCCGAAAACCTCGATCTGCACCAGCGGGTGGCGGTCAAGTTCCTGCTCCCCGAGGCCATGACGGATCCCGAAGCCGTGGCGCGCTTCGACCGCGAGGGCCGGATAGCGGCCAAACTCAGGAGCGAGTTCGTAGTAGGAGTGCACGATGCCGGCAGGCTACCCGACGGCGGCAGGTACATGGTGCTCGAGTACCTCGACGGGGAGGACCTGGCTGATCGCGTCCGCCGCGAGGGGCCGCTACCTGCGAGGGAGGCCGTACGCCTCGTGCTGCAAGCGAGTCTCGCCGTGGTCGAAGCCCATGCGCTCGGGATCATCCATCGGGATCTCAAGCCAGGCAACCTGAGAGTCGTCACGCGCCGCGACGGCAGCGTCATCGTGAAGGTTCTCGATTTCGGCACGTACAAGCGCATGCCCGGCTCCGAGTTGATGACGGAGCCGCATGCGACCCGGCCGGGCGCGCTGGTGGGCACGCCCATGTACGCATCGCCCGAGCAACTGCTTTCGGCTCCTGACGTGGACGTGCGCACCGACGTGTGGTCGCTCGGCGCCACGTTGTTCGAGCTTCTGGCAGGCAGGCCCCCGTTCGAGGGTGCGACCTTCGCCCAGGTCATCCACGCGGTGCTCTCGGCCCCTGCCCCGCCCCTGCGAACGCTACGCCCGGATCTGTCGCCAGGTCTCGAAGCCGTGGTCGCGCGCTGCCTTCGGAAAAAGCCCGGGGAGCGCTACGCGAGCGTGGCCGAGCTCGCCATCGCGCTCGGAGAGACGACTGAGCTCGATGCCGAGCTTCAGGGGCTGCTCGAACGCATCATGCGGCAGCAGCACGCCGGGGTACCCTCGGAAGCTACGAGGTCAGCGCCACGTCAGCCGCCCGTCGGCGCCGAGAAGGACTCGGGTCAACTCACGATGCCTTCGGCCGACACCGTTCAAGCGCACGGCGAGGCCACGACCGCGCACAGTGGCACTCGACGGTCAAAGCGCGGACGGCTGCTGGTGGGTGCGGCGCTGCTGGGAGCGGTTGCGACGGCTGCAGCCTGGTCGATGTGGCCGAGTCCGGCACCGATTCCGACCGAAGCCGGCGCACAGCCGACCCCGAACGTTTCGGGCGCCTCGTCCTTGCGGGCCCCTTCCCTGGCCGACGGCGTGGGAACTGGAGCGTCCTCGGCCGAGGTCGCCTCGACCCGCGAACAGAACGCAACCCGGCCTGCCGAGGTTGCGCGCCCACCCATCCCGAAGACGATAGAGCCCGTGCGGCGAGGCGCGGCCCCGAGCGGCCAGACTCGAAAAGCCCCGGCAGTTTCCGAGGCCCCGCCCCCAGCCGGCCGTCAAGCTAGCCCGTCGACCAGCGCGCCGCCGGTCGACTCCTTGCCCCTGGATCCGTCCGTCGAGCGCATCAGAAAGCTGCGCAAGCTCGGGCAAGAGCTCGGTGGCACAGCGAAATAGCCAAGACGGGCCAGCCGGAGCTTCTTTCCTTCGGCCTGTCGACGTCGGATACTGGGCCCGTCCTATCCACCGTATCTTCGTCTTCCATGGAACTGCGTCGTTCCCGTTCTTTGGCCCGGACCGCGCGCACCGCGTGGGCGGTCGTCTTGCTGAGCTCGCCGCGGTACGCCGAGGCACAGCGCCCGAGCGCGGCCGGAGGCAGCGCGCAGCCGAGCGCTTCGGCAGCAGCGACGGCTGCAGGCGCTCAATCCGCGGCGGCAGAGGCTCAGAGGCTCTTCGACGCCAATGACATGAAGGGCGCGCTGCCGAGGTTCCAGCAAGCCTACGAGCTGTCACACGATCGGACGCTGCTCGTCAAGATCGCGGCCTGCTACAAGAACCTCGGGATGTTCACGCGAGCGCTCGAGGCTGCGCAAGCGTACCTGGACAGTGCCACCAGTGACTCGGACCGAGCGCGCGCGCGCGAATTCGTCGAGGGCCTGGCCGAGCTCACGAGCCCGCTCTGGGTCGAGTCGAACGAGCCCGGCGCTCGGGTGACCATCGACACCAACCAGGTCGGGCTCACACCGATGCAGAAGCCGGTGCTGGTCGACATCGGGGTGCAGCAGATCCGGGTGACCAAGCCGGGTTTCTCTCCGGGCCTGGCCACGGTGCGCGCGCCTGGATTCGGTCGTGAGGTGCGCGTTCGAGTGGAGCTCACCCGAGAGAGGCACGACGGCACGCTGTCTGTGGTAGCCGCGCCCGGGCAGTCCGTCTGGATCGACGGAAAAGTCGTGGCCCGAGGCCGGTGGGAAGGTGTGCTCACGGCGGGGCCGCACGCGGTTCGGGTCACTGCGCCGGAGATGAAGGACTACGAAGAGCAGGTGACGGTTGTGGACGGCCGACAAACGGACGTGCGCGTGCGGCTCGTGCCGGCGTCGACGGCGCCACCTGCCGCCGAGGAGAGCAGCGGCCCGTCGTGGCTCTTGCTGGCGGGCGTGGGACTCGGGGCAGCCGTGCTCACCACGGGTGCCATCGTGGGCGGCTACTACTTGTTCAAGTCCGATGGGCATGAGCCAGAGCCGCCGGCAGCGGGCAGCGCGGGGGATATCCAGGTGGGGCTGGTGCTGGGAGGCGTGCGGTGAGGCGCTGGTATCGGGTAGGGGCACAGGGCGCTACCCTCTTGGTGGGCGTGGGACTCGGGATCATGGCGGCGGCGTGTTCCTCCGAGTCGGAGAAGGCGCCGGGGGTGCTGATGCTGGCGCTGTCGACGAACATGCAGGTACCGAAGGATTTCGACCAGGTGCTGGTCCAGGTTCAGTCCGGTGACAGCAAAAAACCCCGGTGCAAGCTCTTGGCCTGGTCGGCATCCTACCGAGAGCCAGCGACGCAGAATGCGTCGGAGTGCGCGGGGCAGGTCGATACGAAGCAGCTCAAGCTGCCGGCGACGGTGGGCCTCGCATCGCAGAAAACCGGCGAAGCGACGGTGACGGTGACGGCCTACCGGGGCAGCGAGACCGTGTTCTGTCAGAGCTTCAAGGCCACGGGGCTGCCCACGGCGGGGGACGGCAGGGTGCCGATGAAGCGGGTGGACATTTCGTGGCTCGAGACGAAAGAGGCGGGGGAGGATGTCAGTTGCTCAAAAGCCACGGAGGTTGCCGTCTCGGATTTGCCCGAGTACAGCGACGAGGTGGTTTTTGGTGGGGCTGAAGGCCAGTGCTTCGACACGCTCGGGGCGGTGCAAAGTGCGAAAGCGCTCGAAGTCGACCTGAGCAAGCAATGCGCCGTGGCGGATGTTGCCAGCGGCAGTAGCGTGCTTTTGGTCAAGCCCGCAGGCGGCATGGGGATCTGCGGTCGCGCGGCGTGCTTCGTTCCGCTGGATGCACGGGTCGTGCACGGCGGGGTAGAGCTCCCGGCGAAGGCATGCGACTCCGGCGGGATCCGGGCGGTGCTGGCCATTCCGAAAGGCGACGCCAAGACCGAGTCCATCCCTACCTGCGGCGCCTGGTCGAGCGTCACGAGCAAGCCAGGGACGGTCGAGGACCCGCTGCCCCTGGCGCGAGAGCTTCTGGCATACTGGAACATCGACGAGGGCGCAGGCTCGAAGAAATGGGTCGATGTGACCTATCAGGGCCATGACCTCGATCTCGGCGACGGAAAAAAGGGCGCCATCCCCCACTACGTCGATACGCGCGTCGGGGGACGAGGGACGGCAGCTCGGTTCGGAGGTGCCGAGTACGCCCAGTTGCGGGACGCAGCACCACTGGAGAGCCAGACGTTCACGCTGTCTGCGTGGGTGTCCTTCGGGCCAGACGACATCGAGGATTGCACGGACGCGACATGGCCGCTGATCTCGACGCGCTCGGGCGAGTGCGACGGATACGAGCTCGGGATCCGGTGCACGCCGCAAGGCGATGGCGGCAAGACACCGAGCGCCGTGTTCGCGTACGGCTGCGACGACCAGCAGAACGGACAGGAACTCGTCGCAGCGCTGCCCAAGAACTCCGGGAAGTGGACGGCGGGCGACTGGTATCATCTTGCAGCGACCTACGACGGCGGGCGCGCAACGCTTTTTCTGGATGGGTCCAAGGCCACGTCGAACGCAGACGAGAGCAGCAAGGCGGCGAAACTCGCTTTCGATGCCGGGGGGGCGCTCTACGTGGGCAAGAATCCCGCCGGCACGACAGAAGACGGGTTCCACGGGTACCTGGACGAAGTTCTCGTCTACGGCCGCGCGCTCGATGACGAGACGATGCGCGAGCTCTACGAGACGTCTGTCACGGTTCAGGGACCGAGCGGTATGCGCTGGGGAACGTGGGACGCCATCGGAAGCGTGGCTAGCCTGGGCGAGGATTCGGAGGAACAGGACCTGAGCGTGCAGGTCGACGAAAAGGTGGAGTGCAGCAGCGGCGGCGCGGTCGCCCATCTATCGGAGACTCAGCGTGAGCAGCTGGTCTACGGGGCGGATACGGCCGTGCTCGATGCGGACATCAACGACGGAGAATGGTTCGAGTTCAGCATGAGCGGGCTGCACGGTCGTCCGCAATGCACCTGGTACGGCGTCGGCGGGGGCCGAAAGGACTACAAGTTCGACCTCAAGCGGCCGAATTGGTGCGCCAATTCCGATGGTTGCGCCATCGATCCCAGCAGCATGCGCACGGCAACGATCAGCACGCATTGGAAGAACCAGGTGTCGCTGACCCTCAGCATCAAGAGTCTGGAGTTCTGGCCCAGTTCTGGAGGGTGGTTCTGGAACGGCGTGAACGGACGATCGCCGGACGGTGTGAACCTGTGCTGGAGGCCCGTAACCTACGAACCAGAGCCTGTCGCGTCAGCGCTCTGGAGCAACGGTGCGTGGGACGACCCTGAGTGGCCCGTCACGCTCGGCGGCGAGAAGCAAAGTACGGCCGAGGCGGCAGCCTTCGTCCTCGGTCACCCTCTCAATCTGACGGGATGTACGGGGATCGAAATCACGTGGGGCGAAGGCTCCAGTTCGGGAGCGCTCGAGCTCACGATCGAAAACGCGGACGGAGTGACCTGTAGCGAACCGGTCACGGGCAAGTCTCCAAACCCCCAGAAGGTTTCCATCCCGAGCTCCGGCTGCTACGACTGCGCAGGCAGTCGACCCGACTCGACGGAGGTCACACCCGCGGTGACTCGCATCGCCATACGCAAGCAATGGGATAATCCGTTCGGCCCAGCTGGACTGAACGTCGAGGACATTGCCCTACTCCCCCGGGGTTGCGCGGGGACTCCGGAGTGAGCGGCAGCTGAGCCTCCAGTCCAACGCGGTATCGACGCGGATGGAATGGGGCGCGATGGGGCGCGCTCAAGGCCGCCGGCGATGTCCCTTCGGAAGATACCGAGGGACGGGCGGGAGCAGGCGCGGGGAACGCAGACTCACGCCGCCAGCGTCATCGCCAGCGCCTCGACCTGCACCCGCCTCTTGATGCCCCGCCGTAACCTGCCCTCGAGCGTGCGCACGCGTCGTCGCGTGACGACCATCTCGCGCGCTACCTCGTCCTGGGACAGGTCGTCGACGAAGCGTAGCAGGGCGAACCGCTGCGACTCGGGATCGAGCTGGGCGAACAGGGAAGCGGCGGTGCTGCGCGTGCGCTCGCGGTCGAGCAGCGCGTCGGGAAGTAGCTCGGAAGGGCTCGTGAGCAGCTGCGCGACCACGGGAGCCGCGCGCTGCCCCGTATCGGTGGCGTCCAGAAGCGGCACTTCTCGCCAGCGGCGCCGCTCGTGGTCGATGCGGACGTTCCTGGCGATCTGAAGCAAGAACGGCCGATACGGTCGCCAACCATCGTAGGAGTGGCGCGCGGCCGGAGAGAAGGCCTTGGCGAAGACCTCTTGCACGACGTCTTGCTGCTCGTCTGGATCGACGAGCCCCCGGATGTGGACCGGCGCGGATCCCCGGAGCACGAAGCCCTGTCGCACCAGGCGGTGCACGTCGGCATAGTAGGCGAGATAGACCGCGCTCAGGGCTGCGCGGTCTCCCTCTCGAAAGCGATGCAGCAGATCGGGATCGGTGTCGAGCACGCTCGGCGTTAGTGCACGCCCCGTGCCGAACCGGAGCCCTCCGAGCCGCTCCCGTCCGATCGCCCGAAATCACGCCCCGTTCATGTCGCCGCCCGAGCGCGGGCTACCCCGGCGCGCCGCGAACTGCAGCGGCCGAACATGTGCGGCCCCTGGACCGAACACGCTCAGGGAAAGAAATGCCAGCCGATCCCGAGCTCGGCCCTGAGAGGGATGTCGCCGTTGAACGCGGTCTTGACGCGCAGGTTGATGTCCAGCTGTTCGCGCGCCAGCGCCAAGAACCCCATGTCGAGCCCGGCGCCGCCGAGCCATCCGTTGGGCATGGCGTACGCCTGACCCGCAAGGGTGAAATCGTCGGGCGCGAACGAGCGGTAGGCGAGCCAGAGGATCGGACCCGCATAGAAACGACTGAGCGGACCGGCGTAGGGTACGAGCTCGGCCGTGCCCTCGTACAGGACGGAGGCCGAGCTGTCGTCGGCGTCATGCCCTTGGGCGTCGGTCACGCGATCGGTCCAGACATCGGCGATCCCGGCTCCGAGCCGAACATGCAGTCCTGCGTGGGTGAAGAGGTTCTGCCGGTAGCCGAGCGCCAGCATGCCACCGGTGGCGCTGAGCACGTCGTCCTGCAGACCGCTGTGAGTCACCATCAGGTGCGCCGTCAGTCTGAACTTCTTTCGATAGGCAAGGCGCTCTCGGTTCGCTGGCGAGTCGTCGGAGTCGTCGAACTTCGAGTAGTCCGGCGGCAGAGTGTACGGGGGAAGCGGGGCCGGGGACGCCGGCGCGGCCGTGGATCCCGAACGGGACGGCTCGGCGGGCGTCTGGCCGTCCACGAGCACCGAGGCCGCATCGCCGCTGGGCAGAGCACTCCAGTCCTCACACAGGTCGCGAAAGCGACCGTCGCTCTTGCATTGAAGCCGCATCGAGTTCGAGAGCTTCCCGCTGGCACTGTTCGCGTCGACCACACCCCACATGCTGCCCCCCATCGAGTCGTCGGCCCGGAATCCCCCGCCGCTGTCGAGTGACACCGCGACTGGGACGTCCCAGCTGAAACGGGGCGGCTCCCCGGCGCAGCCGTGATCGGCCTTGAAGCGGCTGACCCGACGGCGACGGTCCACGACGAAGCTCACGGTGACGAACATGCCGGCACACCGAGTCGTTCCAGAGTAAACCACCGATTGGGCTTTCGCGGGCGCTGGCTCGGCAGAGGGGGCACTGGGAGCCGCCGGCTTCTCCCGCGACCGGAAGGCAAGCCTCAGGCCGCCCCCCTTCTTGACGATCGCCTGCTCGCGGCCGTCGGAGTAGGTGTGCGTAACGAACAGGCGAAGGTTGGGAGAGTCCCGAAACAAGGTCGAGAAGAGAGTGTCGTTCACGAGCAGGCTCGCGTCCTGTCCGGACGCACTGGGGGCCACGCCGGCTGCGTCGAGCAAGCGGTTGACCTTGCCGAACAGCTCCATCCCCCAGACCCCGACCTGGTCTCCCCGGTCGGTGATGTCGCGCAGGCTACGTAGCGGCTTCGAGCGCGAGGTGAAGAAGACCACGTCGGCGCCGAGTCTGGCCACGGCTTCCATCGTGGCCGCGTCGACCTCGATCCGCACGCCCGCTCTGGCTGCCCGGGTGGCCGCGGGTTGGCTCCGCCTCTGCTGCCCCGCGCTCGGCGTGGGAGCCAGCGCGATCATGCACACAGCCCCGATCACGAGCCGAGCTCTCGACGGCCGCGACCTCGATGCCAGGTGCCACGTGCGCGCGCCCAGCGTCTTGCTCGTCGAGTCGGTCTTTCCGTGCATATCAGGGGTTCCAGACTACTTCGGCCCAGCCCGTCGCAGCGCTTCGAGCTCTGCCTTGGAGAAGAATCGGTAGAAGTCCTGCCGCCGTATCCCGAGCTCCGTGGCTGCTTGACGGATGTTTCCGCTATTGTCGCGCAGGACACGTTCCAGTCGCTGGCGCGTCAAGGGCTCCGTGGCGCCCTGAGCGTCCGGGAATGGTGCACTGGGACGGCCCGCCGCACCCGAGGGGACACTGGCGGGGCTGCTCGGCGGTTCGACGGCGTTGGACCGAGGGAGCATGTGCTGGGGCAAGTGTGACAGTCCGAGCCTGGGCTGGTCGGCATAGAGGCTCACGAGCCGCCGGACCAGCTGGTCGAGCTCGCGGAGATTGCCAGGCCAAGCGTACAGGCACAGGGCCTCCACGAGCTTGGCGTCCAGAGCCGGCGTCTGAGACTTGGCGTGCTTCTTGGCGAGCTCGGCGACCAGATATCCCATTTCCTGCCTGCGCTCCCGGAGCGGAGGGAGCCGCAGCGTCGCGCCTTCGAGCCGCATCTGCAGGTCGCGTGCGAACCGATCCATCAGCACCAAATCGTTGAGCGGCTGCTGAGTGGCGGCGAGCACGACCACGTCGACCGCAACCGGTGCCGACTCACCGAGCGGAAGGACCTCGCGCTGGTCCAGAACGCGGAGCAGCTTGGCCTGAAGCGGCAGAGACAGTCGAGAGACCTCGTCCAAGAGCAGCGTCCCGCCATCGGCCGCTCGGATCTTGCCGAGGCTCGGGCGGGCGGCCCCGGTGAACGCGCCCTTGGCGTGGCCGAAGAGCTCCGCTTCCGCGAGACTCTCCGGCAACGCCGCGCAGTTGATGGCCACCAGCGGTCCGGTTCGATCACTCCACGTGTGGAGCGCCCGAGCCAGAAGCTCCTTGCCCGTCCCGGTCTCTCCTTCCATCACCGTGGACAGGCCCGCCCGCGCTGCGCGCCGACCCAGCTCGAGCACGGGGCGCAAGACGGGCCCCACGAGCATGCCCTGGTCGACCTCGAACGCGGACGAAGGTCCGTTCTCCGGCCCCACCACGACCCCGATCCAGTCTCCCAGTCGCAACACGTCGCCGGCGGACAGCACCGCGTGCTCGACTCGCTGGCCGTTCAAGAGCACGCCATTGGTGCTTCCAAGGTCGCGCACGACGTACAGTGGCCCGACCGGCTGGATCTCCGCGTGCCGCCGCGATGTCTCCTTCCCCGGCAGAGTCACGTCGCAGGCTGCGTCTCGACCGAGCACGATGGGCGTTTCACCGAGCTCGGTCAACACACGATCATAGGTCGGGAACACCCAACGGACCGCCAGCTCATCACGCTCGGCCAATTCACCGGCCGTGGTCGCGCTACGAGCCGTCTGGTCGGGCGAGGGTCGGGCCATGGCAAGAAGACCGCCCTAACGTACCACCGCTGGCATCGCGACTGAACCGGGGCCAGAGCCCGCAGCGGATCGAGACGAGCGGACCGAGGGAGCCTCGGAAGGCTCCCCTCGCCATCGACAAGGTTTCGCGTCCTATTTGCGCGGCCGGCGTCGCATGAGCAGCACGGAGAGCCACGCCAGGCCGGCGAGCGCACCGGAGGGAACCCCGCTCGGGCCGGACCCAGCGGCGCGGCAGCTGCACTGGGTCGTCTTGGTCTCGGATTCCGGCTCTTGGTCGTCGTCGTCGTCCGCACTGCCCGGTGCACCCGCGGCGCTCGGTGCACCCGCGGCGTCCGATGCGCCCGCGGCGCCCGGTGCTCCGGCGGCGCCCGGTGCACCCGCCGCGCCATCGTCTTCGGGATCCGGGTCCACGGCGATCAGGACCAGCGGAACCTCGAGCGCGTCCGTGTCCGCATCGCTGTCGATGACCAGAGTGGCGTCGAAGGTGCCGGCCTCGTCGCTCTGGCCCACGATGGAGACGAAGCAGCTGTCCGATGGCTCGATCTCTTTGCCCTTGCAGGTCTGCTCGTCGATGCTGAAGACGCTCTTGTCGGTGCCGGTGATGGACACCGACTCGATGGAGACGGCTTTCGTGCCGTAGCTCACTGCCGCCAACGTGGCCGACGTCGATGTCTCGCCGATGTCCGCTTCCAACATCAGACTGTCCGTCGAGGGATCCAGGGCAGCACGCAAAGCGCGCTGGGGCGCTGTCGTGAAGTCGAACTCGACGGACTCCAGCGCGTTGCCCGCGTAGTCCGCCAGCGAACCGCCGATCTGGACCTTGTACGTCTCGGCCGGGCTCAGCGCCTCGCTCGGAGCAAAGCTCAGCGTTCTCGTTGCGGCGTCCCAGGCCACCTGGCCCTCGATGCCCTCGACGGTCAACGCATCCTCGTCCACCGTGTCGGGATCGATGCTTTCCGACAGCGTGGCCGTGATGACGGGCAAGTAGCGTCCCTCGGACACGGGCTCGTCGTAGGTTCGGACCTCTTGCTCTCCATCCGGCCAGTACCCGGTCACGAGCGGAGCCGTTTCGTCGTCCGACGATGGCTCGACGGTGAGCACGACGCGCGCCGGTTGGCTCTCCTTCTTGCCTTGACGCACGATGAATTCGAAGTCGTCCTGACCGACGAAGCCCTCCTCGGACAGGTACTCGATCTCGGGAACGTCGCCGGACAGCGTACCGTGCAACGGCTGCCGGGTGACCGCGTACTCGAGCTCACTCGTACCGGCGCCCGCGCCGGTGAGCTCGATGTCCTTGGACTTGCCGCTCACCACCTCGAGCTGTGCCGGGTTCGCGGCAACGCTGCCGACGACCGTGTACACGGGGTTGGTGGGCGTCACTTCGCCCGCGCTCGGGAAATGCACTTCCGCAATGTTGAAGAACGTCGTACCAACCTCGGCGTCCTCCGGGATGGTTGCCTTGAACTGTACCTCGCCGCCCGTGCCGGGCTCGAGGTCACCGATGTCCCAGCTGAGCAGCCTCGCGTCTTCGGACCAGCTGGCGTCCGAGCCGTAGTCGAGGCTGTCCGTGTCGAACTCGTCGCTCACGGTGTCGAGCACGAACACGCCCTTGGCCGTGCCTTCCCCGGTGTTCTCGTATTCTATGGTATACGTGAGCTCGGTGCCGGCGATCACGTCGCCGGCGGGGCTCACGTACTTGGCGTTCGGATCGTGCGCCGGTACGACGTCGAAGTCGGTGATGGAGCACGTCGCGTCATCGTAGTCGTCCTTGTCCGCGGCCCCGCACATGTCCTCCTTGTCGATGCACTCGCCGGCTACGCACGTTTCACCCTTGAAGCAGGGGATCTCGCGGACAATCGGGTCGTAGGTTCCCATCGTCGTATTGCAGTGGGTGACCGCCACGGCGCTCCTGCCCGCAAGCCAATCGAAGAAACCGCCGGCAGCGCATTCGCGCTTGTCCTTGGTGCACACGTACTTCTCCGGGTTCTTGAGGCAGTCGTCCAGGCACTGGGCCACGTCGACCGCCTGACCCACGCCAGGCACGTTGTGGTACGCGTTGGCGCACTTGGTGCAGGCGGCCGTGTCTTTGCCCTTGCTCTTGGCGCAGGTGACACAGTCGATCCCCGTGTTGATGGTGCTGACCGTCTTCGAGGCGGCTTCCACCGCCCAGCCCGGCACCTTGCTCAAGGTGCAATTGAGCTGACAGCGTGCCACGCTCGGGCTATGCGTCACGGCCCAGTCGCCGAACGGCTCGAAGCTGCCGTCCTGCTGGTTCAGGCGGTAGCCTCCGCTCGCGTCGAGCACGGTCTGCCCGACGCCGTCGGCCGCCTGGATGTACGGGGTCGTGCCGTCCGTGGTGAGGATTGCCGGCAGACCGGTAGTGGGTGAGACCAGGAACAGCCGGACCAGCTGGTCGCCGGAGCCGAGCTGACTCCGGTCACCAGCGAACGGGCCGATGTAGCCAAGCGTCTGCGCCCTCTCGACCAACACCGCGGCGTCGGCGTTCGCATCGAGCCATTCGCCAACGGCGGCGGTATCGAGCGTCTCGCTGAGGGTGACCGAGCCGGGAGACGTCTCCGGGTAGTCGCCCGGAGACACAGTTCCGATCCCGCCTTCGGCGCCGGCATGGAGCTGAAGCGAGGAAGTGCCTTCCGGAATGGCCCACGGGATGCGCAGTGTCACGCCGAGGAAGCCCCGTGCGCCAGCCTTCACGGTTCCGAGCCTCCAGTAGACTTCCTGGGCGCTTCCGCTGGCCAGTAGCTGTCCGCCGTGCGTGCTCTTGACATAGGGGAAACCCAAGGGGAGCGAGACGGTGATGACCGTGTCGGTCACCGAGTGGTCGCGGCCGTTGTCGTACTGGACCAGAAACGTCGCGTCCTGCCCCGGGTTGACGATACGCGGGCCGTACGCTTGCACTCGGAACCCGGTGACCGTGGGCGTCACGGGCGCCTCGCCACCGGCCTCGAGCGGCGCGATGGCGTGCACCAGCATCTCGCCGCCGGTCACGTCGCTGATCTCGATCCAGACCAAGTCTGCCTTGTCCGGCTCCTGGAAATGGGTGTACTGGAACCGGAGCGAGGGCGAACGCGCTTCGGCGCTCGTCGAAACCAGCTCGGCGCTGGCAAAATCGTCGGCCGAGCGCAAGAGCTTCACCCCGCCGTAGAGCTGGGCGGTGCTGTCGTAGAGCGAATAGCCGACGAGCACGGCGTCGTCCGAATAGATGCCCAGTGTCACTTCACCGACGCTGTCGCCGGACGCGCTGATGACGCGCGGATCGGACAACTCGTCCGCGTCCGGATCGTAGGTTCTGTAGACGAGCTGTGGGGCTGAGGCGTCGGCCGCGGTCTCGACGAAGGCTATGTGCACGATGCCCTTGGAATCGACGCCCAGATCGTAGGCCGTGCCCGCGAGGGCGCCCTCGCTGGAGAGCTGGGTCTCGTCCCCCCAGGCCGAACCGTCCCATCGGCGTAGGACCGAAATCGAATCTGTGGCGCTCGCGTGGACATTGTAGACCAAGAACAGCTGTCCATCGGGACCGGCCTCGAGCGCCGGGACCGTTGCGCCGCTGTCGTAGGCCGCGTCGTCGTTCGGGATTTGGCTCACGCCCACCGGCGTCGAGAATGTGGCGCCCGAGTCGGTGGAGGACACGTGGTCTATGTTGTACGGGGGGTCGCTCCAGCCGAAGGCCGCGTAGAAGACGCCGTGCAGTGTGCCCTCGGTGTCGATGGCGAGCTGCGGTCCGTAGTCCCAGCTACCCCACCCGCCGTCGAGCAGAGCGACTGCAGCCGCCCAGGTCGCGCCGTGGTCGAGCGATCGGGTCGCGTGAGAACCCACATTGAAACCGAAGCCGAGGTTCAGGACGTCGTCGGCGTCGACGACCAGGGAGTAGCTCGAGCTCGAGTCGGGCTGCGTTTCGGTCCGCACCGCTGCGGACCAAGTCGCCCCCTCGTCCGTGCTGGTTCGGGCGAAGTTGTAGTAGTGAACCGACTGCTGCGTGGAGAGCGTGTAGGTAGCTACAAGCCGTCCAGCCGAATCGCGCACCAGATGACTGCCAACGCCCGGGAGCTGGACGCCCCAAGGATGCTGTGGATCCGAATCGATGACGTTGAAGGCCAGCGGAGTTGCCGAGGCAGCGACCGTCAGCAGCATGGCGGTCAAACCAACAGGACCCAAGAGATACACGGAGCGAGCGCGGAGCATAGAACCTCCAGGAGGGGGGGATGCCTAGTCAACGTCACGCCGCGTAAGTGCTTAAGCGGTTTCAGCATCGCGAACCACGGCCATGAGGGGTGTACGCTCCTTGTCTCACAGTCTGCTACATGGAGAGCGTCCTCGGGGCCGGACGACTCCTTTCGAGCCTCATGCCGATCCGCCAATGGACGTCTTGCTGCACGTGTCGTGGAGCGAAACCCTCGGCTCGAGCGGCGTGGCGGCCCTGGCGGTTTGCGCGCTTGGATGCGGGCACGGTGAGATCAGCGAAGAGCGCCAGGCGACGACCGCAGCGGAACGCGTCATCTACGGGCAGGACGACCGCGTCGAGCTCCTGCGGGCTCCCGAGAACATCCAGCGGGTGCTGGGCGACGCCTTGGTCGCGCTCGTTCCGCGGGGGCGAGTTCGCGCGCTCTCCTCCGGCGCGATGACCATCGATGCGGACCCGCTCGCAGTGGCGCACGGGCTGTGCCAGGGCGTTCGCTTCTCGGACCAACCGTCAGCAGCCACCTGCACCGGTACACTCGTCGGCGAGCGACTCGTGCTCACGGCTCATCATTGCGTCACCAACGACGATCATTGCCGTTCGCTCGACTTCGTCTTCGGCTACCGTTTGAATTCCGAAGGCGAGCTCGATCCCTTGGCTCCGGACGACGTGTACTCCTGTGGCCGCATCGCCGCGGCGGCATTCGACCGCGAGCGAGGGCTCGATGTGGCTTGGATAGAGCTCGACCGATCCGTCCGGGGCCACCGACCCGTAGACTTGAGCCGAAAGCGGCCCGACTTGGCTGCTGGTGGACGGCTCAGCGCGGTCGGTTTCGGTCAGGGCCTGCCTGCCAAATGGGACCCGGACGTCCGGGTTCTCGAGACGATGCACAACAGCTTCACGGCGACGATGGACGCGTTCGTCGGCTCCTCCGGTATGCCCGTGTTCGACGCAGATCTGCGTGTCGTCGGGTTCTCGATGCGGGGGGAAGACGACTACGAAATGATGGACGGTTGTCGGATCCCGAAAGTGCTGAACGTTGGCTGCGAAGACTGCGCCTTTGGTGGCGAGCAAATCGCGTATCTCGCCCCTGCGCTGGAGGTGCTCGACGATGCTCTCGGATCGTCGGGGACCGCAGGCGCTTCGGGCGCTGGGTCGGCGCCGGAGACGGCCGGGGCCGGTGGAGCCGCAGGCAAGGGCGGTGTGATAGAAGCGCCCGAAACGAGCGGCGGCACGACGACCCGTGACCTCTCGGGCGCAGTCTGTGCTGCAGGGCGGGATGAGTCAGCGGTCCGTACGCTCACGCTGGCAGGAGGCAAGGTGTGCAGCATTGGCCCGATTGTGGGCTCAGGCCCCGGGAGAGCGGCCTGGCTGTCGCTTCTCTGCGCCGGGCTCGCGCTGGCACGCTCCACCCGAGACGCTCGCCAGGGGCGGCGCGGCCGGCGAATCCTGCAGCGAATCACGGAGACAGGACGCTATCGGACGACGGCCTGAACGACGAAGGCGAGCTCTTGCTGCGCAGCCTCGAAATCATAGCTGCGAATGCTCTGCTCCAGCTGGGCGAACCCGTCCGTACCGAGCAGCGCCACGAGCGCAGGGCGAAGCTGGTCCAGCTGCTCGACCGCCCGGGTGTCGTGCTCGCGGACCAGCGACTCCAACGTCCGAAGCAGGGGCCCGACGTCTTCGATGGCTCCAACGGGCGCCTCGGTCGCGCTGGGCATCCCCAGAAAGGCTTCCGCCGCTCGGAGTGCAGCCCCCAGCGCGAACTGGAAATCCGCGAACATGTGTTCCGGCACGTCGGCGGACTGGCGGCGCATCGCGATTTCGAGGGCGTGGCTCGCCTGCGCCAGTTGCGTCGCGCCGATGTTGCCCGCCGCCGAGGCCAGAGTGTGCAGCTGCTGCTCCGCGTGGCCACGGTCGCCGCTGCTGACCATGCGACGAACCGTGTTCACGATGTGGAAATGTGTGTCCACGAATCGGCGCAGCAGGCGTCGGTACAGCGATTCATTGCCCCCGAGCCTGGCCACGGCGCTGGTCACGTCCAGCTCCGGATGGGGCCGCACCGCATGCAGCGTCTGCGAGGAGTGGGCTTGACGCAGCCCCACGATCAGCGCGGGTTGCGGTTCGGTGAGCGACCGCACGACAATTGCCGAAAGCCGAGTCGCGTCGACGGGCGTCGTCACGCAGTCGTTCATCCCTGCCGCCAAACAGCGCTGGCGCACGTCGATGTCCACGCTGGCCGTGAGCGCAATGATGGGCACCTCCGCGTAGCGCGCATCCGTACGCAAAGCCCTGGCCACTGCGTAGCCGTCAATCACCGGTAGCCCGAGATCGAGCAGTACGATGTCGAACACGCGCTCCGCGGCCAGCCGCAGCGCCTCGGCCCCGTCGGAGGCCGCCTGGACGTCCAGTCCGCACAGGCCGAGCATCGCTCGCAGCACGTCCCTCGAGACCGGATCGTCTTGGACCAGCAGCGCTCGCCGCCCGGTCAGATCCGCGCCGAGCCCCGCAATGTCCTTGGCCTGGGGCTTGTCGCTCAGGCGCATTCGCCCCGCGGTACGCCCGAGGCTCAGGAGCTTCGACCGCGACAGGGGCTTGGCCAGCACGGTCGCGACGTCTGGCTGCGCCGACGAGAGCGAGCCGGAGGTGTCCGCGCCGGGAGGACCGAGCAAGACGACCGGACCCTTGACGACCGCCGCGTGGTCACGAAGCCTACGCGCGAGGTCTCGCCCTCGCATGTCAGGCAGCGTCTCGTCGATCAACACGAGATGGAACGGCTCTCGTTCGCAAGCCGTCTGGAGAACCGAGAGCGCCATTGCGGCGGTGTCCGCCAGCGTCACGGAGTAGGCATCCGACTCGAGCACGGCGCGAAGCGCCTCGCGTTGCCGCTCGCAATCCTCGACCACCAGAACGCGAACGCCGGAACCCAGAGCCGGAGGCGGCACGCTGGGCTCGGAGCCCGGGAACGCGATGGTGAAACTGAAGACGCTCCCCTCGCCCACTCGGCTCCTGACGCACAGGTCGCCCCCCATGAGGCGCACCAATCGTTGCGCTATGGTCAAGCCCAGGCCCGTCCCGCCGTAGCGCCGCGTCGTCGAGCTGTCCGCCTGCGCGAAGGGCTGGAAGATGCGCGCCAGCTGCTCCTCGCTCATCCCGATGCCCGAATCCCCGATCGAGAACGTCAAGACGGCTTCGTCGGAGGCCGACGGGTGCTGCCGAGTCACGGACAGGACGATGGCGCCCGAAGACGAGAACTTCACGGCATTGCCGACCAGGTTCACGAGCACCTGCCCCATGCGCAGAGCATCCCCGCGCAAAAACTCGGGAACGTCGATGTCCACGTCGAACACGAGCTCGAGCCCCTTGCGAGCGGCCGCCATCCCGCACGAACGAACGACGTAGTCCAGCACCTCGTCCAGGGCGAATTTCTCCCGCTCCAGATCCAGACGCTGCGCCTCTATCTTGGAGAAGTCGAGCAAGTCGTTGACGATGTCGAGCAGCACTTGTGACGAAGTGCGGGCCACTTCCAGGTGACGCCGCTGCTCGGGCATCAGCTGGGTGCGTAGACACAAGTCGAGGTGACCCAATATCGCCGTCATGGGCGTCCGGATCTCGTGGGACATGATGGCGACGAATTCACTCTTGGCGGCGCTCGCCGCCTCGGCGGCCTCGCGCGCTTCCCTGAGCTTGTCGGCGTTCAGTATCGTGTGCACGGCGCTGCTCAGGTGACCCGCAATCCCGTCGAGGATCCACGCAGCCGAAAGCCGCTTCGGCTCGTCAAACACCACGTAGCCCAACGCGTCTCTCGCGAACACCAGGGGATAGACGAGCAGATTTCTTTGTTCCACCTCGAGCGACAGCGAGGGTGGCAGCAGCGCTGCGACCTCGAACGTCGTCGACGGGCGCCGCGTGGGCTTGGTCGACGCGACCGGAGGCACGCTTCTCGGAAGCGCTTGCCAGAGCTCCGCGGAGCGGTGCATCAGCATGGCTGGCTCGATCGTCTCCCTGGCGTAGCGCACGACCACGTCGGCCTTGCGATCCGCGGAGCTATCCCGATCGAAGAGACAGACATAGCAGAACTTGACGCCGAGCCCCGGGAGCGCAGCCTCTAGAACGGGTGCGAGCGCGCGCGGCCCTCGGGCGCTGGCCAGGGCGCTGCCCAGGACCCGCAGGGCATTGGCCTCCTGCATCGCCCGAGTACGGCCGAGCGACTCCAGGCGCCCGACCACCTCGCAAGCTGTAAGGTGCGCCACGATCAGCCGCTGTCGATAGGGCGCCAACGCCGGCCCCATGACGGCGTAGTCGTTCAGCGTATTCTCGATGGGCGCGAGGATATCGTGCCAGCGCAGCGGGTCCAGCCCTCGCTCGGAGGTTTCCGTGATCGCGCTCTCGATCTCGCCGCAAGCCCGATCCCGGTCGAGCTCGCTGCTATCGGTCACGAGGGCCAGGCACGCGTCGATGCCCCGCACGCCGACCGGCTCCTGCAAATGGCGCTGCAATCGATCGAGGCACTCGTCGCGCGTGCGCATGATGGCAGAGCCGATCGAATCCGGATTGACGGACATGAGACTCGGACGGATCCTCGCGACCCCGCAGCCGCACGAGCGCCGGTAGATGACCTCGGTCTCGATGAGATTCTCTTCCTCCACCCGCCGTCCGGCAAGAAGCTCGATGATGAGCTCTCCGGCGCGCGCTCCGATGCGTTCAATGGGTTGAGCAACGGTCGACAGGGCCGGGACCGAAGTGCGCGCGGCGTCGTCGTCATCGAACCCGACCACCGCCAGCTCCTCGGGGACCCGCACGCCGTGCTCGGAGAGCTCGCGCAAGGCGCCGAGCGCCATGTGGTCGTTGCCGGCCACGACAGCGTCGCAGCTGTCCGCGGTGGCCCCCAGCTCGGCAAACAGCATCCGCACCGCCCTGGCGCCGGAAGCCTCGAGGAAATCGCCCGGGAGCACCCAGTCCTCGTTGACCGGAACGCCGTGTTCCGCGAGCGCTTCGCGGAAGGCCGTCTCGCGCTCGTGGCTGTGAGGGTTGCCTGTCGAGCCACGTATGAAGGCCATGCGGGTCCGCTTGTGGACCGTAACCAGGTGCTCGACGAGTGCGCGCATGCCGCTGTGCTGGTCTGCATCGACGGTCGGGAATCCGGACAGCTTCCCGACACACACCAGCGGCAGTCCCCGACGCGTGCAGTAGTCTCGAACCGGACCAGCTCCGACGTCGGTCGACAGGATGCTGGAGGCCACGACGAGCCCATCCAGAGCATGAGGCGTGGCGAGCTCGTACAGAAACGAACCATTGAACTGCGCATGCTCGCCCTGAGCGAAGTATCCGCCCTGGAAGCTAATGACCCGGTAGCCGTGCTTGAGAGCCACGTGACGCAGGCCGCTGAGCAGTCGCACCTGGTATCGCGACAGAAGGTCGTCGACGAGAAAACCGATGGTGGGGACGGCAGAAGGCATAAACGAGCCGTGCGACCTCCGCTAGGGTCACGCCTGGGCTCGTCAACTCTACCGGGTATGCCGCCGCGCCGGTACCGTGGCGTTGGCAGCGCGCTGGCTTTGCCTGAGCCGTTGTCCGACAGCGTCGGCCAAGGTGGGTGCCAGCGGTCGCACAGACCGTACTGTCAGTGCGGCAAACGCTGGGGTGTGACGGTCCGGGTGGAAAGCACTGCGGACAGCGGTAGGCTCGGCCGCGGACGTGCCCTACGCCAAAATCGCCGTACCCGCACCACTCGGTCAGGCGTTCACCTACGCGCTGCCGGACCACTGCGCTTCAGCGCGGCCGGGTACGCGCGTCGTGTGTGAGCTTGGGAGTCGGCGTGTGCTCGGCGTCGTGCTCGAGGTGTCGTCCGAACCGCCGGGGGATATCGAGCTCGACCGCATCAAGCCCGTACACGGCATCATCGACGATGAACCGGCGCTTCCGGAGGAGTTGCTCGCGTTCCTGCTGGCGCTGTCCCGCTACTACCTGGCCCCGGTCGGCGAAGTCATGCGGCTCGCCCTACCGGCTGTGGAGCGTTCGCTCGCGGAGCTACGCGGACAGCAGACGCTGCTCGAAGAAACCAAGGTGACGCAGGTGGGACGGCTGCTGCAGCGCGCTCGTGCGACCGGCGACGGTGAGGCGCCCGAGCAGCTTGGCGAGAAGACCCGCAACGTCCTCGAGCGGCTCCGGCGCGACGGCCCCGCCCTGCTCGGCGAGCTGTCGGCCAGCTACGGGAATGCGCGCTCCGCGGTGAGGCGTCTCGAACAACTCGGGTTGGCCGTCGTCGAGCGCGTCGCGCTGGACAAGGATCCGTTCGTGGCACTGCGTGTCGAGCGCGACGTTCCACCGTGCCTGACGGACGCGCAGAAGAACGCGGTCAGAGCGCTGGTTCGCGCTCTGGACGCCAACGCGGCGCGTTCTTTCGTACTGCAAGGGGTCACCGCATCGGGCAAGACCGAGGTCTACCTGCACGCAGTGGCCCGTTGCCTGGAGCTCGGCGGCAGCGCCATCGTGCTCGTTCCCGAGATCGCCCTGACACCGCAGCTCGTGGCCAGATTTCGAGCGCGGCTCGGAGAGGGGATCGCCGTCCTACACAGCGGACTGACCGAAAGTGATCGACATGCCATGTGGAAGCGCCTCCGCAGCGGAGAGCTGCGCGTCGCCGTGGGTGCGCGTTCGGCCCTGTTCGCCCCGGCAAGCCGCCTCCGGCTCGTGTGCGTCGACGAGGAGCACGATGGCTCGTTCAAGCAGGAGGAGGGGGTGCGATACAATGCACGCGACATGGCTCTGCTTCGAGCTCATCGAGCGGGGGCGGTCTGCGTTCTCGGTTCGGCCACACCGTCGCTCATGAGCGAAGCGGCAGTTCGCGGCGGCAAACTCGAGCGTCTCAGACTGCCGGATCGCGCTCGGCCGAGCGCGGCGCTGCCCAGCGTGCAAATCGTCGACCTGAAGCGCATCGGAGCCGGTCCGACCGGCGAACGACTGCTGAGCCTTCCGCTGCACCGTGCGCTCGAACACGTTCTGGCCGAAAGACAGCAAGCCATCCTCTTTCTCAATCGCCGCGGCTTCGCGCCGAGCGTCGTCTGCGAAGGTTGCGGCGAGCTCTTGTCGTGCCCTGACTGCTCGGTGGCGCTCACGCTGCACCGTCGTGGCCAGGAGCGGCTCATCTGCCACTACTGCGGCCACCATCGCACCGTGCCCGCGGCTTGTCCGAAGTGCGGCAGTCCGTCGTTCTCCCTGGAAGGCACGGGTACCGAGCGGATCGAGACGCATCTCGCCGAGGCGTTCCCCGAAGCGCGCATCGGTCGGCTCGATCGCGATGTCGCCGGCGGCGTGCGCAGCGAACCCGTGCTCGAGCGCATGAGACAGGGTGCGATCGACATCCTGGTCGGGACGCAGATGGTCACCAAGGGTCATGACCTTCCGCGTGTGACGCTGGTGGGTGTGCTCAACGCCGATGCGGCCCTGTCGATGCCGGACTTCCGTGCCTCCGAGCGGACCTTTCAGCTGCTCGTTCAAGTCGCTGGGCGCGCCGGCCGCGGCACGGATCGGGGCACCGTGATCGTCCAGACGCGCCAGCCTGACCACCCCGCGATCACCCTCGCCGCAGCACACGACGTGGACGCGTTTCTCGAGCGAGAGATGCGCGACCGCGAAGAGCTCGGCTATCCCCCGTTCTCGCGGCTGGCCCTGGTCAAGCTGGAGGGCCTGGACGAGGCGGAGACGCGTGCCGAAGCCGGACGCCTCGCAGCTCTTGCTCGCCGCAGTGCCTCCCGGGAGGTAACGGTCGTCGGCCCGGCCCCTGCACCGCTGGCACGCCTTCGCCGCCGGTTCCGCTTCCGGTTCATGCTGCGCTCACCCGCCATCGCGCCCCTGCGCCAACCGCTCCTCCGAGTTCTGCGCGCGGGCGCGAAGCGGCCGGTGAGGCTGATCGTGGATGTGGATCCGATGAGCATGCTCTAGACCCATCAATCGAAGAACGGCCGCGGCTTGCAGGGCGCCGCGCCGGTCTTGCGCCCCCTGGGATCTTGTCGCAAGAGCTCGTCGATCCCGAGAAGGATGTCGCCCGGGGCCGTACGCTCCGTCATGGCGGCGTTGCGGATCCGGAGCTGCTCGTAGCTGAAGAACGCGTCGTCGCGGGACCAGAGGTCGCCGGGAAAGGCGCGCGCTGCACCGCGACGCCACGGCTCTTCCTCCTCTGCGAGCTTCCGAGCGATCGCGCGGCGCTCCTCCGAAGAGAGCGAGCGCGCCGCGGGCGCAAGGGTGGAGGTCGCCGCCGTCAAGAGCGCGATCGTGCAGCTCACCAGGGCCACCGAGCCGCCAACCCAGCGCCCCACGAGACCGAGACTACGGTCCATTCGCTCCAGACCTCCTCGGCTCGAAAGTCCCCACCAGTGCGCGGTTCTCGCTCACGGGGACGCTTGCTCCGGGCTCGATCGCGACGCGCTCGCCGCTACCGGACGCGTGCCACAGTCCCACGTACATCCGCCACGCGCCGCGCGGCGCACTGGACATGTCGACCGAGAACGCGTCACAGAGGAGCTTTCCACGGGGCGCATCCCTGAAGAACAAACTCGCCCCGACGAGCTCGTGGTCCGCGTTGATCCCGTTGCCCGCCTGAGGCATCAAGTGAACGAACACGCCAACGGCTCGAGGCACCCTGCCCGTGACACGCCAGTAGAGCTCGAACGGGGCAACGCCGTCGACGTCGACGTGCTTGGGCAGGCGCACGCCTTCGATGCGCACGGGCAGCGCGAACCTGAGACGCACGGGCTCGACGCCTTCGGGCAGCTGCGGCACGACCACGGGGGTACGATTGGGGTTCAGCAACTTGGCTCGAGGCAGCGAGGGCTCCGGGAGCAGCCACCATGCCAGAGGCACGACCAGCAGCGGAGAGGTTGCCAGAAGAACAGCCCGTTTCCAATCCGAACGATCCCAGAGTCCCCCGCGGTGGGACATGCGCCTGCAGAGCGCCAGCAGCGCGGCCAGAGCCAAGATGGACGTGGTCAGCCCACCCGTGGCAGATCGAGGACGGAAGCTCAGGGTCAGCGCGTGCTCGCCCCTGGGAAGCTCGACCGCCAACAGGCCCTGCTCGGAGACCACCCGGCCCACGTTGGCGCGCCAACCCGGGTGGTAGTTCTGGTTGACGAGAAGCCGGGTCGGCTGGGTGAGGTGGACAAGAAGGTCGAGACGGTTGGGCGACCAGGACTTGCGGACAACTTGACCCGCAGCAGGCTCGACGAGGTATTCCTCGTGAGACAGGTCGCCACGGAGCCGCTCGGATTGCACCACCGAATAGGCCTCGTAGCAGGAGAGCGTGCCTCGATTGAGGGCGCGCACGTGGCTCGCCAGCCAGCGGTTGCCGCGCGCTTGAGCAAAGGGCTGCTCGACCGTCTTGGGCGGGGCGCCCAGCCACATACTCTCGAGGACCGTGCGGTAGCTGGCGATGCTCTGTACGGTGCTGGCTGCGAGCAGACACAGGGCAACGGCGACGCCGGCGCAACCGAGCAGGTGTCGACGCGCAATGCGAACCAAGAAATCGACGCCTCCAGCCCCGAGAACACCCGCATAAAGCGCAGCGAAGAACAGGAAGCGCTCCGGATAGCGAACCTTCTCGAACAGCGAAAGCTCACGCAACCAGACGAATGGGCCTGAGCCGTACGCGTAGCCCGTCGCAGCCCACATGGACAAGGCGAGCAGCAGCACGGCAAACCAACGGCGGCGCCGGCCGGGGCCAAGAGCAACCAGGGGCAGCACCGACAGGCCGAAGTAGTAGCGTCCCGCCATACCGAGGTCGCGCGCGCCGGGAGCGGCCGCGGAGAACAGTGCCTCGGCAAGGACCGACAACGAATCGCCAGGCGAGCCCGCCATGACTCTGGGCGCAGACGCCATGGTCTCGAGCAGCGGCCAGAGTCGAAACGCCGACACACCGACAGACAGGGCGGCTGCGACCGCGAGCCATCCCGCGCGCGCCCCGAGACTCAGGCCAACGTGACGCCGAAAACCCAACGTGAACAGGATCTCGAGCCCGGCAAACAAGACGGTGTAGAGCGGCGCGTACGTGCCGCCGAAACCGATCATCCACCCGAGGCCGAGCACGGCCGCGAGCACACCTCGAGCCTGTGCGCAGACGGCAAGCCGCACCCCCCAGAGCACCCAGGGCACGAGCTCGAACCCATAAAAATGCGTCCAGCCGTTGAAGTAGGCCCCTGCGAACAGACCGTTCAATCCGAGGATCGGCGCAAACAGCGCCGGCCCCAGACTCGAGCCCGTGCCCAGCCGGAGCCAGCGAAAGAATCCCTCCATGCCGAGCACCGTCATGACGAAGGCCGTCAGTGACAGCGCACGAGCCGGTCCAAGCAACAAGCTCAGCAAGAATGTCGGGGAGACGAAGCTCACCTCGGGCGCTCCGAGCGCGTAGATCCCGCCGCAGTAGTACGGGTTCCAGAGCGGCAGCTGACCGTAGTAGAGAACGCTGTCGACCGCGCTCATGTCGTAGGCGAACAGGAACTGCGCGTCGCGGATCTCGTTGAGAAGCCCCGCCCTGCCGAGCGCGGGCTGAAGCGCGACCAACGCGATGAAACAGAAGGCTCCCAGGCGGACCCAAGGACTCGCTGAGAGGACTCTGAGGCCGAGCAGGGCCCGTCGCGCCGACACGGGCGGACCGTAGCATCACGGCGGCGCCGCAGCTACTCTGCGCTCCGCTCAGAACTCGTGATCTGGACACTCGTCGGCGCATGCCGTCGGGTCGCAGGCGGAGACACCGCCGTCGGTGCAATACTCGTCTCCCAGGCACAAGTCATGGCGGAGCTGCAAGCAGTCCGCGCACGGGTCGAGCACGGCCGGCTCATCGCTCTCGAGGCTCGCTTGGCATGCCTCAACGGTCGTCGTGCGGTCCTGGCACGGGTCGAGCAGAGTGCAGATACGTTCCGAGTCGCTCGGTATCGTGACGGGCTCTGCGGACACTGGTTCGCCGCCGGGGTTGCTGAGACGGCCCAGGAAGAGGATGGTGTCGGTCGCGTGGTCGTAGATGAAGAAGACGAAGGGACGATCCAGACTCAGCGCCGGCGCGATACCTTTGGTCCTCACCTCCTCCACGGTCGCGCCCGCCGCGACCGTCCCAACTTCGTCGACCGCAATGTGGGTCTTGTGCAGCGCGACGCCGATGTACATCGAATCTGCAGCGATACCACTGAAGTCCGCGGGGTCCACCAAGAACGCGTCTCGCATGCCCAGCGAGGCCAGTCGAGGCACGAGGTCCAGACTCGCATCGTAGGCAAACCGTGGCACCGCCAGGCTGAGCTCCCACACGCCAAGCGCCTGCACGATTTCGCTCAGGCGAGCTTCGTCGAAGCTGGCGTCGAATTCGGCCAGCTCGCCCTCGTTCGGCAGGACGAAGACCATCGACGCGTGGCTGTTGACGAAGGGCAGCTCGACCGCACGCCAGTCCGTGCGCAACGCAGCAGCGCAATCCCGGTGGGTGTGCATCGTCGGCACGGTTGTCTGCTTCCCATCCGCGAGGGTGAAACGATCGGTCTCAGTGAGCTCGGGGCTGAACGAGTCTTGCCACTTGGCCGACAGGAATACGGCATTCGAGAGCACGAGCTTGGTGAGTGGGTCGAACACGCGTTCCGGCAGCAGGTCTTCGATCGTTCCCCGCGTCAGCTCCGACACCCACGTATTGATCCGCTCTCGAGCTCCGTCTGGATCCGCAGCGAAGTCGAGCCTGTACACGCCCGTGTCGTAGTACTGGGACAGCGTGTCCAAGAACGGCTGCTCTGGCTCGAGATGGTTCGAAAGCCACAACGCATTGAACAACTCGAGCTCGAGCCCGCTCTGTTCGCTCTCTTCGCGCAGCGAGTTGGCGATCGCGTTCATGGCCGGGTGCAGCGCCTCGGCTGCATCGCCCAGGTGCAAGACGGCCGCCATTTCGTCGCGCGTGTTGCCTCGCGCGCCGGCATAGGTCATGGCCAGGATCGTGGCCACACTGTAGGGGCTGACAAGCAGATTGTCGCCGGGATCTGCGTTGGCAGCCATCTCGCGGTACAGGTCGAGGGCAAACGTCCTCTGAGCTTTCTCTACGGCCTTCAGGTTGCTGTCCGACGCATCCGAGCTCGTCAGGTAGGCGACGTCCGACCGCACCAGCTCGATACCTTTCGGAGGAGCCGCAGGGTTGTCGGTCTCGGTTCCGTTTCTGGCGCACCCCAGCGCCAACAGCGCTGCCCATAGTGACATCCCACACCCACGCGACATCATGGCTCGGGCTCCCTTCGTTCGGACAGAGGAAACAGCTGGAAGTTCAATTGGACCACACGCTCGGGCCGACCTTCGAGCTCAGCGAGCTGCAAGAGCTCGCGGCGAAATTCCCGGATCCGCTCCTTGAGCTCGAGGAGCACTTCCTGGCTGACACAGAGGGTCAGAGAAGAGATCTCCCGCTCCTCACGCGGCACGCTGTCCAGGGCTTCGGCGGCCTGCGCGAGCATGGTGCGGTGATAGCGGGCAATGTGATGGCCGAGCGGCCCTGAGCCGGTGGTGACCAAGGGGCTCGCCTGCTCCAGGCGACCGTTGTCCTTGCGTACGAGTAGCCCCAGCTCGAGCAACGTGTCGAGCGCCTGCTGGGCCTGGGCCGGGGTGATCTTGGGCTTGAGCAGCGACGCGATCCACTTCGGGTCGTCGCTGAAGTCCTCCAGAGCCGCCAGCTCGCGGATGGCCGGCACGTACCAGGAGGAATGGTAGGCGGTCTGGGCGGCGTCCAGTTTGTGGATCTTGCGGTACTCGCGGAAACGCCGCAGCCGCTCGTGGCAACGGTCGCGTTCGCGGGCGTCGCGCGCTTGGTTGAAGGCCACGAGCTCGCAGAAGTAGTCCGCTTCGCGCTGCCCGAGTCCGCACGCCGCGGCGAATTGGCTCGCCATCTCCGGCGTGAGATTGCGCTCCCCATCCATCACGAACTTCAGGTAGTTCGAAGAGCGAAGGCCCGCACGCCGCGAAAACGAACGATGCGAGAAGCCGTACTCCGTCTCTTTTTTGCGGCGGTAGTAGTCACGGAGGAACGCGCGGTAGTCCAGGTACTCGAAGACGTTTACTATGGCGCCGGCATCCACGAAGCTAGCTTCGCACCGACACAGTACAAGTGCCAATAGATTGAGCGTTCTTGATACGGCAATTGTTTACAAGCTGTAAACGCACCCCGGGGGACGCGCATCGTCCGGACCTGGGCAGCACGCAGACCGGGGCGCGGCCAGGGACACCCTCGGCCGTCGAAAGCTACACACAATTGCTCCGGAAATCGTGGGTGCTCGAACATGTGGGTGGTAGCCGGCTGGACGGCCACACTCCCATTGACTCAGAAGCAAATACCTGTAGATCGAAACCTATGCTGGGGTCGGCGCAGCGGGTGTCTGAACCAGGGCGGCAGAGAACAACGGTGTGTCGAACCCGCGCGTTCGCCCATTGCGCACTCGCCTGCCTGGCGAGCTTGGGTATGGGCTGTAAGGGCAGCATGGGCTGTCAGGACAGCAGTACGTACGGCGAAGGCACTCCGTGCAGCCCGAGCAAGCCGTGTCGTCCGCCCCTGGTCTGCGAGGACGGCCGCTGCGCCCTGCCACAGGGCGGAGCCGCGGGTGCGCCGTCGACGGCAGGCAACAGCAACGCGGGGGGTGACAACCATAGCGACACCGCTAACGGAGGCATGGGCGGGGACGGTGACGCCAACGCAAGGACCG
>JAFGIS010000003.1 GCA_016929495.1 Polyangiaceae bacterium | reverse complement strand
GCTCCAGAAGGAGCTGGCGCAGGCGACTGGGCTCAGCAACGGATTCGTGAGCAAGGTGGTCAGCCGCCTCGCGGAGGCTAGTCTCGTGGAGCGGCGAACGGAAGACGGCCGGGCACACCCGCGGTCGCCCGGCCTACTCCTGGACGCCTGGGCACAGGTCTACAGATTCGACCAGCACGACGTCGGCCGCTTCCACGCCGTCGGCCGGACGGGGCCCGCCGTCCTCGAAGGCCTTGCCGCCAAGCTGGCGAACCAAGATGGATTGGAATGGGCGGCGACGGGGCTGGCCGCGGCTTGGCACTGGACCGGGTTCGCCGACTTCCGGCTGACGACGATCTTCGTGTCGAAGCCCGTCTTCGACGCTGAGACCCTCGACCTCCGGCCGGTGGAGCGGGGCGAGAATGTCTGGATCGTGGTGCCCAAGGACGATGGAGTCTTCTACCGGACGGAACGCGTCGCGGGTGTGAACTGCGCGAACCCGGTTCAGGTGTACCTCGACCTGTTGGCCCATCCTGAGCGAGCGAAGGAGGCCGCCGCCGATCTTCGCAGCCACAAGCTGGCATGGGCGTCGTGATGCGGAAGCCGCTGACCGCGGACGGGTACTCGCCGGAACTGGCGCTCCAGGCGCGCCGGATGTGTCTCTACGTGGCCACCATTCTCGGCGACCTGATCGACGATCTCGTCGTGGTCGGTGGACTCGTGCCGTACCTGATCATCGACCAGGATGCTGCAGTCCCGCAACACGTCGGGACTCGGGACCTCGATCTGGGTTTCTCGCTCGCGCTGCTCGACGGCCATCGCTATCGAGAAATCAGCGCTCGGCTGCGGGACCGCGGCTTCGGACCTGGGAGGAACCGGCAGGGAAATGAGACCAGACAGACGTGGGTGCTGCCGGACAGCCGGGTATCGATCGATTTCCTGATCCCGCAGCCTGCCGACGGACCGGCCCCGGGGAAACTCCAGAACCTCGAGAGTGACCTCGCCGCCATCGTGACGCCCGCTCTGCCGCTGGCGTTCCGCGGCTTCATCCAGGTGACGATCGATGACCGGACGCCGACCGGGGAGTTGGCCAGACGGACGGTGCGTGTCTGCGGTCCGGCCGCCTTCGTGGTGATGAAGGCGCTCGCCCTTCGCTTGCGGGGAGAGAACAAGGACGCGTACGACCTGACCTACGTCCTGCTGAACTTCGGCGGTGGGCCACAGGACGTGGTGGACCGATTCCGGATGATCGAAGAGGCGCCGGACGCGCAGTCGGCCCTCGCGCTCCTTGCCGAGGATTTCGCCTCGCCCGACCACATCGGTCCGAGGCGCGCGGCGGGTTTCCTCAACGATCCCCCGGACCCTGCTCGTCAGGCTGACGCCTTCGGCGCCGTCCAGGAGTTTCTCGCCCGCGTGGGGCGGAGTTGATCCGGTTGATCCGGCCGTCCGGCGACCTGGCGACCGCGCGAAGAGCTCCGGGATGACGGCGACGCTCCGGCGGCTGGCGGCAAAGTCCGCGATTCTCCATGCTCCGCGGAAGGGGCGTTCTCGTTGCGTCGCGGATCGAGAGCCAAGGTGATCGCCGTCCGAAACCCGGGCCGCGGAAGTCAACGCGCGCCGATCCTCGCCTCGTCCACCGCCAGAATCTTCACGCGGATCGTCTTGCCGTCGCGCTCGAGCATCGCGCCGACGCGGGGCAGTCGCGGGCCGGCAGCGCGCGTCGTCTATGCGGGTCGTTCGAGCTCGGTCCCGACACGCAGCTGGTCGACATACTGCGCGTAGCGGAAAGTGCGATCCCGTCGCCGACCGGTGGTCTCGACGAGCACGCCGAGGTTCTCGAGAACGCCGATCGCCTTCGCCGCAGTCGGCTTCGTCGTCCGGAGCAGCTTCACCGTGCCGGGCACGGTCACGATCGGGTGGCGCGGAAGCAGCTCGAAAAGACGGGCCGCGGCGACGGATGCGCTCGCCCCTCCGAGCACTCGGGCCCGGTCGCGAGCGACCAGGGCGAACAGCCCTCGCGCACTCTGCACCGCCTCCTCCGCAATCGTCGCCACCCCCTCGAGGAAGAACGACGTCCAGCCCTCCCAGTCGCCCGCGGTCCGTACCTGGTCGAGCGCCCGGTAGTAGGCCTCGCGCCGGCGCTTGAAGAACAGGCTGAGGTAGAGCAGCGGCTGCGAAAGCAGCTTCCATTCCTCGAGGAGCAACGCCACGAGGAGCCGGCCCGTGCGGCCGTTCCCGTCGAGGTAGGGATGGATGGTCTCGAACTGCGCATGGGCGAGTCCGACGCGCACGAGCGGTGGAAGCCGATCGTCGGCGTGAATGTACAGCTCCAACTCGCCGAGCAGTCGGGGCACCTCTTCCGGCGGCGGCGGCACGTAGAGCGCATGGCCGGGCCGCGTTCCACCGATCCAATTTTGCGATCGGCGGATCTCACCGGGCTGCTTGTCCGCGCCGCGCACCCCCTTCATCAGGCGGCGGTGGGCTTCGCCGACCAGCCGATTGGACAGGGGGAGGCCGTCCTCCCGGGCCAGCTGCTTGCGGGCGTAGGCCAGGGCCTCGAGGTAGTTGCAGAGCTCAAGCACCCCCGCCTCGTCCCTCGGCTCCGGCAGTGCTCCGGCTTCGTAGTTGAGCAGGTCCACGAGCGTCGCCTGCGTGCCTTCGATCTGCGACGAGACGACGGCCTCCTTCCGCACGAAGGCGTAGATGAACCACTCGACGGACGGCACCATCTCGCCCGCCAGGTCCAGCCGCGACAATCCATGCTCGGCGGCTCGCAGGAACTCCTGCATCCTCGTGCCGATCTCGAGCGGAGGGTCGGCAGGCGGCAGCGGCTTCGGAACGAAGGCCGCGATCTCCTCGCCCCCCACCATCCTGCGCTCGAATGTCCCCGTCACCCTCGCCATGGTCGCTGGGAAATGATCCTTTCCCAAGGCTCGGCGAAAGTAAAGTCCTCTTTACCAGGCCTCGCAGTCGGCGACCAACGCCTCGATTCTCCAACGGTCTCCAAACGGCCGTTCTCGTTGCGTCTCGGATCGAGAGCCAAGGTGATCGCCGTCCGAAACCCAAGGCCCGATGTGCCGCTCATCCCCCGATCTTGACGGCGGCAGGCGCTCCCGGCGGGCCGCGCAGGAGGAAGTCGCTCCACGTCATCGCCTCGAGGCCGACACGTTCGACCAGCGGCCGTGCCTCGTCGTCGCAGAGGACCAGCGGGCGGTACTTCGGGAATTGCCGCACGAACTCGCCGATGCCCTTGAGGTCGCTCGACGACAGCGAGCCGGTCTTGACCTCGATCGCCCAGGAGCCCCAGCTTCCGTCGAGCACTCCGTCCACCTCGTGCGGCTCCTCCCGCCAGTAGCTCACGCGTTGGCCCGCGTTCCAGGCATGCGCGAGGCAGGCGTTCTCGACCCACGCTCCGAACCGCTGCGGATCCGTCGCGCGCTCCGGAATCCCGCGTGGGTCCACCACCGCGATCAGCGCGTTGTTCAAGGTGACGAGCTTGGGCGGCGCCGCCCGACGGCGCGCCGGCCGAGCCGAGTGCTTGCCGAGCGGCGCGACGAGGAACGCCTCCTCCAGCAGCGCCAGGTAGTAGGCGATGGTCTCGAGGGCGCCGCGGTCCAGGAGTTGTCCCTGCAGCTTCTGGAGGGAGACGATCTGCGCCGGGGACGAAGCGCATGCGCCGAACACCTGTCGCAACAGGGCCGGCTTCCGCACCGCCGCGAGGGCAAGGATGTCCCGCCCGACGGCGGGCTCGAGGATCGCGTCGCGGACATAGGCCGACCAGCGCGCCAGGTCGCGGCGAAATTCGAACGCCCCCGGGTACGAACCCATCCGGACCAACAGATCGGTCGCTTCCGCCGGGGGCACGCCGAAGACCTCGGCGAGCGATGCGGCCGACCAGTGCGAAAGCGTGATTCGCTCGAAGCGCCCGGCCAGGCTCTCGCGCGAGCCCGCAGCGAGGCGAAGGGCCGACGAACCCGTCGCAACGACGTGGACGGGCCGCTTGCGCCGCCGTAGACGATCCCATTCGCCCTTGAGGCGACGCGCCCAGTCGTGCAACAGGTGCGCCTCGTCGAGCAGCACCACAGCGCGTCCCTCCCTGGCGGCAACCTCCTCGGCTCGAACCCACAGCCGTTCCCAGAAGCCCGGCAAGGCCGCCTCGGGGCCGTCCGCGGCCGCGTAGATCGCGACCTTGCCGAGGCGTTGCGCAAGCTCGAGCAGCAGGGTGGTCTTGCCCACCTGGCGCGGCCCGGTCAGGAGCTGGATCCGGCCCCGCGCCCGCTCCGCCAGCCGGCGAAGGATGACCTCTCGAGCAGCGCGATATCCGAGGCGATAGTCTTCCGACGACATGGCCGAATAGTTATTCGACTACGGTCGAATGTCAAGCGAGACGCCCGGCATGCAGGGGTTCCGCACCGGCTTGCGGGGGGCAGGCCCCCATGCGTGCTAACCGACATCGCCGGTGTCCTCGATGAATCCGAGGCGCTCCGAAAGACTCGGTCGTTGGTTCGCGAACGCTTCGATCTGCCGAGCCGGTCGTCCGTCGGCGAGTCGCGGAAGCGCTTGCGGGTCGCGAAGGAGTCGAGCGCGCTCCGTCAGCGGTGCGTTGCCCAGGAGGGCAGTGGCGAGCGCGGCACGGAGAAACGAGACGACGCGGTGGGGTGACCGCAGCCGATTGGGCTCGGCATCAGGCGGCGACTTCGCCGGGGGGAAACGCGCGCTGGTCGGCACGGGCCAGACGCTCGAGGAGCAGTGCGTTGATGAGCTTTGCGAGCAGCCATGTGCGCGCCGTGTCGTCGCGGTGGTTGGGCAGCTTGCCGAGGCGGAGCACGGTCTTCAACAATTTGAATGCGAGCTCCACCTGCCACCTCAGCCGATAGCAGGCGAACACCTGCCCCACGCTCATCAAGCCGCGTGGAGCCGTCGTGAAGATGAAGACGTACTTGCTCGCCTCAATCGCACGTACGCCAGGTGGACGACCGTTCTTGCGACTGGCGCGCTTGTGCGCACGCCGCTCCGCCCGTCGAGCATCCTCCTCCGAAAGGGCGTAGATGCAGAGCCGGCCGGCCACTGCGCCCAGTTGCGGGGTCTTGGCCGACGCGTCGACGTCCAGCATCTGACCGGGTTTCAGCGTCCGCGCCAAGCCGAGCACATCGATGCGCTCCCCGGCCGTCGTGAACAGCGGAAGGCCAGAGGTGGTGATGCGCACCAACGGGATTCCGCCGCCGGCGGCCACGTGTCCGACGCCCTTCGGCGTGCCGTACGCGCGATCCCCCACGTAGATGTCGTTCGCCACCACCTGGAACCGCGTGAACGACTCGCCACCGTGCTTGTCGGTCAGTTCGGCATGGCTGAATCGCCGGTCGGGAAGGTCCACGCACACATGCAAGCGGAAGTCCGTGCCGTCCGACCCCGGCACGCTCACGCTCGTCGCGTCCACCAACCGAAGTCGGAACGGCCCCTGCGGAAGCTCGCTCATCGTTCCTTCCAACAGGCCGTCGGCGATCCACTCCAGCCAGTCACCGCTCTGCTTCTCCCGCTTGTGGATGGCGACGTCCGAGATGTTTGCCAACCCTGTCAGGGCCGCCTCCTCGGCCGTCTCGCGGTTCGACTTGTCGCTCGCGGCTTTGCCCAGCAGCAAACGCAGCAGCGCCTCGGGCTTGGCCAGAGGTCCCTGTTCCCGCCGGATCGCGCGCAGCTTCGCGGCCGCCTGCTCCCATCCGGCCGGCAGCATCCCCTTGATCAGCTCCCAGTCCTCCTCGATCCGTGCAGCGCCCATCCCCACCGTCCCCGCGCCACCACCAGTCCCCCTCCGGCGCGGGCCGACTCTCTCACGTGGCCGACAGCATGGCCAAATTCTCGGTTAGCACGCATGGGGTCCGCACCCCCTTCCGGTTCGGCAGGCCTCGGGTGTATGAAGGGTGCTGCGCCGGGCGTGCCGACGCCCGAGGAGG
>JAFGIS010000337.1 GCA_016929495.1 Polyangiaceae bacterium | reverse complement strand
TTGAACGTTGAGAATCACCTGCCCTGCCTGCACAGCGAAGTACTCGATCGCAGACGAGAAGGTACAGAATCGTCTTGCCAAAATCCGGTGCCGCAAGTGTGGGACCACCATCGTCATCGACGGCAAGGCCTCGCCGCCTAGTGTGTACGCCGCCGACGCTGGCGCCGGGGCAGCCGCGGGGGGCGCTGACTACGGCGGTGGTGCGGAATCGTCTTCGCAATCTGCCGCGTCGCCCTCTGGCACGGAATACACGGTGGACTTCGGGGACAATGATCAGCGGACCCTGACGCTCGAACAAATCGTCGATGCATACAACTCCGGCGAAGTCGTTGCCGAGACGTACGTGTGGACCGAGGGGATGACCGACTGGGCACAGCTCGGTCAGATTGCGGAGATCGTCGACGCGCTGCATGCGGCTGCAGCTGCTGCGGAGGCCTCAGTCCAAGCCGCGGCGACGAGACCTGCCGCCCACGAGCCCAGCTCGCCCTGGAGCGAACACCCCGGCGGCGGGACGCCCGGCGCGCGCGCGGCCGTGAGCTCTGCGCGCGGCCAAGATCTGTTCCGTCACTACGCGGCAGCCGGAAGTGAAGAGGAAGTCACCACCAGCGCTCTTCACGACATGGCCCCTCCCGTGGCTGCAACCGGCGCCCGCAACGAATCCTCCGTCCTCTTCTCCCTCAGTGCCCTCACCGCCTCAGCAGGTACCTCAAACCTCATGTCCTCACCGCCCACAGCGATTGCGTCCTCGCAGGATGATTCAGGCCTCATCGACCTAAGAGCTCTCACTTCCGCGGCCGAGCGACCCTCGGACAGCCAAGCCGGAATGGGCCACCTCGGTCTGGGCGCGCCGGTCGCGGCAGCACCGCTCGGGCTTTCCGCTCCTCTGGCGATGCCGGCCTCGCCCAATGCGGCCGTCCTGGACATGGGACTGGGACACGTCGAGTACCCAGGCAGAAGCAACAAGACGGGGCTCTTCATTGGCGGCGGTATAGCAGTCGCTGCCGTGGTCATCGCTCTGGCTTTGATCCTGAAGCCAGAGCCTCCACGGCCGGTTCCAACGGTCGACCCGCGGACCCTCGGGGTCGTCCCGACAGCGGCGCCGCCACCAACGGTCGAGCAGCAGCCGGAGCTCACGGCGAAGCCTCCGTCCACGACGAGTGACGAGGCGGACGCCGGCGCGAAGAAGGCGGCCCCCAAAACAGCAGGCGGAAGGTGGCGACCGAAGCCCAAGGCCAAGGGCGGCGGCGACCAGGGTAGCGCGTCACCGTCGCCGGGCAGCTCGCCGCCCGCTGCGCCCAAACCAGCAGCCAGCAAAGGTGCGTGTGGCTGTGCGCCCGGCGACCTCATGTGCAACATGAGGTGCTCCGCCGGAAAGTAGCTCTTCGTCTCACCTCGCCATGGCAGAGGCCCGCTACTCGCTGGATGGCGGAGCCGCACCCAGCCTGACGTGACCGCGCGGCGCGCTACGCTCGAAGATGGCACCGCGACGGTCGGCCACGCCGAGTCGGGTCAGTCCATCGGCCAGGACCAACGCGAACGGCGCGCCAGCGACGGGTTTGGCTTCGCCTGCCGGCACCGCGTAGACTAGGACGGGATCGGTACCGGCGGGAATGAGATGCGGCGGAGCTTCGCAGGCGTCCGCCACCCGCGAGCTCGGGTCGGTCCGTGCGCAACGCGCCAGCGCACGCTTGACACTCTCACGCAGGCTCCCTGGGGCGCGGCCGAGCGCCAGTACGGCCGACTCGCGCACCTGTTCCGAGCGGTCGTACTCCAGAAGCTCGAACGCGCGCTCCGGACACACCAGACCGCTCAATGCCAGCGCCGCCAACGCGTTGGCTCGCACGTAGCTTCGCGCGTCGTCCAGCGCTCCACAGAGCGGCGCGCCAACGGCCTGCCCCGTCCGGCGTCCGAGCCGACCCAGCGCCGCCGCGGCGTTCGCGGCCACCGCCTCGTTCGCGTCCGCCAGCATGCTCGTCAACAGGCCGATCTGATCGCCTTGCCCAGCGACCCCGAGCGACCACGCGGCGTTGGCGCGCACCGCGCTGTCTCGGTCGAGCGCAAGTGTCGCCAGTGCGGGCACAGCGTCCGCATGCCCGGCCAGTGCTTCGGCGATCTTCGCCCGATCCTGCGGCTGAAGAGACGCAGAAAGACGCAGAAGTCGCGGGATCACCGAGGGATGCTCGGCCGAACCCATGGCCTCCATCAGGGCGTCGCGGTCCCCCGAGCGGCTCTCGACGACGAGTCGTTCGACGCGGTCCAACAGCCCCGCATCGGTCGTATGGGCCAGTGCGCCTGCCAGTGCAACGGCGAGCGCCTGCCGCTCCTGCTCCGCGCCCCGTTCCAGGCGAGCGACCAGCGACGCAGCCGCAGCGGGGTCACCCGAATGCCGCAGGGCCAGCGCCGCGGCCCACCTCACGCTGCTCCGATCCGAATCGAGCGCGCGAAGGAGCACGCCACTCGCGTTGGCCCGGCCCAGATGGCCCAATGCCTCGAGGCTTGCGGCCTGAAGATCGGGATCATCGGACCGGGTCGCCAGAGGCTCCAATACCCGCGCCGCGCGCGCCGAGCCTGTCCGCCCGAGAAGCTCTGCGATCTCGAGCAGCTCGTCGATGCGAGTGCCGGCCGCTCGAAGCGCGCGGGCTAGCGGCTCGACAGCTCGTCCGTCGGGAACATCAGGATCGAGCAGCGCGAGACAGGCCGCACGTGCCGTGTGCCGGAGCTGCGGATCCGGCACCGACAGGTACTCGAGCACGACGGGCAGTGCCGACCGGTCCCCAATCTTCGCGAGCGCCTCCAGGCCCGCATCGGGCCGTACCACGCGCTCTCTCAGAGCGCGGACGACAGCTGCCGCCGCGTCCGGATCGCCCGTCCCTGCCAGACCGAGAGCGCAGCCATCGGCGAGGTCGAGCGGTGGCTGACCTGCGAGGCATTCCAGAAGTGGTGGCGCAGCCGCACGACCCAGCTCGTGCAGAGCTTCGCGGATCTGGACGCCCAGCTCTGCGTGGGGCGAGGTCGTGCGGAGCTGCTCGACCAAGAGCGCGACGCTCGAGGGCGACGCGATGCCAGCGAGCGCACGAACCGCCGCCGCGCGCACCGATGCTGACGCTTCGAGCTCGAGCTGCGCGACGATACTCCGTTCGGCGCTCTGCGCCTTGAGCTGGCCCAGCGCCTTCAGAGCCGCGACCTTGACCGCGTCTTCGGAATCGCGAAGCACCAGCACGAGCGCACTGACCGCACGCGCGTCTCCGAGTTCACCAAGCGCGCGCGCCACCGACGCACGCACGGTAGGCTCCGGATCTTCGATCTTGCCGATCAGCGGGATCACCGCTCGCATGTCGCGCAGTCGTGCCAGGGCCCCCACCACGGCGCGCCGGACGTGAGGTGTAGAATCGTCGAGCCGACCCAGTAGGGGCACGACCGCTTCTGCAGATTTCGACGCGGCCAGCGCCGAAGCTGCCTCGGCGCGCAAAGCAGGATCCGAATCGAGCAACGCACGGCCCAACGCCGGGACGGCCTCGGCAACGGGCAGCACGCGCAGCACGCTCGCAGCGGCAAGGCGCAGTCGGGACTCGGGACTGGTGAGCCACTCGGTCACCTTGCGACTCGACCCTTTGGGCCGAATGGAAACGATCGCCTCGGCGGCCGAAAGACGTACGTCCACGTCAGGATCGTCCAGAGCGACAAGCGCCAATCGGGACGCGACCGCGCGGGGCAGCTCGACCAGACACGCCGCAGCCTCACGACGTTCGGAGACGCTGCCCTTGGTCAGCCTGGTGTGTAGCGTTGCCACCTCGTTCGGCCAGAAGAGCGCCCGGGCGGGAGCGCCCGAAAGAACAAGAGCCAGGGCAAGCCAACAACAGCCCCGTTTCACAGGCAAACCCTAGCGCAGAGGGGCATCGAGCACCAGCGCACGATGGTCGCCGGAGGACGACACACTCAGCTCAACCCACCGCGACGCCTGAGGGCCCAATGTGCGCTGAGAGCAGAAGCGGCCAGCAGGCACCAGCACCAGGGCGGAAGGACCGCCTTCACGTGCCTCTGTGAGTGCACCTCGGCCGCCTCCGGCCGAGGAAGATCTTCGACGCGGTCGGAGCTGACGGATCGACCGCCCGTCGCGCGGGAAATCATCTTCAGCCGTTCGGGGTCCGGCCGGGAGTCGCTCCAGGCCTCACCTCCTGCTTCACAAGCGAAATCATAGCGCGTCGTCAGCGCCCGTCCGACCCGCAGCTCTACGCAGTAGCCCCCGGTTTCCAGTCCACCGAGCTCGATGGACCCACGCCGTTGCTCATCGGGCGACAAGCCTCGGTCGACCACCGCCTCGCCCGACGGGCTGAGCTTCGACACCTTGAGCGAGATCGGACCCTCGAGCCCCGGCGCCAGAAAGACCGGGAGCCCGAACGGAACGTGGGCCACGCAGGGGCGGTCGAGCTCTACTCGCGCCGATTCGTAGCGCGGGTCGCGCATGAGCCACCCGAGCAGCCCGTCGTACAGCGCGGAATAAGCCCGCCCCAGTACTTGCGCCCCGAGCCCACTGAACGCAAGCCGGTAGGTGCCGTCGACGCCCAGCGCGATCGAACGGCCTTCGCCGGCCTCGGTCAGCGCAAGCAGCGGCATGGGGGCGGTACCGGCTCGAAGCGCCACGCGCCGGGTGGGATGCTGCCAGAGGACCAGTGCGCCTTCGCGCGGACTGCCGAGGGTGTTGGAGCCGACCATCTCGGGAAGTTCGTCGCCCAGCAGCTCGCGAAGCGGCCTGACAATGGGCGCCGTGCGGCCGAGTGCGGTCGGTTCCGGAACGAAACGCGCCGTGTCGAACGGCTCTGCGCCGCGCGGAAGCGTGACGGGCAGAACCGAATCCAGAGCGGTGCCGCCGTAGCTCCCGCCGAGAAATGCCGAAGGCCCTCCCACCATGATGAGCCCCCCGCCGACGCGCACGTAGTTGGCAATCGCGCCAAGGTGCGGCGCGAGCTCGTAGCGAACCGCATCGATGTCCTGCAGAATCACGGCGTCGAAGCTCGGCAGGTGCACGCCAAGCAGTTCGTGTACTGGGAAAGGTATCAACGCAAGTTCCGATTCTGCGTCCAGTACCTGCGCGTCGTCTTCGAGAGACCTGAGGATGAAGAAAGCAACGACGTCGACTGCACGGTCGCTCTTCAACCAGACGCGGAGGGCACGCACGTCGTAGCTGGGGCGCCCTGCCACGTGCAGCAGACGCACCCGCGCGCGTGTGACGGTGAAGGTCGTCAGGCGCACGTCGTTCTCCGGCACCTGGTCGCCCTGGGGCGAGTCGAGCCGCACCTCGAGAACGCGTGAACCAGCTCGCTCGACCGTCACGGGCAAGCGAACCCGGCCAGCCCCGGCGCGGAGTTCGACCAACCCGGACGCGAGGAGCGATGGCTCGGCACCACGGTGCAGCTCGCGAACCGCCACGGGCAGCCTGTCGCACGACAGACCCCCGGAGCACCCGACCTCCACGACGAGTTCGAAGGGCTGGTGGGCCACCGCCACACCCGCCGTGTGCACACTGCGAATGCTGGCGTCCGCCGGTGCCGTCTCACTGACTCGGATCGTGTGGATGGGCACGTCGATCCCCGCAAGCGCGTCGCGCATCGACGGAACCGTCCCGGCACTGCCAGGCGCAGTGAGCCGACCGTCGCTGACCACGACCAGCGAATCGGGCCGCTCGGCTGACTCGCGCAGCGCGCGCAGCGCTGCCAGCAGATTGCTGGTGGCCGCCGTGGGCTCGACCTGGGGAAGCTCCCGCTCCGAAGCCTCCTCGCCGAAGCCCAACACCTCGAGGCGTGCCTCATCCCATCGAGCGCGCAGTCGCTGCACGGCCTGGCGTGCGCGCTCGGAGCGCGTCAGCGCTCCATCACGCATCAACAGCCGGCGTGACTGATCCCAGAGCACCACGACGCGCGGTCCGATGCGCCGTGCCTCACCCGTGATGCGAACCGGCCGCAGCACGGCTGCGCCCGAAAGCACCATCGCCACGATCCCGCTTAGAACGATGAGGCCGCCCAGCCGTTCGCGTTCGCGCAGCTCCAGGGCGAGCAGGGCACACCCTGCGGCAACCAACACGAGCACGGAGGCGACCGCAACCGTCGGAAGATCATCGGTCAGCGCCCAAGAGTGGATGGTCATGGTCGCCCGAAAGAGCGGTGGCGCATCAGCCAGCTCGCGTGCACCTGGTCGTCCTTGTAGTCCGAGCACAGCGCGTACATGCCAAGATTCACGGCCATTCGAATGGCGCGCTCACGCTGCGCGCGCCCAGCGGGAACGGTCGAGAACGCCCAGTCGTCGCGGCCGCGAGCCAAGGCGCCCAGCAGGTCGTGCGCAAGGAAGACCACCTGCGCCAAGCCCCCGCGGACGATCGCTTCTACATGATCTGGACCCATGATACGGCCGATGGGACGGTCCACCAGGTAGTAGGCCTTGTAGATGACATGCCCCGCAGGCAGAGAGATCGGTGCGAAGTCAGGCAGGACGCGGCACAGCTCCCGCTTGACTGCCCGGGTGAACGCTCCGCGTTCGGGATCCGAATCGTCCACGATCACGAACCCGCCCAGGCGCACGTACGTGTCGAGCGCGGCAAGCTCACCGCGCGAGAGCGGCAGCAGATCGCCCCGGCCAGCCCATACGATGAAAGGCTCGTCGACCAAACGACGAGTCTCGAGCGTGATCGTCTCCGGCCGTAGGCGCGCCAGGGCGCTGGTTCTGCGCGCGACCTCCCAGGCCCAACGAGCCGACCCGGTCGCCCGCAACGCATCGCACACAACGCCACCGGCTTTGAGCAGACGAGCGTGGAACGCCGTCGAACGCCCGAAAGCTCGAGCCACACCCGTCGCCCCGAACACTGCACACAGAGCCCCGCCAAGCAGCGCGCGCCGTGTCAAACGGTCATCGGACTGGCGCTGTTCTAGAGCGCCGGTCCAAATCGCGAAACGGTCCTCGCCGGGGCGAGCCCCCCAGCTGGCGAGCTCTCGCCCCGACGAGAGCCTTCGCCCAGGCACGGCCGGCGTTCCTTCTCGTTCTCCGGCAGCGTTCCGTGAAACGCATCGCTGCTCTAACGAAAGTCTTCGACCCGCCAAACGCCGTCCTCTCGCCTCAACTTCACCCAATGCCCACCGGGCACGCTGACCTCGGCGCGATCACCGGAGATCCTCGGTTCCAGCATGTCCGGGTGCTCGAGGCCTCGAATGAGACCGTTGAGCTCGCCATCCAGCGTGCTGCCTGTGTCACCGGACAGGACTCGAATCAGGGCAGCATAGCTCCTCTGCGACAGCGCGTCCCGCAGCTCGGCAAGAGCCTCCGGGGGCGTGCGCGCCCGTGCCGGGAGCACACCGGCCGAAGACACCTTGAATGCATCGCCTTCCAGCGTCAACACGACGATCTCTCCGTGGCTCAGTCGAAGACGAGCCACCTGGTCGATGGTTCTTGGTCCTTTCTCGAGCGCCTCTCCCTCTCGAGCAAGTTCGAGCGCGGACTGAGCCACCAGCACGCGAACGCCATCGCGACCGTACTCGCGCTGGGCGTCTGCGCTCAGCATCGCGTAGATGGCGTCGCCATCCCCGCGGCGCGCCGCGGCAGCGAATCGTCGCACGACCGGGTCGGGGTCAGGCAGGGACTGCTCGCGAGCGCACCCGACGAGGGTTCCTCCACACAACGCCGCGGCCATCCCACGAGCCAGAGCACTGGCCCACGGTCCACGGTTGCTGGGCCAACCCGTCCGGACGACCAAGCGGCGCGGCTGCATGGCGCCCTCACAGCTAGCGGATGTGGCCGGCGCTGGCCACAACAACCGCCGCGGCTCGGAGCTTCTGCGTGATTTCGGTGCAGGATCTTCGCTTCGGTTCCCTGCGTGGTAGCCTCGCTCCGCGCCTCGCTTGCACCCAGGGGCTCCTGGAGGCAAGCGGCACGAATGCGAGGCCCCGGGTCTGATCACGATGTCGACGCTGACGCATTCCGAAACGCGACTCCGACGACTTCTCGGCTGGACGCTTGGGGCAACCGTGCTCGGCGTCGCGGCCAGCGTGTACCATGGCCCCGGGCTGGGTGCCTGGCTGAGCGTGGCCGGTCTGGTGGGCCTTGTACTGTGCGTGCACCGACTCGGAAGGCTGGGCCCTGATCCACCGCTGCGCTTTGGCAAGCTGCGCACCGGCCACGAGAAGAGGCGCTCGGGGTGAACGCTTCAGGTTTCGCTACGCAGAACCGAGATGGCGGTATTCGGACCGAGCTCCGGGGTCAATCGCGCGGCCAGAGCGAAACTACGGCCGGTGATCTCCAGGGTCGTCGCGAACGTGCGCCCGGGGCCCAGGTGGGCGAGCGGCTTCTGCTTGACGATCGCGTCCGCGTTGACCTGCGGTGAGACAGGCGCCCCGTACGCCTTGTCGCCCACGACCACGTACACGTACAGCAGGGGCATCTTGCGGCCGCCGCGCTCCATCAGCCTAGACTGCTCGGAATCGCGAACCGAGGTCTCCAGGCGATAGGCGTATCCTGCCCAAGACCAGCCCGTGACGTACAGACCGCGCGCCTTGTCGCCGACCATCACCGGGAACGCGGCCACCCACTGACCGTCCTCCTTGCCTTGGACTCCGGAAGCCTCGGCCATCGAACCGCGACTCTCCAGGTAGCCCCCTGACAGAGCTTTCTTGAGCTCCGGGAAACTCGCGAACAGGTCTTTGCCCGCCATGCGATCGAGCTCCTGGTCGGTCCGCAACACCCTGCCGTCCGCGTCAGCAACCGCAAAAAACGTGCTCTTGGCAACCCGCAAGTCCTGCACCTTGTTTCGAGCGCGATCGAGTGCCTCGCGTGCTGCCTTCAAGTCGTCACCCGCAGGGGTCTGGCTTTCGAACAAAGGTCGCACGTACGGCGCGCCTTGAGGCAGCCCCGCACGCACCTCCTGTACGTCCTGAGCCACGACCTGCGCCAGACGTTCCACGTGACTCCGGGCGGCGCTCACGGTCGCGTCCATGTTCTTGCTGCACCCCAGCACCATCCATCCGACGAGCATCACCCAACGAGTCGGTCTTATCCATCGATCTACGCACATGGTTGTCACCCTGAAACCCGACGCTCGAGCCGTGGGACGCGAGTCGCCGCCTCACAGCTCCGCCACTGCGGCCATGACCTGCTCCACATGTCCGTCAACACGCACGTCGCGCCAGGCCCTGCGCACGACGCCGTTGGGTCCCACCAGGAACGTACTGCGCACGATCCCCAGGGTTTCGTGGCCGTACCTCCTCTTGGGCCCCCAGACACCAAACGCCTCGGCAAGCAGCTTGTCCGGGTCGGATAGCAGCGTGAACTCGAGACGATGCTGCGCGGCGAATCGAGCATGACTCTGAACGGTGTCCGGGCTCACGCCCACGACTCGGACACCAACGGAGGCGAGTTCGCCCATGGCATCGCGAAAAGAACATGCCTCACGCGTGCACCCGGGCGTATTGTCGCGCGGATAGAAGTAGAGCACATACGAAAGACCGTCGAGCGATGCCCAGTTGAACCGCTTGCCATACTGGTCGAACAGCGCCAGGTGGGGTACCCGCTTGCCTTCACCCACCACGACAGCGGAGACGGCCTTGGCGACCCGCTTGGTCGGTGCTGGAGCAGCCCGGCCGCCAACTCGACCGACCCGAGCGTCTGCCGCACGGCGTCGCTGGGTTCGCGTCGACTTCAGCTGGCCGGAACGCGCCGCGGCAGCGCGCGCGGGCGTTCTCGCGGCGCGCTCGATGCTCGGTGTCTTCTTGCTCGGCATCTCGCAGCTCGTACCTTCTTGCGCGTGCGGCGATGTTATATCGACGCATCAGCGGACGCGAGCTTGGCTGTCGGACCCGTCGTCGGGCCGCCGGCCGGGCCACCTCTTCCCGGTCGGATTCATTCGACGATGATGGTCCGAAGGCTGACGGGAACCAGTGCGTCGCTGCCGGGATGTTTGCCCCAGACGCTCACCTCGTACAGGCCCGCAGAACCGTGATCGTCCAGGCTGACCCCGACACTGAAATGTCTGCCCCGAAGCTGCACCGGCTTCGGCGTCTTGTAGCCTGCTGGGAAGTAGAGCACGTAGGGTTCTGGAACGTGATAGGTCCTCTTGGCGCTGAGCTCCTCGAAAGCCATGGGTCGCGGGAGCCCCGTCCGCGCTATGCCGACGCCCCCGAAGCGCACCGGGTCGCTGACTTCGCCAGCGACCGAAATGGCCGCGCGCCTCCGAGCGCTGCGCGGCAGCGGCTCGTATTCGCCATAGGCATCCAGGAACTCCTGCGCCATGCATACTTGCTTGAGACCACGCGGCTGCGCCAGCCCGATCCCGACTCGGTTGTGGGTCGGCTTGAGTATGTTCCTGCGATGCCCATCGTTCGGCGGCATCTCATTCATGAAAGCCGCCTCGATCTTGTCGACCTCGCTTGCTGCGATCATCGGATGCGGCTCGAGCTCTCGCTCGACTCCGTCGAAGAAGCAGCCGGCATTCTCCTGGTCCATGTGTACGCCACCGGCTTCGGTGTACCGAAGCTCCGGCACCGAACCATCGCTGCCCCAGTGTCCCGTATAGCCGTGACGCACCATGTCCTCGGCGTGGCGCGTCGCGGCACGCGCGGCCACTTCGTCCCACTCAACGGGCCTGAGCCCCTCCAGATCGCGGTCGCGGTTGACGAGTCCGAGGACGTACCTCTGCGCACGCTCCAGGTCCATCGGACCTTCGGGGCGCTCCACGGGTTCCGCCTCCCCAATCGGGTCCGCCTCCGTACTCGGATCCCTCTGTCCAGCGTGCTTGCAGCGGGTCGTCTGCATACACACCGCCGTCAGCAGCACCAGAGACAGCACCGCTGGGTCACCATAGCCACGACGCGAGAGGTCCGGTCGATGCCTCGACATGATGGAGTTATGCCACGGACTTGGACGCTGCCGACGTAGCCCGTCGGCCTGTGTCGACTGCCTCGGGCGCTCCCTCGAGGTTTCACTGGCCTACCCGGTCGTTTGGCCTCGATTCTTTCGAGTCGAGGCACTAGAGTCTTCGGCCGGAGAAGCCACCATGCTCGATCTTCCCGACCCCGGATTGTACCGAACGACTGAGCCGATGCCTGGTCACGAGGACGACATGCCGGCCGGCGTGCTTGTCTACCTGGGTGTGAATGCCAACGGCGGAGGCAAGTTCGTCGTCCGTCCGGGAGACAATCGCCGCAATCGTTGGTTCTGGGGCGAACCGACCACCCTGCTGCGTTCGCCCTCGTGGGCTGGCACACTGATGCGATTGCCGGCCGAGGGTTTCTACACACTTCCCGAAACACTCGAGCTCGAAGGGGGTGGACGCTGGCTCGAGAATGCCATCGTTCAGCTGGGCTACAATGGCAAAGGCCAGGGGATCGTGTTCGTAGCCGAGTGGAACGAGACGGGAGCCGACAACGTGCTCAGCTTCGGCAGCCGAGGGATCCAGATCGACGACCGGCTTCTGCTTCGGCTCAAGTGGGCCCCGATCCTGCCGGTGGCTTCGGGCTCCGGCGCAGCGGCCGGCTAGTTCCCTGTCTCCGTGATTGGCCGCAGAACTCGACGGCCTCGAACGGGGCGAAGCCGTCGAGTTCTGTGGCAGATGCCCGCAGTCTGAGCCAGGAGACGGGTCTGCCGTTGTGTGGCGACTCTTGGAGACGGGCCACCAAGCCCGACACTCGGCCGAGCCTGCCGATGGATTGGCGACCCACATTCGCCCGAGCGCCCTGCGGGCAATAGCGGGCCTATCGTGCGGCCTTGAGATTGTGCGCGACGAAATCCCAGTTGATGAGCTTGTCGCAGAAGATCTCCAGGAATGCCTTCCTGTCATTCCGGTGGTCGAGGTAGTAAGCGTGCTCCCATACGTCAGCAGTGAGCAGCAGCGTCTCGCCCATCGTCATCGGCGTCTCCGCATTCGGCGTATCGGTGATCTTCGCCTTTGTGCCGCTGAGCGTCAGCCAAACGTAGCCCGAGCCGAAGCGCGCCAACCCGCGCGTCGCCCACTCCCCCCGGAACTTCTCCCAGCCGCCGAAATCCCGCCGAATGAGGTCAGCGACATCGCCGGCCGGCGGAGCGCCCCCACCGCCGGGCTTCATGCCGTTCCAGAAGAAGGTGTGATTGTAGACCTGTGCTGCGTTGTTGAACACGGCACCGGTACTCTTGCTGATCACCTCCTCGAGCGTCTGGCCTGCTTCGGGCTTGCCAGCGAGCAGGCTCTCAAGCTTGATCATGTAGCCCTTGTGGTGCTTCTCGTAGTGATACTCGAGAGTCTCCTGCTTCATGACAGGCTCGAGGGCGTCCTTGGAGTAGGGCAACGGTGCGACCTTGAAATCCATGAGGGAGGCTCCTTTCTCGGTTGTGCCCGGGATCCCCGACCCACCGGTCTGCCAAGGTTCCGAGCGGACGAAACCTGCGGCCGCGGCCCCGACGTGTCAACTGCGCTCTCGTCTTCATCGCAGTAGACACGGCTCGGTGCCCGCCCCTGACGCCAGCCGGCCGCTGGGCGCTACATCTGGTACTTCACACTGCCGCTGAAGGCGACCTCGACGTCCACGGCCCACGGCGTGGGCGGCAGATCTCCGACAACGGTCAAGGTGTAGAAGGTGCTCCCGCTCACCCAGTAGTCGACGACGTTCGGGCGGTTGACTGCATCGGCCGTCAGGCATGCGCCAGGCGTCCCAGGGGGTTCGCGTGAGTAGTCGACGACGGTCGTGGCAGCGGGCCCCGCGGGGTCCCTGGTAGCCATCACGAGCGTACACGCCCGTATGAACGCGAGATCCTCGACGCCCTTGACCGCCGTCACGCTCATCCACGTGGGACGCAGCTCAGACTGCACCCCGTCCGGGAGAGAGAACGATTGGTACGGGTGCTCGAACGATACGGTCTGAGACACCTCCCCGAACCCGGTGGGCAGAGGCGACGGGCCGATCGCCAAGGCATGTCGAGTCATGACGACTTCGGGAACGTCGCCTTCGACCGAGACACAGCCGAGCGGAGCGAGGCCTGCAGCGCAGAGCCCCAGTGCGAGAGCACGTCGAGCGACAAGGCAAAGGGAACGGGTGAGTTGTTCGCGCGTCATAGATTCACAGGAAATAGGCGATGAGGCCGACTTTGGCGGAAGGTGCTACGGCGACCACCGTCGGGTCTTTCGTGACGGTGATCGTCGTAGATTCTGCGGTGGCCGAGTCATCGGCCAGGGCCGAATTGACGTCGTGCACGATGGTCCGCAGGTAGGTGACTCCGCCATGGACGAAAAACAGAACGCGCTCCTGCCCGAATTCCAATCCGAGGTGTGCGTTCGCAAAATCGTACCCGATGCGCTGCAGCATGGCGCTGGCGTCGCTCCGCGTCGCCGCGAAACTCTGCACGAGCCCATTAGCGTCCCCTTCGAAGTAGTGCCCGGCCTCTACGGCCAGCGAGGGACCGGAACCGAATGGCGTCAGGGCGGCACCCCCACGGATCCCAGGGCTGAAGGAATTGCTTCCGACGCCTGCGTGCAGGCGCACCCACCAGGCGGGCCGCACAACTCCTGCGAGCATCAGGCCATCGGGCACGCCCGCGTCGAGCAGCAATCCACCGAAGGGAAGCGACTCGTCCTTGTCGCTGTGCGTACTCCGCCTGTCGTACGGTGGCCTGGGTCCAGGTGGAACAAAGAGGTCGGAGCCCGCATAGGCGCGTGGCATCGGCTCGCCGGCTCGCGCCTGCTCCGCGCTGGGGTCCGGTGGCTTGCGTTGCACTGCATCCCCCTGGCCCTCGGAGGCGGTCTGCGCTGGCGCGGGCTCGGCCGTCAGCTCAGCAGCAGCGGGCGACGGCGGCATCGATGCTGCGTCGGTCGGTGCCGGCGCATCGCCAGCGGTGGGCAATGCCGGGGCCTCGGCAAGCGGAGGAGCCTCGAGGGGCGCAAGGGCAGCTGGCTCACTGGAACTACTCCTCGTTGCGTCGCCCGCCGGTGGCGCGGCGGCGGACTGTGCCACTGCGGTCCCGCTCAACGCCGTGATGCAGAGCACCGTGCCGACGCCATGCTGTACTCTGATCCATCCGTCACTGCGCGCAGCGCGCTTCGCCATCATCCTCCACAACGGACGACGCGCCGAAGGCATTAGGTGAGGTTTGTGGGATCGCCGAGAAGGTGACGACCCCACAAGGGCTGCGCTGTCGGGAAATGCGTACCGCGAGCTCTGACACTGCTCCAGAGCCGAAGGTGCCCGCGGTGAAAATCGACTGGCGTTCTGGAAAGCCGCAGGTGACCGAAACGGCCGGGAGCTGCAGGACGGGACCGACCGGGCGATATTTCAAGGCACGGAACCAGGAATTGGTGGACAATGTGTGCGGCTGAAGGAACACCCCCGGGAGCCAAACGCGCACCCAGCTCAGCCGGATTGGCCAGACCGGCCAAGGAGCAAGTTCCATGCAGAACCAGAACGGTCCGTCTGACGGCAACCAGTCGCAGCAGAGGTCTGCGCTCTCGATGGGGCCACCCAGCGTCCCGCGCCTGAGCTCCATGCCGCCAGCGACCGACGAGATCGATGCCGATTGGGGAGATGACAGCACAGCGGCCGGCACACCGGCTGAGGAGTTGTCGCACGCTTCCGTGGGCAGCGGCCAAGCCGCCGAGGAGCACGAGCAGCCACCCTTCCAGGCGGCCACAGAAGCCTCTGAGGATTCATCAGCCACGCCCGCATCCCCAGACAGCCGCCCCCTCACGGGTGCATCCAGCCGTCCGCCGGACGCGTGCGAAGTGCCTCAGCCGCCGAAGGTTCGCTCGCTTCGCTCCTTGCAGCCGACCCTGCTCCTCTTCACTGGCGGCCCTGCCCCCAGCGGCAAGCCCGACACCGCCGGGGTGACCTCACCCGGAGCCCCGTCTGCGTCCCCGTCTCCTGGGCTAGAGCAACCGGCCAAAGGGGAGTCGGGCGAGCCTCTCGCTTCTCCGGCCACCACTCCTGTCGATGCCAGCCCGCCCCGGTTGGCGACGGGCGCCCTGCCGTCGGACGCACCGGAGGCAACTGCACCCGAGTCCCCTTCCGCTGGTTCCCAGTCGGACAGTCAGCACACGAAGCACGTCGGGCCTTGGCGTGTCCCGACCAAGGCGGCTGCCTCAGCACAAAACGCGGAAGCACCTACTCATGGCGCATCGGTTGCTGGACATCCCGGCCCGGTCAAGGCGCAGCAGCCGCGCCCGGCGCGGGCAGGTGGCGCGCAAACCAACCGCGAACGAGCTCCTCTCGGCACCGCCCCAATCGCAGTCCGGCCCGTCTTGACGGGATCCGCTTCGACTGGCCCTGTGGCTTCGTCGCTACGAACGGGAAAGGCGGGTCGCGTCACGCCAGCTGCCCACAAGAGCGCATGGAGCATCGCGGTTGCGGCATCGGCTGCCCTGGCCCTTGCGGCTGGCTACTGGGCCTTCCATCCGGCAGCTGCCGAAACCGACTCCTCGACGAATGATACATCCAATACTGCAGCTCCGAGCCCGCCGCAGCAGCTCGAGCGTGTAGTCCCGCAGGAGGCTACGCCCTCACCCAGCACGCCGGCACAGCCGGATCCCAGCCCCTCGGCCGAGAATCCGCCCGCGTCGGCTTCGCCCGGGGTCTCACCTGAACCGTCCAGCGACAAGGCGGCCGACTCGCAGGCACGGGAGTCGGCATCGGTCGGTGAGACGGTGTCCGTCAGTGTCAAGGTCATTCCTTCCACCGCCATCTTGTTCCGGGGTAGCAAGCGGCTCGGCGAGGGCAACGCCACCGTGGATGTGACCGTGGGCAAACCCGCCAAGCTCGTTGTATTGCATCGAGGCTACTACTACAGGCGCGTCAAGATCGACGGACGTGAACGAGAAGTCACGGTTCGTTTGAAGAAGATCGTCCCCGACGACGCGAAAAGCGACGAGACCGAGGGAAAGTGACCACGGCTCTCGCGCCGCAGCGCGGCCCGACGTGCCAGCAAGGTCGCATACGCTCGGTTGCGTATGGCCGAAGTGAGCGTTCGCCGCATGGCTCGGCGGCTTCGCCCAGTCCGAGGCGGACACAAGACTCGGCCGGCCGGAGTATCCATGGACGGTTCGGCTCAGGCACGTGATCCAAGTGCCCCGAAGACTACGCGGCCACTCGACCAGTCCAAGGCCTCCGTGTTCGCTCGCATCGAATCAGCGGCGGCGGGAGCTGCACACGCCAAGCCACGCCAAGCCGAGACCCACTTCCGCGGGCGCTTCCGGTCTGCTAGAGACCGAGGGCTCGGTTGATCGCCAGCGAACCGCCCCGAGTGCGGGTTGGCAGAGTGCCCGCTGCCCGGAAACAGTCGGCGAACGCCGAGCCGGAGTGACACTGGACGTGATCGACGTCGGACATCATGCCGAAGTGGCGGAATTGGCAGACGCGGCGGACTCAAAATCCGCTGTCCGCAAGGGCTTGAGGGTTCGAGTCCCTCCTTCGGCACTG
>JAFGIS010000336.1 GCA_016929495.1 Polyangiaceae bacterium | reverse complement strand
TTGTCTCGTCGTTGAAGACTCGCCCATGATGCGGCAGTTGCTCGTCTTCGCGCTGGCCCGGGTCAAGAACCTGCACGTCACCGAGGCCGACGACGGTGTGGACGGGCTGCGCAAGCTCGCTGTCGGTCGCTACGATATCATCGTCACCGACATCAACATGCCCATCATGGACGGCTTGAAGCTCGTCAAGCGCGTGCGTAGCGACCCGAGCCACAAAGACACGCCGATCGTCATCATCACGACCGAAGGTTCGAGCGAAGACCGCCAGCGAGCCCTTCAGCTGGGCGCCAATGCGTACATCACTAAGCCCATCCAGGCGCCCCAGGTGATTGCGACGGTCAAGGAGCTGCTCAAGATCGAGTGAGATAGGCGTCGGAGCCCGACACGCACCGCCGTCAGTTGTCCACACGTATTGACGCGAATAGCTCACGTATCAGCTGCTGCTTGCGAGGCCAGTCCGCGGCGCGCGCACTGTAGGCGACCGTCACTGCCCGGCCGTTGACCAGCACGGTCGCGCTCTTGCTGCGCACGGGCATACCCTTCGCCGCGAGCTCAAGCTCGAACAGAGCGACGGGGCAGTCGGCGACGCGTGCAGTCTCGGCGCCGATCAGACGCTGTTCGGTCTGGGCCAGCTGACGCTTGGCCTCTCTCAGGTGCTGTTCGATATCACCTGCGTGGAGATCCGGTGCGGAGAGGACCGTGATGTTCTCCGTGAACCCGGAGTTCGTTTCCCCGAACAGAACGGCTGTCCCGTTGATGTTCTTCGGTTGGAAGCTGGGCGGAACGGCGAAGCTCAAGCCGAGTTCTGGCATCACCCAGCGACCTGCCTTCAGACGCGCCCGTCGTTGGATGGTGCCGATCCTGCGCGCTTCGACAGCGGCCGTGCTTGTAGCGTCCTCGGCTTCGGGTACGACCTTCGGGACACTGCCCGCCAGGGACTTCCGCAGCGCTGCGCCAGCGGCCTCCGACTCGGCGTACACCACATCGACCAGAGGACCTTGGACGAAAACCCTGGTTCGAGGACTGGCCGCCTTCCAGCGACCGAGCAGCTTCACGAATTGGGCGGCATCCGTCACGCGATCCCAGATCAGCCGCCATTCGGCCACATACTCTCCGTTCGGCAGCTGGACCACACGCAGCCGGTCGCCGTCCCAGCCCGCTGCCGCGAGGAAGGCCTCGTCCAGGGACCTCGATTCCGGCAGAAGCTCGAGATAGACGAGTAACTCCCCCACGGTGGTGTCGATCACCGTGCGCCCCGCACGCAGTGCGGCGGGCAGCCCGGGAAGCGAGACGTCTCTGGGAAGGTCCCGTCCGTTCTTCTCCGGATGGAGTACCTGCTCGGTCGAGCTGGGAGGGTGTGAGAACGACTCCTCGACTGCGTGCCAACCGGCTCCTTCGTTCCAAATCGTGACAGCGTAGCGGAACCCTGCCGCGTACGTGCTGGTCAGGCCTTCTCCGCTCATCAGGCGCGCTCCGGTGTCGTCGACGAGGTTCGGGTCGAGTCGCGAGAGAGGCAGACCCTGCTCGGCGAACTGCAAGGCGCTTGCAAGCAGCTGGGCATGTCCCTCTGTGACCAGGTGAGCCGCTTTGTAGCTGTCCAGCGTCGGGTGCTCACACCTCTGAGCGAACGCCACCCCTCCGAGCTTCTGGTCCTGGTACGCATGTCCCAGCTCGTGTCGAACCAGCGGCTTGAGCCCTAGAACTCGTGCGAGTGGAAGGTCGCGAAACGCCAGGGTGTGCGACCTGGCGTCGTAGTAGGCCAGAGTCCGTTCACTGAGATGGCTGACAGCGAGCTCTTGGAGGCTTCTGCTGTCGCGTCCCTCGCGGCGGCCCGCCATGCGCATGATGACACTGAGCCCCTCGGTCTGTCCCGGAACGGATAGATCCTGGGCGATCGCCGCCATATCCTCTCTCGCGCGCCGCTCGTCGACGACCGCGATGTTCAACCTGTCGAGATCGATCTCGAATCCCAGACGGCGGTACTCTAGAACAACCTTCTGCACGAGCTCTTGGTGCATGCCGACGGCCGCGGGTTGCGCAGGCGGTCTCGTTTTCGCTGGCGGCGTAGCAGTGGAAGTGGGCGCGGGTTTCGGCGGCTGTCGCTCGGCCGACGAAGTGCAGCCCCACGCGAGCACCCAGCCCGAGCAGATGATGGCCCTTCGAACGATGCCCTGCCTCATTTGGGGGCATCGTAGCGCTCCAGGGGCCGCGTTGACACGGCTGTTCGGCGGGTCTCCTGCGGATCCTCTGCGGCTGCCCTTGAGGACAGGCATCATCGAACGTTCGGTCATCGACGGTCGGCGCCGCTCGGCCGGGGCTGACACGCTTCGGGTCCCTCGGGGCCGGGGCCCACACCGTGCAACCTGACCGGCACGATTTCCGCTTGATTCGTGCCGTAGACGCGCGTCTGTTGCCGCGATATGATTTGCGACAATTTCGAACCAGAACGAGCGAGCCAGCTTGCTGAGCGCCCCAGCGATGATCCCCGGTAGCACTCCAGTCAGTCCTCGGCTGATCTGGGCTGTCCTCGAGGCGTTGCGATACAGTGCCCTCCGCTTTTCCGTGTCTCGGCGTGAGGTCGGCCGACGGTACGATGCTCCGGTCCGTTCTCACGGACGATGGCTGCCTCTCTTCTGCCTTCTCTTGCGCCATGTACGGTAGACTCGCGGTCCATGTCTATTGGCTGCTGCCGAGCCTGGTCGCGGTGGCAGCGGCGTTGTCGCTGGCGGTGTACGCTGTGCTGCGTCTGCCGGTGCAGCGCTGGCACGTTGCAGCCATCTTTCTGAGCACGGCGTTGGTGCACGGTGCCTACGAGGCGGCGCTCGTTGCCGCTCCGATCGCGGTGGGCGCGCTGAGAATCGCATTTGCAGGGAGCATTCTCCAGGCGACATTCCTCATCGCGTTCAACGTGTCGCTCACGGCGCAACTCGCGCCATCCGAACGGCGAGGGTTCCGCAGCGCGTCTGCGCCGCTGATGATGGCGCCAGTCTTGTTGCTTGCGCTGCTCATACCCTGGGGTGGCTTCCACGAGGTCCGGTCCTTGGGGGCGGGCTGGGTCACACCGGGCGGTCTTGGCCAGCTCGCCTGCGGCGGGCTGCTGATCCAGCTCGTGTTCGGTATCGCAGGTCTGGAACAGCTGCTGAAGCGCATTCGGGATCCCCTGCACTACCAAGTGAAGTTCCTTCTGCTGGGGTTGGGGCTGCTGTCTGTGATTTGTATCTACATCACGAGCTCGTTCTTGCTTCGGGCGGTGTGGCATCCCGAGCTGGCTCTCGCCCATTCGAGTGTCAGCGTGCTCGGGCTCGGGCTTTCCGTTGTCGGCCTTTCGCGCTTGCGCGTGCGCACGCGCTGGCAGGGGCTCGCGCGTGTATCGCCAGCGAGCCGCCCCATCAGCTTCGCCACCGCGGGCGCGTTCCTGGTGGCAATGGGTATCGCGGGGACGCTGTTGCCTCGAGGCTCCACGACGTCCCGGTACGTGCTGGGCGTCACGGTCGCCTCGGCGACGGCCGTTGCGCTGGCGGTACTACTGGCATCGCGCTACGTGCGTACGGTCTTGAAGCGCTCCCTTTCCCGTACGTTCAGCGACAGCAAGTACGACTATCGCAGGGAATGGCTGGCGGTCATCGAGGCCTTCCACAGCGTTGCGTCCGTCGACGCCATCTTGGACCGTCTGATGGACGTAGTGGGACGCAGCTTCAGCGCCACCCGGATTTCCGTTTGGATGCAACTCGACGCCGATCGGCGGTTTCGTCAGGTCCGTTCTTTGAACGTCGAGGAAGCTCCGCCCGCACTCGAAGCGTCCCATCCTCTGATCATCGCTGCTTCCTCGTCCCCGGAAGTGATCCGCGTCGACAAGGCTTCCGACGTCGATGACGAGTTCCAGCGTGCGACGGATCTGCGCATCCTTGCCCCCATCTGGGGAGGCGAGCTCCTCGGCTTCGTGATTCTCAGCGACGATCCTCGCCACAGCGCCTACGATCAGGACGACGTCGATCTGCTGCACGCGGTCTGCAATCATGTCGGTTTGTTGGTTGCGCACGCGCAACTGGCCGTGTGGCACCGAGCGGATGCGGAAATCCGCGCGCTTCACGAGCTCTCGATGTTCTGCGTTCATGATCTCAAGAACCTCGCGGGTCGTCTTTCGCTCGTTGTCCAGAACGCCAAACGTTTCGGCGACAATCCCGAGTTCCAACGTTCGGCGCTGCGCACGGTGGCCACCACGGTCGAGCGCATGACTTCGTTGATTCACAAACTGTCGGCTCGCACGAGTTCGTCGTGCGCCCTCGCCGAGGGCGGTGGGGACGCCGACCTGTTCGATGCGCTGGCCAGCGCTACGGAAACCGTCAGGAACGGCATTCGCCTACGGCTGCCCGAGGCGACGGATCCGCGTCCGAGGGTGCGGATCCCGAAGGAAACGCTGACGACCGTGCTGCTCAACGTCATCACCAATGCCGAACAGGCGCTCGGAGACGAGGGTGAGATTGCCGTTCAGGTCGAACGGACGGAGGGCCAGCACCTGGTCACCATCGCCGACAACGGTCCGGGCATCGAGCCGCAGGCCCTGGCTGGGCTCTTCGAGCCCTTTCGCAGCACCAAGCGCACCGGACTCGGAGTGGGGCTCTATCAGTGCAGGCGAACGCTGGAGGCCGTGGGGGGCAGCATCCTCGTCGACAGTCAAGTCGGGCGCGGTACGGCCGTGAAGCTCTGCCTGCCCGAATCGATCGCAGCCACAGAGGTCACATGAGTGAGACGACCGATCCCGGGGGGCTTCCCAAGCTGCTCGTCGTGGAAGACGACGATGACATGCGGGAGCAGATGCGCTGGGCTCTCGCGTCGGACTACGACGTCTGCGAAGCGTCCGATCGCGCGACGGCCATCGAGCAGCAGCTGCGGGAGCAGCCGCCGCTGGCGACGCTGGACTTGGGCTTGCCGCCCAATGTGGACGGATACGAGGAGGGATTCCGGGTGCTCGAAGCGCTCCTTCGGCGCGCTCCGTCGACCAAGGTGGTGGTGATCACCGGCAAGGGGGATGAGACGGCGCCGGGGGCCTTGGAGCGCGGCGCCTTCGACTATCTGAACAAGCCCGTGGATCTCGATGAGCTCAAGGTTGTCCTGCGCCGCGCCCTGTACTTGCACCGCCTGGAACGTAGAGCGCGCGAAACGGAGTCCTGCTACAGGGGCGGTTTCGAGGGGATGCTCGGCACGAGCGCGCCCATGCAGGCCGTGTTCCGAACCATCGACCAGGTCGCTGCCTCGTCGGCGCCCGTTCTGGTCCTCGGAGAGAGCGGGACGGGCAAAGAGATGGTAGCGCGTGCCATCCACCGCCGGAGCCCCCGCAGAGACGGCCCGTTCGTCGCCATCAATTGCGCCGTCTTCCCGGAATCCCTGCTGGAGAGCGAGCTCTTCGGTCACGAGAAGGGCGCATTCACCGGAGCCCA
>JAFGIS010000335.1 GCA_016929495.1 Polyangiaceae bacterium | reverse complement strand
CGAGCACGGACGTCCGTGCTTCGCCGCACCCGGTGGGGGGCAGCCCTGCAACGAATTCGGCTACACCACGCGCAAGGACCCGGCGCTCACGACGACCTCGATCTCGGTGTGGTCCCAGTCGCCGCATACTCGCCATACAACCAGAGTCGGACTGATGCGGAGTGGCACAAGATATTCCAGCGACGTCTAGCCAGAGACGCAGCAGAGTGAGTCCAGACCTCCTGACCTACCTGTGGTGGCGAAATGCCTTGGTGAATCGCTCGTGAGTGCAGGCTGCAGCCCCACTGGATTCTCGGGTAACCAGAGTCTCCAATGACCGCGTTCATACGCAGCCAGGCCAAATACGTCAGGAAATCGTACAAGACCACCAACTGGCCCGAGTACGAGTCGGGCCTCCGACAACGCGGCAGCCTCACGGTTCGGACTTCGGAGGACGAGCTCAAGGGTTGGTGCCCCCCGAAACGCGGCCAGCGAAGGCCCGGCGAACAGCAACGGTACTCGAACCGCGCCATTGAGACAGCCTTGACCGTGGGCAGAGCTGTTTGCCAGCGCCAGCGGGAAGAACCGTGCTGTCTGCCAGCGCCAGCGGGAGAAACCTGTACGACTTCTCGACGCGTCCCCGGAGCGAGTGGATACGCATCGCTCCAGCACGGTGAAGTCGGAACGGGCCACCAGGTCGATGTCCTGCCGCAACCGCTGCATGACTCGGGTGGTTCCGCGATCGAGACGATCGTTTCCAGACGGTCCGTCTGTTGCGATACATACAACTCTGTTATGATGATCGCAACGGTCCTTGCCGTTGCGATCGTCATAACACACCGCACAACACAATGTAATAGAAGCCCTGTTCTGTAGGCACGACCGTTGCTTCTCAGGGCCCTAGTCCGCGTCCCTCGGACGCGAGCTGGAGGGAACGCAATGACGACCACATCCCAAAGCCTCGGGGACCTAGTCACCGCCAATCCCGCTGCCGCCAAGGTCTTCCACTGCCACGGGCTGGACTACTGCTGCGGGGGCTCGCAATCGCTGGCGCAGGCGTGCGCCGCCGAGGGACTGGATGCACAGGCCATTCTCCGCGAGCTCGAGGCCACCGCTTCGAGTGAGGCGGTGGCGCCTCGTTGGGACAAGCGCCCCATCGACGAGCTGATCCAGCACATCCTCGACCGCTACCACGCGCCGCTGCGAGCGGAGCTCCCGCGGATCGTCGCTTTGGCGCGCCAGGTGGCCAGGGTGCACGCGAACAAGGCGGATCGTCCGGCAGAGCTTGCCGACCTCCTGTCGGACGTCCAGGCGGCCGTCGAAAGCCACTTGGCCAAGGAGGAGCAGATCCTCTTCCCGTTGATCCTGTCCGGGCGCGGCCAGAACGCGCACATGCCCGTCCAGGTCATGCTCCAGGAGCACGAGGACCACGGAAAGAACCTACGCCGCATCCGAGAGCTGACGAAGAACCTGCGGCTCCCTCCGTACGCGTGCGCGAGCTGGCGCGAGCTGTACCGGTCGCTGGCCGAGCTCGAGGTCGAACTGATGGACCACATCCACCTGGAAAACAACATCCTCTTCCCTCGGGCCCTGGTCGGTTGAGGACAGAAAGGAGCCCGAGCAGTGGACCGAACGAAGAAGCTGTGGATCGCCCTGGGGGTGGTATTGCTCGGCACATTCACCGTGCTCGGCGTCTTCGGTCGCGAGGTGTATCGCCAGGCACCTCCGATCCCCGAGCGTGTATTGACCGAGAGCGGCAAGCAGCTCATGACGACGGACGACATCCTGCGCGGTCAGCGGGTCTGGCAGAGCATGGGCGGGCAGCAGGTCGGATCCATCTGGGGCCATGGAGCCTACCAGGCGCCGGATTGGTCGGCAGACTGGCTTCACCGCGAGGCCACCGCCCTGCTCGACATTCTAGCGGCCGAACGAGTCGGTAGGCCCTTTGCCGACCTCTCGCCCGAGCAGCAAGCTGGCCTCGAAGAACGCCTGCGCCGCGAGATGCGAACCAATCGCTTTGACGCCGATACCGGCACCCTGACCATCTCGGACGCGCGCGCGCGTGCGGTGGCTGCGACAGGCGCGCACTACGACGCTCTCTTCGGCGGCGACGCTTCGCTGGCTGGTCTGCGTGAGTCCTACGCTCTGCAGGAAGACGCCATCCCCGATGCGTCCGAGCGTCAGGCAATGACGGCGTTCTTCTTCTGGACGGCCTGGGCCTGCACTACCGAGCGGCCGGGACTCGACGTGACCTACACCAACAACTGGCCTCACGAGCAGCTGGTTGGCAATCACCCTACACCCGCCAATCTCATCTGGTCGCTGGTCAGCATCGTACTGCTCATCGCCGGCATCGGAGCTCTGGTCTGGTACAAGGCGTTTCGTGACGAGAAGGAGGCGCCTGTTGAGCCGACGGAGGCGGACCCCTCGGCGAAGATCGAGCTCACGCCGTCAATGCGCGCCGTATGGAAGTACGCGGCGGTGGCGATCGGGCTGTTCGTCTTGCAGGTTCTCACCGGCGCGCTGACCGCACACTACACTATAGAAGGCCAGTCTTTCTTCGGCTTGCCCATCGGCGAGTGGATACCGTACGCGGTGAGCCGAACCTGGCATGTTCAGCTTGCGGTGTTCTGGATCGCCACGGCTTTTCTGGCAGCGGGCCTGTTCTTGGCGCCGGCCGTGGGCGGGCGCGAGCCCAAGTTCCAGCGGCTGGGCGTGAACCTGCTGTTTGTCGCGCTCGTCGTGGTGGTGCTCGAATCCCTGGCGGGCGAGTGGCTCTCGGTCAAACGCCGGCTCGGCCTGGACATGGGTTTCTGGTTCGGCCACCAGGGCTACGAGTACGTCGACCTTGGCCGCGCATGGCAGATCGCTCTGTTCGTGGGGTTGATGCTCTGGCTCGTACTGATGCTGCGGGGTTTCTGGCCAGCGTTCAAGCAGCTCGACAGCATGCGGCCGCTCGTGCTGCTCTTCGCCGGTTCGGCGACGGCCATTGGACTCTTCTACGGCGCCGGGTTCTTCTACGGTGCGAAGACGCACCTCTCCGTCATGGAGTACTGGCGCTGGTGGGTCGTCCACCTGTGGGTGGAGGGCTTCATGGAGGTCTTCGCCACGGCGGCGATGGCTTTCATCTTCTCGCGCCTGCGGCTGATCCGCCCCACGAGTGCCACGGCGGCGGTGCTCTTCTCCACGTCCATCTTCCTCGTCGGCGGGATCCCCGGCACGTTCCATCACCTGTACTTCAGCGGAACTCCCGTCTCGATCATGGCTGTCGGCGCGACGTTCAGCGCTCTGGAAGTGGTGCCACTCGCACTCATCGGGTTCGAAGCGTGGCAGACGTACAAGCTGTCGCGCGGCGCAGCCTGGATGGTCACCTATCGCTGGCCACTGCGGTTCTTCCTGGGGGTAGCGTTCTGGAACTTGGTGGGCGCGGGTGTGTTCGGGTTCCTGATCAACCCTCCGATCGCCCTGTACTACATGCAGGGACTCAACACGACGCCGGTGCACGCGCACACTGCCCTGTTTGGGGTCTACGGTCTGCTTGCGCTCGGCCTGACCCTGCTGGTTCTCAGGTGGCTTCTTCCGCGTGGGGAGTGGAAGGACCGACCGCTCAAGCTGGCCTTCTGGGCCATGAACGGCGGCCTGGCCCTGATGGTGCTCATGAGCCTGCTGCCGATCGGACTGGCCCAGGCCGCGGCGAGCATCGACCAGGGCCTCTGGTACGCGCGAAGCGATGCATTCCTGCAACAACCGGTGATGGAGACTCTCCGGTGGCTGCGCATGGTCGGTGACACCGTCTTCTTGGTCGGCGTTGGCGCGCTGGTATGGTTCGTGGTCGGCCTGAAAACGGGTTGGTCGCTGAAGGGTGCGGCTGGGGTCGCGAAGCGCCCGCACTCTGCTTCCCTGGCGGTCACGGCTGCCCCGGGGGGAGCGGAAGCATGACCGAGAGCGCCGGCAGCACGGAAAGGGGAGCCACGCGAGACAGCGGGGCAGACGCCGGTCGTTCCCGCCGCAACAGCGAAGGGAAGATCGACATGCACGAGGAGATGCAGAACGTGACACCTCCGCGCCCCGGTTCCCGCAACCAGGACTGGGATCCGAGGTCCGACGCCGTGCTCCGCGACCAGTGCGCAGCGTATGATGAGATGCGCGAGCGCTGCCCGGTTGCGTACAGCGACTTCCTCGGCTGGTCGCTGTTTCGGTACGAAGACGTCCTTCGCGT
>JAFGIS010000334.1 GCA_016929495.1 Polyangiaceae bacterium | reverse complement strand
CGTGATGCCGACCGACTCTTCCCCGCGCGCGGCCGGGGCTTGCGAGCCGGAGTGTGCCACGGGCCTCGAGGTTCGAGAAGTGACCGGGCCGTACATGGGTCTGGCGGTCCCGATGGCGGGTTCCCTGGCGGCGCTGGCCGCGATGTCGGCCGGAACCCTGGGGCTCGGTCCGATTCGTGGCTCCTGGCGTGCGCTGCCCTGATAGCGCTGAGCCAGCCACGACGGCAGGCGGCGTTTCTCTGGCGTGACGTCGCGAAAGGTCGCGACCTTGGGCCTGTGCGTCCTCTGCCGTTCAGACAATGTCGCTGTCCCCCTCGAGTGAGATCACGCCATCGGCAACGAGCACCAGAGCCTGCTCGACGATCTCGCGCTGAGCCGCTTCGACCTCGGCGAGCTTGACGCCACCGAGCAGCTCCATCTCCTCGCTGAGCCGTTCGGCGGCACGCCGGGACATGCTCGCAAATATCTTCTCCTTGAGCTGTGGACTCGCTGTCTTCAGCGCGAGGGTGAGCCTGTCGGACGGAATCGAGTCGAGCAGCAGGCGCAGTCCCTTGCGGTCGAGGACGCCGAGATCCTCGAAGGAGTACATGTTGCGCCGGATATCCTCTGCGAGCGCGCGATCGCCGTTGGCGAGCTCGCCCAGTACCATGTCGCCAACATGGCGATTCATTCTGCGAATCAGCGTGGCGCTCCGCGTCACACCATCGACCGAGATCAACGCCTCGTTTCCTGATACCGGCAGCTCGGCGTGGAGCGCACTGGCCACTTCTTCCAGAAGGCCGGCTGGCACTTCCGTCATCTTTGCCAGCCGCTCGATGCAGGCCGAGCGCCGGGCCTCGGGCAGCTCCTCGATCAGCCGGCAGGCCTTGTCCTCCGGCAGCTGCGAGAGCACGGCGGCCACCAGCTGCGGGTGTTCGTTCTCGAGTACGACCGCCAGGGCGGACATGTCGGCGCCGGCCAACCTGTCCATGGCCGATTGCGGTCCGTCCACGAAGATCTCCGCGGTTTGTGCCTCGCCCAGAGCCTTGGCGGCGACGCGCTGGAGATAGCGCACTCCACCGCGCGGCACGGCTACTGCGACCTGCGACTTCTCGAGGAACTCGGCGTAGACGCTCTCGAGCGAGCTTGCCGGCACCTCGCGCATCAACGATGCCACCTCGCGGAGCTTGCGCAGTTCGTCCGGGGCGAGCTCTGCGATGATCGGCGCGGCGACGCTCTCTTCCAGCGAGAGCAGCATCAGCACGGCTTTCTCGGGTCCAGTCAGCTCCACGGTCCGCGGCCGTTGCGAGGACCGTGCCGAAATCAACCCAAGCTACGCACCCACCGCGCCACACCAACCGCCACGCTGTGCGGCGTTTCGATGGAAGCGCCGCACAGGGGAGAGAGCGCAGCCGGGGGCAGCGACAGACCCGACATCCCAAAGGAAACGAAGTGCCAGTCGAATCGGGAGTCGAGGCATCGGATCCGAGGCCCGACCGAGCGGCTTTCGTGCCAAGAGGATGCTACGGTCGCCCAGCCGGCGTGCCGGTCGCGCCGTTTAGCCAGCCGCGCAGCACCAGCGCGGAGGAGGCGGCGTCTTCGGATGCTGCCTGCAGTGCACGCCTGCGCAATTCGGCAGCGTCGAGCTCTTGACTCTCCGGGAGTCGTGGGCTTGGCGCTGCGGCGACGGGCAGACCGATCCTGCCGTGCTCCACGGAGACCGGCTTCAGTTGAACGCGAGGCACGACGACGGGGCGGCGTCGGCCGCTGCGCCGCACCAGCACGACCAAAGCCAAAGCCAGGGCAGCGCCGCCAGCCACCAAGTGCCACAGCCAGCGCTTCCAGAACGGTGGGACCCCCGGCATGCCGCCGTCCGCGAGGGGTTGACGCGCGAACTGGGCGTTCGTCACCGTCAGAGTATCGCCGCGGGACTCGTCGAACCCGACTGCCTGCTTCACGAGCGATTCGAGGCGCGCGAGCTCCTGCGGGTCACGCGGGACGTACACCTCTTTCCTCCCGCGCATCTCGTACCTGCCGTTGAGCAATACGGCGACGCTTAGACGCCGAATCGAACCCGCGGGCATCGTCGTCTTCTCCGCGACGCGGTCCACCTCCCAATTGCGCGTCTGGCTGCGACGGAAGACGTCCCCGTTGGGTCCCACGGCGGTCTCGGCCGCGACCTCGCCCTGCTGGGCGTCCGGAAGATTGCTGACCGCCCCGGGCACGCCAGCGACTCCCGCCGCGGTTTCCGCAGCCATTTCCTCGACCTTCTGCTCGCTCCGCAGCGCCGTCTTGGAGGGCTCGTAGTGTTCCTCGTTGCGCTCGCGCGACGCGGTGTCCAAGGCCACGTTCACCCGGACATCCGCATTTCCCTGACCGACGACTCGTTCGACCTGGGAGCGGACATCGCTTTCCATTTGCGACGAGAGTACCTGTGCGCGCTCGAGTCCGAGCTCGCCGAAATCGCCGTCCATGGCTTCGTTGCCCGTGTTCGGACGGTGCAGGGTCACGCCGTCGGTGCTCACCACCGATACCCTGTCGCGAGATAGGCCTGGCACGGCCGCGGCCACGAGGTGCACGATGGCAGCCACCTCCTTGCGTCCAAACGCCGCGGAGTTCACGAGCTTGAGCACGACGGACGCGGAAGCCGACTCCTCGCGCGACGCGAACAGCCGGCGTTCGGGAACGACCAAGTGCACTCGTGCCGACTCGACGCCGTCGACGGTGAGCACGGAACGAACCAGTTCACCCTCGAGGGCGCGGCGCAGGTTGACGTGCTGCTCGAACTCCGTGGCGCCGATCTGGGATCTGTCAAAAAGCTCGAACCCGGCACCTCCGCCTCGAGGCAGGCCGGCAGCCGCGAGCTCCAGGCGCAGCTCGGCGACCTTCTCTTCGGGGACCTTGATCGCGGTCCCATTGCCCTCCAGCTGGTGCGGTACCTGCAGGCTCTTCAGCTTCTCGACGATTCCCGCGGCGTCGCGCGGATCGAGGTCCGTGTACAGATAGGCGTAGCGTTCCCGTGTTCCGAAGTACGACAGCGCGAGCACTCCTGCCAGTACGCCCACGCTCACCAGAACGAGGGCTAGGCGTTTGGGTGTGGGCAGCGAGGCCCAGAAGGCGGCGAGTTGCTTGAGAACGGAGCGGACCGCATCCATGAAACCGTATCCTCAGATCAGACCTGCATGCGCCACAGCTCGTAGAAGGCGTCGACGATCTTGTTGCGCGCCGTGCCGAGCACGCGGAGCTCGATGTCCGCCTTGGAGAGGGCGAGCATCGTGCCGTGGATGTCGTCCCGGGCTCCGCTCGCGAAAGCCTCGGCGGCGGCATTGGCGGCCAGGGCGTCCTTGTTGGCGTTGGTCAGAGCGCCCTCGAATAGAGCGGAGAATGCCTCGATGCCCTCCTGGGGCGTGGCGGTCGGGTTCTCGTTCAGCGCCGATTCGCCCTGAATCTGTGGCGCGTACGGCAGGAAGCCTTCAATCGGTCCCATGGCGGTCCTCAGCGTCCGATGTCAATAGCGGAACGAGCCATCTGCTTGACCGTTTCGATGGACGTGACCCCCGCCTCGTAGGCACGCGAGGCCGTGATCATGTTGACCATCTCCTCGACCGCATGCACGTTGGGCAAGGTCACGTACCCTCTCGCGTCCGCGTCCGGGTGACTCGGGTCGTAGACCATCTGACCCGGCCGCGGATCCTCGACGATGCCCCGCACGCGTACCAGCGAAACGCCGCGATCCATGGAGGGGATGCCGTTCGCGCGATCCAAGCCGACGGCCTCGAAGACGGGATCGATTCTGCGATAGGGACCGCCCTGCTCGGTGCGCGTCGTGTTCGCGTTCGCCAGATTGGACGCGATCGTGTTCATGCGCACGCGCTCCGCCGAAAGGCCAGACGCCGCAACTTCCAGAGCACTGAACACTCCCAGCATGGATCACCTCATCCGCGAGCATCACTGGCTGCGTAGGCCAGCTGGCGGAGCTCCGCCGAGACGACGGCGGAGATCACGTCGTAACGAAGATGGTTTGCGGCCACCTTGGCCGCCTCTCTATCGAGCGAAACGTAGTTGCCGTCCGCGCCCACCCCCGCGGACAGGTCCTCGAACGGCCTGCCCACGCTGCTCTGTGCCTGTTCCCCCGACGCGCGCAAGTGTCCCGGCGCCGTGCGTTCGAGTGCGATGGAAAACGCGGCCTGGAAATTCGGGTCCTCGACACGCGCCAGATCCGTTGGCCGATAGCCGGGTGTGTCGACGTGCGCGACGTTCGAAGCTAGAACGTTGTGACGCTCGAGATGGTAGTCGAGTGCCTGCTGCAGCGGGGCGATGGCGCCGAATAGCTCGGTCATCGCCCGCGGGACTTTGCACGCCGCGTGCCACCCCTGTGGCGGGGTCAGTGCAGACCTACCATGGGTCTTTCTTTTGACGCACCCGGCTTGCGGTCCCAGGCACTCAGTCCCGGCTTCACCCTCAGGACCTCAGACCCGCAGTCGCGTGTGTTTGTTCTCCTTTGGGCGGTGGTGCGCGCACACCACGCAGAGTGAGGGAGGTTCGGGCGGTTGACCAGTAGAAGCGGAGAGGGGTTTCGGATGACCCACCCCCAATCGACGCGGCGGGCATTGCGACAAACGAAGACAGCAAGGAATGGCGGGATTCGTCAGCCACTGGCGTTCTGGCTCGAGTCTTGCTTAGCGGCGCGCGGGTCCGCTTCACGCGGCGACCCAGGATGCAACTCAATGATGTCGCTACCGTATTCGCTGGAATCGATTGGTCCGTCGGATGGTGTGTGTGACTCGGATCGCGTGTCTGGGACGTGCGTCTTCGCCGAGCCGCAAGCAGTCTTCCGACGTACGAGCACCCCGCCCGCGCCCGAGTCGGTGTTTCCGCCCCGGAGCATGTCAGGCGTCGTCGGCTCGTCCTCCAGTCTGGTCGACGTCTTCAAGGTGATCGACCGCGTGGCGGACACGGATTGCACCGTGCTCATCACTGGAGAGAGTGGAACGGGCAAGGAGCTCGTGGCTCGGGCGGTCCACCGGGTTGGCCCTCGCTCCGACGAGCCATTCATCGCGGTCAACTGCGGCGCGATCCCCGAAGCGCTTCTCGAGAGCGAGCTGTTCGGTCATGCGCGTGGAGCTTTCACCGGCGCACACGCTGCCAAGCCGGGCCGCATCGCGCAGGCCGAGCGCGGCACGCTTTTCCTGGATGAGATCGGCGAATTGCCGCTGGCTCTGCAGGTGAAGCTGCTTCGCGTGCTTCAGATTCGTGAATACTCGCCGGTTGGGGACACGCGTGTGCTCAAGGCGGACGTGCGCGTTGTTGCGGCCACGAACGCGAACCTCGAAGAGGCGGTGAGAAACCGGACCTTCCGCGAGGATCTCTACTACCGATTGAACGTGATCCACGTGTCGGTTCCTCCGCTTCGTGCCCGCCGTGGAGACATTCCGCAGCTGGCGCAGCATTTCCTGACCCAGGTGTGCGAGCGCTCTGGCCGGCGGATCGGTTCCTTCTCGCCGGCTGCGGTCGCACTGTTGTCTGAGTACGACTGGCCGGGCAACGTACGCGAGCTCGAGAACGCAATCGAGCGCGCGGTGCTGCTCTGCCGAAGCTCCAGCATCCAGCCACGTGACCTTCCCACACGCGTGTGTGGTCTGCCGAGCGAGAAGCGCAGCGAACGGCAGCTGCCCCAAGCGGGCGTGGACCTGCGGGCCGCCGTCGAGTCCTACGAGAACGACCTGATCCGTCAGGCGCTCGAGCGCACCAAGTGGAACAAGAACCAGGCAGCCAAGCTACTGGGTATCAACCGAACCACGCTGGTCGAGATGCTCAAGCGCAAGCGGATCCAGGCAGCGTAGCAGAGGCTGCTTCGGTCGCGCCCACAGCGCCAGCGACGTCGAGTATTGCCCAGCGTCAACGCGCAAGCGCGCCACGGGATGCGGGTGGTGCTTCTGTTGCGCCGAGTGCCCCGTCGCCAGGACGGGACACCAGGACTGAAGCGCACGCGATCGAGATGTGCACTGTGCCACCCGTCACTGGCTCGGAGCTTGCTTGGAGCGCGCTGCGATGGCACTGCGTCGCCTCTTCGCTCATCCTGGCCCAATCGGCCGGCTTGCGCAGAGCGCACGCTGCCGTCGCAGACGCGTCCGTGCAGCGCGCGTCCGGCCGAGCACGGCTGCGCGCATCGTGGGTGTCAGCTTGCCGGCGCTGATGGGTGCCACGCTCTTGGCACCAGCCGCACGAGCCGAGAAGATCATGATCGACTCCGAGCTCGCTGTCGGTTCGGGCGTGGAGGGCGGCGACGTCGGCGGTACCGAGTCAGTGTGGCGTCTCGCTCGCGTGCGCCTGACGGCCGGCGCCGAGATGCGCTACGACGAGGCCGTCCATGAAGGCCTGGCGGTCAGAGGCTTCTCGGAGCTCGAAGGACGCGTCACCCTCGGGGGAGAGGTGCAGTTTCGGCACTGGATCTCGGACTGGTTCGGCGTACACGCGGGCATCACCGGCCTGGTGGCGCCGGAAACGCTGATCGGCCCCAGCGTGGGCGCACGACTGGCCTTTCCATTCGGGAAACGTGTGGGCTTGTTCGTGGAGCCGTCATTTGCAGCGCTGCCGATCGGAAGCGATCTGCCGCGCGGTAGCGTGCTCATTTGGGGCCTATTGGCGGGAGGCGTTCGTGTATCGTTCTGACGACGGACGCTGGCTCACGGCGGCCGTCTCCGGCCGTGCACGGCTCGGAGTCCTCGCGCTCGGGTGTGTGGGAATGCTCGTCGCGTGTGGCGGCTCCGGGTGTCTGCGCGACACCGATTGCGCGAGTGACGAGCAGTGCACCATGGGCGCTTGTGTCGACCGTGCGCAGGTCTCCGACGGCGGTGCGAACGCGGGCGGTGCTGCGGCCGAGGCTGGGACGAGTACGGCCGGCCAAGCGCCTGTCGAAGATGCGGGCCTGTGTCCGTGCGAAGCGGCACGCCCTGCGCAGGAGGACCCTGCCGGTAGCGCTGGCGCCGGCGGTTCGGGCGGCGCTGCGGGCAGCCATCTGACGGACGTTTCCATCCACCTCCTTGCCGGGACCGCGGGCTCGGCAGGTTTGTTCGGAATAGCCGGCCTCGGAGGCGACGTCGAGAGCTCATAGGGGCTGGCACCACTGTTGCACTGAGCCAAGGACACCATGTTCCGATCCCTTCACATCGCAGCCACCGGGATGTCAGCCCAAGAGATGCAGCTCGAGGGCATCTCGAACAACATCGCCAACGCCAACACGTTCGGATACAAGAAGCAGCGCATCGATTTCCAGGATCTGCTGTATCAGACCGTGCGGGCCGCCGGCGCTCCGACGGGGCCGACGACCATGATGCCGTCCGGCCTGCAGTTGGGATGTGGTGTACGTGTCGTGGGGGCATCGCGCGTCTTCGAGCAGGGAACGCTGCTGAACACCAACAACCAGCTCGACGTGGCGATCGAAGGGCGAGGGTTCATCACGGTGCAGCAGGCCGACGGAACCCTGGCGTACACGCGCGCAGGGGCGCTGCAGACCGACGGAGATGGTCGCATCGTCACCGCGGAGGGCCTACCTCTGGATCCTCCGATCGTTGTTCCTCCAGACGCCACGACCGTGTCGATCGCCGCCAACGGGACCGTCACAGCCACGCTCAGCGGCCAATTGGAGCCGAGCGAGCTCGGCCAAATCATGATCGCGACGTTCGTCAACCCATCCGGGCTGCGCGCGCTGGGGCACAACTTGTTCGTGCCCACGGCTGCGAGCGGCGAGCCCATGGTGGGTGCCCCGGGTGAGGAAGGGCGAGGAGGCCTCCTTCAGGGCTCGGTCGAGAAGGCCAACGTCGACATCGTCGAAGAGATGATTGGCCTCATCTCCGCTCAACGCGCCTACGAAATCAACAGCAAAGTCATCACCACGGCCGACGACATGCTGCAGGCCGCCACCCAGATGCGCTGATCATGACAGGTAACGCTCGTACACTCGCGTTCCTTCTCTGTTGGGCCTGTACGATCGCCACGGCGCGAGCAGAGCAGGTGCGAGTGGTCGACGCCGACCGCATGCTGCTCAAGGATGTCGCGACCAGCGTGCCCGAGGCGTTGGCGAGCTTCGATCTCGGCCCGATGCCTCCTCCCGGGAGTTCGCGTCTGGTGTCGCGTCTCGATGTGGAGCGTTCGCTGCGCAGCGCCGGGCAGTCGCTGCACGGAGTGGCGCTCACCGAGGTGCTGCGCGTCGTCGCCGCGTCGCGGAGCTACGACCGCGAAGAGCTCGTCCGTTGGCTCGCCCCGGCTGTCACGGCAAAGCTGCCTCCTGGTGTGAGTCTCAGATCCCTTTCGCCCATATCGAGGCTCGTCACCTCGCCTTCGGCGAGGATCGGACGCATCCTTCTGCCTAGGCTGCCGAGGCGGCCCGGAACCGTGCGCACGACGGCGACCGTCGAGCTGCATCGCGAGGGCAGCATCGTGGGGCGGCTCTCCGTTGGCCTGGTCCTGGACGTGAGCGAGCAGGCCGCACGCCCCGCTTTGGCGAAGGGTGCGACCGTGCAGCTTGTCATCGATACCGGCGGGGTCGAGGTAGCGACTCCAGGTATTGCCATGCAGGCGAGCGAGTTGGGCGAGCTCGGGAGCTATCGCGTCATCAAGACGAACAAGGTGCTCTTGGCTCGTCTCGAGTCGCCGCACGCGGCGCGGGTGGAGACACGATGAAGTCCCTCCGGCGAGAGTTCATCGCGTTCGCGTTCGGCGTCGCCGCTTGCGGGCCCCCTCACATCCGGCCCTTCGAGCCGCGTGAACGCGAGTACGAGGCAGGCGAATACGCTTCACAGAAGGAATCCGCGAAGCCGGCCACCGGCTCGATCTACACCGAGGCACAGGCCGGCTACCTCGAGGATACGCGCGCGCTACGGGTGGGAGACGTGGTTCTGGTCCGGATCAACGAGGAAGCCGATGCCCAGGGCGGCGCTTCGACGAACTTGAGCAAGAACGTGTCACGAAGTGCGGACGTGACCGCACTGCTCGGGCTGATCCCGGCGCTCAAGAAGGCCTACCCGGACATGGATCCGGAAGAGCTCATTGCGTTCGCCTCGCAGAGCGGCTTCGACGGCGAAGGCAAGACACAGCGCGCCGGGAAGCTGAAGGGAATCATTGGCGTGCGCGTGAAGCAGGAACTGCCGAACGGCGATTTGTTCGTGGAGGGCACCAAGGTCGTGATGATCAACCACGAAGAGTACCACCTCTACGTATCGGGCGTCGTCCGGCCCGCGGACATCGAGCGCGACAATTCCGTCGACTCGTCCTTGGTAGCTGACGCGCGTGTGGAGTTCACCGGCCGCGGCGACATAGCCGATCAAGTCGAGCGCGGATGGCTGACCAAGTTTCTCGACTGGATCAACCCCTTGTGAGGCGTCCCATGAACGCAGCCCTCAAGGCCCTACGCCGTCTCCATCCGGCCCTGATCGTCCTCGGGATCGTGCTCGGGTCCCGGCCGGCGCGCGCCGAGAAGCTCAGAGATCTGTGCGAGGTCGCAGGCGCCAGGGACAACCAACTCGTAGGCTACGGCGTGGCGACGGGTCTGAACGGCACCGGCGACGACGTGTCGGCGCCCTTCGCTTCTCAGTCGCTCAGGGCCCTTCTGCGCAGGTTGGGGGTTCAGGTGGACTCCCGCCAGCTCCGGTTGCGCAACGTGGCCGCGGTCGTCGTCACTGCGACCATTCCGCCTTTTTCGCGCAACGGCACACGACTGGACGTCGTCGTCTCCTCGATTGGCAATGCTCGGTCGCTCAGAGGGGGAGTGCTCGTCCAGACGCCGCTTCGGGGTGCCGACCGCAAGACCTACGCTGTGGCCCAGGGACCCCTGGTCGTCGGCGGATTCAACGCTTCCGGGGGCTCAGGAAGCTCCACGCAAGAGAACACGACGACGACGGCTCGGGTTCCCGCGGGCGCCCTGGTGGAGCGCGAGATCGCGACGACCTTCGTGCAGAAGGACCGGGTCATGCTGTCGCTGCGAGCCCCGGAATTCGCCACGGCGAGCCGCATTGCCGAAGCTATCGACAAGGCGCTGGGCAAGGGGATTGCGCACGCCTTGGATGCCGGTGCCGTGCGGGTCACCGTACCGCAGAAGCTTCGCTCGAGCCCGGTCACCCTTGTGGCGCGGCTGGGGGACATCGAGGTTGAGCCTGTTTCGCGGGCCCGAGTCGTGATCAACGAGCGAACGGGCACGATCGTCATGGGCGGCGACGTACGGCTGGCCCCAGTAGCGGTCGCCCAAGGCGGGATTTCGATTACGGTCAAAGAGACCCCTGAGGTGAGCCAGCCCAACAACCTCTTCGGAGGAGGAGACACCAAGGTCGTCCCGCGGACCGAGATCGAATCGTCTGAACGGATCCCGTCTGCCATGGCGTTCGTGGACGGTGCCGCCTCGCTCGCGCAAGTTGCGCAGGCGCTCTCCACGTTCGGAGTTGCGCCCAGAGAGCTCGCGAGCATCCTGCAGGCGTTGCGGGCGGCCGGCGCGCTTCGTGCAGAGGTGATCGTGCAATGACCGTGGTCGCGGCCGCATCTGTCCTGTCCTCGCCGAGTCTTCAGGCGCCCCCCGACGAACGTTCCGTGCGTCTGCTGCAGGCCGCCCGACAGTTCGAGGCCATCTTCATCCGACAGATGCTGGCCGCGCTGGAGAAGACGGCGCGGATCTCCGGTAGCGACCGGGGCGCTGGGACCTCCGTGTACGGATCGATGGTGGTCGACGTGATGGCGGACGCCGTGGCTGCTGCCGGGGGACTCGGCCTGGGTGAAGCGTTGGTCCGTGACCTGAACGCCGGCCAGTCGGAT
>JAFGIS010000333.1 GCA_016929495.1 Polyangiaceae bacterium | reverse complement strand
CGGGTCGTCGACGCAATCCGGTTCACCGGCGGCGGTGGCGTAGCCCGCGGGCGGCTCGCTGGCGCAAGTCGTCGTCGTCGAACTCGACGTTCCCACGCCGTCGCCGTCCTGGTCCCGCCAGTACGTGTTCTCCAGGTCATGGTCCTTGGAAACGCCGTCGACGATGCCGTCGCAGTTGTCATCGTAGCCGTTGCACTCCTCGTCGCGCTGGGGGTTGACGAGCTTGTTCGTATCGTCGCAGTCATCCTCCAGATCCGACGCCGTATGGTCGTCGCTTGGCTGGTCGCAGGCCCGCTCTAGCGAATCGGGGACGCCGTGACCGTCTCCGTCGGCGTCGAGCACCCAGCTCTGGCCCAGGTACTCGCCCGTCGCTGGGTTGATGTCGACCTGCCCATCGCAATCATCGTCCAGCCCGTTGCACTCGTCGGTCGTCGGCCCCACGGAGCCCACGCACTCCGGGGAGATCTTGCCGTCGATGCAGAATTGCTGGCCTCGGCGGCACTCACCTTCCGTGATGTACTCGCCGTCCTCGTCGACGAAGGGCACCTGCTGTTCTTCGTCCCGGAAAGGACCGCACGGCAGAGGGGGGTCATCGTCGGTGCATGCACACCCCTCGTTGGTGCCGTTGGCGCAGTTTTCGTCGAGGTGTCTTCCGGTGAGGTTGCTGACCTCGCACAATTCCTCTGCACCCGGGTTCACGGCGGGCGAATCCGGGTTGTCCGGGTTGTCGAGGCAGTCCCCGAGCGTGTTGGTCCACTGTTCTCCTTTCTTGGCCTCGGGTTGCGCACACGCATAGGTGAGCGTGCTGACCACGCCGTAGCCGTCCCCGTCTCTGTCGAGATACCATGCCTCTTTCAGGTCCCCGGCCTGCTCGATCCCATCAATGATGCCATCGCAGTTGTCATCGATGTCGTTGCAGGCTTCGGGTTCGTCTGGATTGATGCCGCTCTTGCTGTCGTCGCAGTCGTCGCCGCATACCAGGTCGCCGTCGTCGTTCTCGTTGCAGCACTCGGCGTTGACGTGGCCATCCTTGTCCTTGTCGCGGTCATCGGGACCGCCGAAGGTCTCGGGGTCGCAGTCCTCGTCGATGTGGTTCTCGTCGCAGATTTCCGTCCTCCCCGGGTGTCGCCCGGGATCGTTGTCGTCACAGTCCGGCTCTTCGCCCTCCTCGGCGCACGCAGCAGAGGGCACGCCGTCCCCGTCGACGTCGCCGTTTTCGATGCACGAGACGCAAACGGCCTTCGACTCATCACAGGCGTCGCCCTTGCAGGGCGTCTCTTCAGCAGCGACGCAGCCGTCTTCTCCGGCGTCGGGGTGATCCGGATCGCACCGCTCCTCGCCGTTGCAGAAGACTCCATCGTCGCAGTCGCGGCGAGTCTCGCACTGAGCAGGCTTTTCGACAGGGCCGCTGCCCGCGGCGCCGCCGCTCGTCACCTGCTTGGCGCTGCCTCCGGCATGGCCCGAGGAGCCACTGGCGCCCCCGCACTCGCCCGACGCGCAATCCGGATCCGACGACGTTCCGGCGTCGCCGTTGTCTCCGCCGCAACTCGCCAGGAAACCACAGGCCAATCCGATCATACAAGCGGTTACGAGACCCCTGATCATGTTGTCCTCGATGGTGCGGTGTAGGCTAGTCAGCCGCGCCGGGGTGTTCGTCGCCGACGGCAGCGCTGCGGCCACACTGGAGAGGTCCAGCGCGAACCTTTCCTGAGGCCGGTTCGTAGAAAGCGAAGGTGGCGCTGTCGCCAGCGTAGAAGAGGTGCAGACCCACGGCGTCGGAAGCCTCTTTCAAGGTGGTGACGTCGAGCAGCTTGCTGTCCAGCTCGAGCACGCGCGCGGCGCCGAGTTCGTTGCCGGCCGCTGCGTCGCGCCATGCAACGAAGAAGCCCCCACCTCGATCGGAAGCGGCCGTGCTGCCTCCCCGCTGGAACCCGGGTGCGACGAAGCCGCTGTCGACGTGGAGCAGGCTGGGCGGCTCATGAAGCCGCTTGGCCGAAGCCACCTTCAGCGGCTTGTCGCCCACGAAGGTGTGACTGTCCCAGAAGTAGCGGGCACGGGCGAACAGGATCTGGGCATCGCTGCGGCCGCAGCCCTCGACCCAGGCCAGACCGAGCTCGAGGTGGTCGCCTTCGACGCCAACTTGGGTCAGCGCCACGTGGTCGACCAAGTGGTCGGAGAAGAGCAGCGTCTTGGTGCCGAGTTCGATGGGGACGGTAGAGCGGCTTTGGGCCTGGCCTCGTTCGTAGGCCGGCGGATCGTCGAACAGGGGCAAGCGGTGAAGCGCCAGGCCCCCCTCGGAGGCGCCGTAGGCCACGACATAGCCCAGCGGAACGCCTTCGCTCTTGATGGCCTGCACGACCGGACGTCCGCCACCCGAGCTCTGTCCCAGGACCTGTGGGATCCCATCGTTGGCTCCGTTGGTCCACATCAAATCCTGGCCCAGCTGCTCGAGCCAGACTCCCAGCACCTCCACGTCTCGGGACGAGCCGCCGCAGATGGGCCGGTCGAATCGGTCGGCGATCACAGCAAGCAGGGCTTGTCGCGTGTCGCCGTTCTGTCCGGCGAGACTCAACCGCGTCACGCCCTCGATGCCGGAGTCACGACTGGCCCCAGTGCACGCGCCGTCGCCAACGTCCACCCCGAGATAGAGGTTGGAGTGCTGGTCCGGACCGCGCAGACCGACCTCAGGACTTCCGTCCCCTTCTCGGTAGCCCACTCTCAACTGCCCGGCACTGCACCCCGCGCGACTGATGGCTGAAACGATCCAGGCGCCGTCGATCCGCGCTGCGACCGTGTCGTCGAAGGTACACTTCAGGAACGAAGCCTGGGTCGGGCAGTTCTGATCAGCCGATTCTGCCTTTTCGAATCCCACGGTGTCTTGCGTGCGTTGGTAGGCGAACACCAGCGGATCGGCCCGCGGGGGGTCGCCGTCGGGGATCAGCAACTGTGCGGCCACGGCGTGTTCCTCGGCGCTGCAGGCAAAGACGGGTGCCGGATCGCGGTCTGCGCTGGTGACGGGCGCTGCTTTCGGGCTGCCGAAGCACACGCTGGTGGCAACATCGTCGGGATCGGCGGCCGCCAGGGTCAGGACGACCTGGTCCCGTTCCGGAGCCGTCCCCTCGTCGATCACTCGGTCGCAGTCGTTGTCCTTGCCGTCGCAGAGCTCCTCGTTGCCGGGATAGACGTCCGGATCGTCGTCTTGACAGTCGACGGACGCGGAATCGGCGATCCTGCGGGCGCAGCTCGCCCCGACGAAACCGTCCCCGTCGAAGTCGGTCATTCGAAGCTCGCAGCCGTCGGCGTCACTGCGGCAGTGGTAGGTCAGGCAATCTGTCTGCGGCGACAGGCCGTGGTACTCATTGAGGGGTGCGCACTTGGCGTCATCGTCGCACTTGGGGACGTCGAAATCGCCAAGGTGTCCCAGCGAGCAGCCGAGGGACGCGAACGCAGCCGCTGCGGGCAGACGCTGGACGGCGCGCATCAGAACACACCTCGGAGGCTCAGCGCGAGCGAATCGGGCCCGACGGCTGCGTCGACCGGCGTCGCCGCCGGATCCTGCTCTCGGCTACCCCAACCGGTCATGAAGTAGAGTAGCGTCGTCCCCACGCCCAGAACGATCCCGCTGGCGAAGCAGACGTCAGCGGTGACCGCATACCGCTTGACGCGGTCCTCGTCCTCGGTCGTGTTGGCGATGGCTCCGATCTCGTCGCGACGGCGGATGCCCTCGTCGTGCTCCGAGCGGGCTTTCATTCCGAAGTAGGCGCCGCCGACGATCGCACCGGCGGTGAGGACGGCTCCGCCGTAGAAGTAGAGGGGCGAGATGCCCTCGCGCAATTCCTGGAGGCCGAAGGAATGCTCCTGCGTCTCGCGCGCTGCGATGCTGATCTCTTTCTTGGCAGACTCGTACCCGCGGGCACGCAGCTCGATCACGTGGCGGCCCCCCGGGATCAGCACCCGTCCGGGGGCTTCACCCATCTGTCGATCGCCGAGCCACACCTCTGCCGGCACGTTGCTCCGGATGACGACCGTGGCCAGCAGTCCCTCCAGGGTCCTGATCACCCCCTCGACCGTCTCGCGATCCTCGGCGGAGGGCCCTCCCTCGGCAAGGTAGCGATGGTAGTACTCCAGAGCCCGATCGTAGCGAAACAACCGCTCGTGGCATTGCCCGATGTTGTCGAGCACGAAGAAGCGCTTCGGGTGCCCTTGCAGGCGGTCATACGCTCGCTCGAACTCCGTCAGTGCGGCTTCGAAGTTCTCGGCCTCAAAGAAGGCGACGCCACGATCGAAGTACTGTTGGGCCGCTCGATACTGCGTATCCGCGCCCCGGCGTGGACTGGTGGCCGCGGCAGGTCCTTGCGTTGGCGTGCTCGCGCTCGGGGGCTCACTCGTGTCTTCTGCACGCGCACCCGCGGTCGACGGGGAAACAGCCGGGGCAGTGGCCGCAGAGCTGACAGCGGGTTGCTGCGCGCGCGCAACGGACGCCACGAACAGTAGCAGGACGCTGAACGCAAGGTGCGAGGACTGGCTTGGGGACATGGCGCTCAGAAGGGGCTCTTCAAATCGCGGTGCTTCGTTGCCGGGGCGGCATGGGGTGCTGCCGTGGGAGCGGGACTCCGGTGGGTGGTCGTGGGCCCGGCCGCCGCGGGTTCGGGCGCTGGCTCGGGTTGTGGGGTTTCATGGGGCGGCTCCCCGGACGCTTGGGTGGCACTGGCCTGCGTGTGCTCGGGGGTCGGAACGCTGGAAACGCCGGCTCTTTGGCTGCGGGCCTTGGTCGCCGACGCTGCTTCGCTGGAGACCGGGGTCAGCTTCAGCCGCACGTTCTGTGGATGCATCAATACCAGCTGCCTTTTGACGGTTGGGTAGTTCGGGAGGCGCGCCTCCAGGGTCCGCAGTCTGTCCGTTTGGGGCAGCTCAGCGTCGAACGGGTTGGCGATCGGATTGCCGTCGAGCAGTAGCTCCGCACCATCAGGCTCGGTTGTCACGGTGATGCGGACCGTGGCCGCGACCGGTTTCACGTCCGGGAGCTTCGTCGTGGGATTGGAAACGGTGACGACACTCGCCGAAGGCGTGGGCACAGGTGGAGCGGTCGCCTCTCGCGCGGCCCACCACGCTCCGACGGCACCGACGAGGGTGACGGAACCGAGCGCGGCAACGACCCACGCGCGGCGAAAGCGTGTGGGGACGGCGGGTGCGTCGCTCACCGAATGGGCCGCTCCAGCCAGAGATCCCGTGGACGCGACGCCCCCCGCAGCGCCAGCGTCCGTGCCCCTGCGGACTGGCGGTGCGGATGGATCTAGCGTCGTCTTGTCGAAGGCAAGCGAACTGGGCGGGGCCCCTTCGACGTCCCGGAACGGCAACAGAGCTTGCCTGAGCTCCGCGCAGTCGGCGAAGCGCTTCTCGCGCGAGGGCGCGAGCGCTCGATGCACGACCGCTTCCAGCTCCCGCGGCAGGTCGGGCCGGAGCGAGGACAGGGGCGGGGGAACCTCCGTACAGATCTTGATGAGCAGCTCCGGGAGGTTGGTCGCGTCGAAGGGGTACCGGCCGCACAGCGCGTAGTACATGATGGCGCCCAGGGCGTGGATGTCCGCTCGATGGTCGACGTCGGACTGACCGCGCGCCTGTTCGGGCGACATGAAGTACGGCGTCCCCATGGGCATGCCGGTCCTCGTCATCTTCGCGCCGCTGTCGTCGAGGCTCGTCTTGAACTTGGAGATCCCGAAGTCGAGCACCTTGACGAAGTCCGCATCGTCTCCACGGCGAATGAGGAAGATGTTGTCAGGCTTCAGGTCACGGTGAACGATGCCCTTGTCGTGCACCGCGCCCAATGCGTCGCAAAGCTGCAGCATGATGCGGGTCATCCGCCCCAGGGGCTGCGGTCCCTGCGTCTCGATCTCCTGGCCGAGGTCCGTGCCGTCGAGGTATTCGAGCACCATGAACAAGGCGCCGTTGTCGAGCCGTCCCATGTCGGTGACTTCGACGATGTGCTCGTTGCCGATACTGGTGGCGGCCAGCGCCTCGCGATGGAACCGCTGGACGACGGAGGGCTGCAAGGCGAACTGAGCGTGCAAGGTCTTGATGGCGACCTTGCGCTTGATCATGAGGTGTTCGCCCAGATACACGACGCCCATGCCGCCGGACCCCAGTCGCCGGAGGACCCGGTAGCGCCCCTGTATGTCTCGGCCGATCAGAGGATCGCCCTCTGCGGACTCTGCAGCCGGATCATGCGTCAATCCAGGTCCCACTTTCCAGATTCAAGCCCTGGAGCCCCATCGAGGTCAATCGCGCCGAATAGTAAAAAGTTTGCTGCTGGCCTTGTCTCTCCGTGCGACTCCGTCCACGAGCGCTTCGGGCAGATGGCCAGTGGCGGACGATCCGAGGGTCGGAGGGGCCTGGAGAGCAGTCTTGAACGTTCGACCGGGACAAGGGCGTTCCAGCTGCGAAAGGGCGAGGCGCGCTCCGCAAAGGCAAGCTGGTCGACGAACCTGCCGGCCCGCAGCTTGCCCGTCGCGCCGGAGCGGCGCCCCGCGGTGTCTCCGTGGTTCGCCGCGGAATCCCTCGAAACGCGCGAAGCTGGGCCCGTCCACAGACGCATTCGGGCGCATTCGGGCGTCCCGCATTTCTTGGTGGTGGTCGTGTTGGCTCAGCCGGCCGTCACGTTGGCCACCGGAAACTCGACGCTTCCCGTACCACCGCCCACTTCCACGAGGATCTTGGCCTCGAGCATGCTCCCCATGTTCATGCCTGCGGCCTTCCACGCATCGAAGTG